>JBJTDB010000396.1:0-5365 GCA_046092145.1 Planctomycetia bacterium | reverse complement strand
GCTCGTGAGTTTGAAGACCTGGAAGATCTCGGGACGGATGTTGCACATCTTCAGCCGTCCCTTGCCGGCCGTGATCTTGCGGTGCAGCTGCCCGAGGAGCCCGAGCATGGCGCTCGACATGAACTGCACGTTCCCGAAATCGAGGAGCACGTCGGGGCCGGCGGCCTTGCCGATCAGCGTGTTGAGTTCGGTCTTGATCTCGTCGAGCACCGTGTCGTCGAGGATCTTGGTGTCCTTGAAGAGCACCATGTGAACGTCGCCGGCCTTGCCGGCCTGAATCCTGCGAAACTGATCCATGCGTGTGGGTCGCCTCCTCGACTACCGGAACGATGAAAACTTCGAAAATCACCTTCCGTCGCCGCGTTGCAGCGTAGCGGCCTGCGGGGGCGGCTGTCCATGAACGGGCCTAAAACCGCTGTCTTTTGGCCAAGCCGCTTGCCGTGGACGCGAAGCAGCACCTTGGTGGAACCAACCACACTGCCCATTCCTCCCATTCTTTGCACCCAATCGCCAACCGCCGCCCTTCGTTCAGGGAAGCCGGGCAGACCCCGCCGGTCCAGTGGCCTTCGTTCACGCATCTGTAAGGAAAATGACGATCGCACCGGACGTCACGGTCTTGACGGACGTTCCGGTCATACCGACCGCTGATTCAGCCTGCCGGTGGGGAATGGGTGCCATGATGCGAGGAATGATCGACAAGGGTTTTCGTGATCTCCTGGTAATTGCCTTCCTGCTCAGCGGTCTCTCAACCGTCGTGGCCATTGCCTCGGAAGATTCCGATTCGATCGTGATCCCGGCAGATGTGCTCGCCCCTCCCGATGCCACGCCGCATGTGACTGCCTGCAACGCCCCATGCCAGTCTGGCTGCTGTCCCGACTGGTCGCGTTATGCCATCTTCGATGTTCTCTTTCTGCAACGAGACAACTCGCTCATAAACCGACCCCTCGTGCTCGACAATGGACTGGCCGACCCCTCAGCTGCCGGCTCCACCCTCATGACCACGCGTGACATGCAGTATGCGACGGCCCCCGGTGTCAGGGTTTTCTATGGGGAGTACTTGCCCAACAACATCGGCTGGGAGATCGGGTACCTCGGCGTGTACGGCATGTATGCAGACTCTCTCGTGACGGGTTCCGACACGTTGCAGCTGCCAGGCGACCTGGGCGAGATTCCCTCTTCCGGATTCGGTGACGCGGATGCGGTGCAAGCCACGACCGCCTCCACGCTGAACATGGCTGAGTTCAACTTGTTTTCGGTCTGTTGCTGCAGGACGGGAGGGAAGTGCGCGAAGCTGCCGTGGGATAGGTGCCAGTGCGCCTGCACGTGTACCAACTGGCTGCTTGGTCTCCGCTGGGCAGGTCTCGATGAAACGGCCACGCTCGATACGACCTGCTGCGAAGGCGATCCGCCCTCGCCATACCGCGTTACGACGAATACCCAGATGATCGGCCCACAGGTGGGGTATCGCAGGCGCAAGGAGTGGGCGTGCTGGGCGTACGAGGGCTGGGCCAAGGTAGGCCTGATGGGCACGCTGCTCTCGCAGTCCCAAGCGGCATTGTACGAACCCTTCGTCGGCCTGGATCCCGTTCTCGTCCGCGGGCCGCGATCCAGTTCACGGGGCAGCGTGGGGATGATCGGCGATATCAACTTCTCCGTGATCCGCCGGCTCAATGACACCTGGGGACTGCGGATGGGCTACAACCTGATCTGGCTTACCGGGGCAGCTCTCGCTGCCAACCAGTGGGACTTCACCAACACCCCAACCAGCGGCACCACGCTCGTCGGCGGAGGGAGTTTGTTCCTCCACGGTGCCAACTTGGGCCTCGAGGCTCGGTGGTAGTAGCAGCCGCATCAGCCCCTCGTTCAGGGGATCACGGGAACGGAGTGTCCGACACCTCGAGCAGTTCGACGTCGAACACCAGCGTGCCCTGCGGCCCTGACTTTCCCTCATACGCGAGGTTCGCCGGGATGATCAGCGTCCGGCGGCCGCCCACCTTCATCCCCGCGACGCCTTCGTCCCAGCCGGCGATCACATCGCCAACTCCGAGGCGGAAGTCGAAGGCCGTTCCACCCCGACGGTCACGCGAACTGTCGAACACCGTGCCGTCCCGCAAGCTGCCGACGTAGTGCACCTTCACGTACTTGCCAGTTTCTGCCGCGGTGCCAGTACCGACCTTCACATCCCGATACTGCAGTCCGGTCGCCGTGGTCACCAGGCTCGTATCCCGCCGCGGGGCCGACGCTGCGATCCGCAGCGGCGACTTGAGGGCCGAGGCGAACGTGCCGACCGTTGCTCCTGTCGTGGCGTTGATCACTCGGACGCCACTCGACGCGCCACCATTGCCCTGCGTCACCATGAACCGATCGGCACGGTTGTCGCCATCGATGTCGATCCCGGCTGCGAATGTGGCGGCATTGCGACTCGCCAGGCCAGCAAAAGCCGTTTGACGGGCCAGTCGGACATTGGTGGTGGCGGCGATAGTGCCGTCGTAAACCTCGGTCACAGATCCAGCGCCTCGACCACCTGCGACGACGATGTCGGGGGTGGCATCGGCATTCCATCGCGCGGCTGAAACGGTCACTCCACCTCGGAGAGACGACGACAACGGACTGATCCGATCGACAACTGTCGGTGCCCCTGCCACGTTGTAGACGAGCACGCTCGGGGCAATGCCCGCGCCGCTACCGACGATGACCTCTGCCTTGCGATCGCCGTTGAGGTCGGCCATCGCGACCGTCGCGCCTCCCCTGAAGTTCGGCGAGAACGGCTGGAACGACTTCGTGACGTCCACCGCCAATCGGCTGCTGCCGCTCTTCAAGACGCGCACATCCCCGGCACCACGAGTCATGGCGGTCGCAATGTCGTCGTCGCCGTCGCCATCGACGTCGCCCGCCGCCAGTTCGACGCCGCCGTTGTAGGCATTGCCATAGGGCCGATTGCGATACTTCTTGAGTTCATCGCCGTTCTGATCGAACACCCGCACTTCCGCCATGCGGCCGGCGCCTGGGGCCGTGACGATCTCCTCGATGCCGTCGCCATCGACATCGGCGAGGGTCACCCGCACGCCGCCGCGGAAGTTCTCCTCGTAGGCGAAGAACTGCTTGCGGATCGCCCCCGTGAAGGGATCGATGATGCTCACCTGCGACGTGCCGTCGCAATCGGCGTCGGAGGCCGCCACAAGGATCGGGATCCTGTTCGTGTCGGTGGCGGAGTTGTTGGTCAGGTCGGTGTCGATCGTGCCTGCGGGCTTTTCCACGGTGGCCGTGTTCCGCACCTGACCGGTGGCCGTCGCCTTCACCGTGGTGACGACCGTGAAAATCGCAGCCCCGCCGGGCAGGAGCGTGACGGTGGTGTCGAGGCCGCCGGTGCCGGCGTTGTCGCCGCTCGAGCCCGGAGAGTAGGTCGCCGTCCACGAGCCGGCCGTCATGTTCGCCGGCACCGCATCGAAGACGCGGGCACCGACGGCCGTGCCGGGGCCGTTGTTGGTGACGACGATCGTGTAGGTGGTCGCCGCCCCGGCCTGCGCGATCTCGCGACCGTCTGTCTTCGTGATCGCCAGATCGACGAGCGGCTGGAATTCGTCGATATCGGTGGCGGTGTTGTTACCGGGTGTCGGGTCGGTGACGCCGGCGGGCTCCTCGACGCGGGCCGTATTGACGAGGTCGCCTGAGGCCGAGGGATCGACCGTGGCCGTGACCGTGAACGTTGCCGTGCCGCCGGCGGCGAGGTTGATCTTCGTGTCGATGTCACCCGACTGGGCCACGTTCAGCACCGGCCCGCCCGTGCCGGGGCCGGAGCCGGTGCCCGTGTAGCTCGTCACCTTCCACGAGACATTCGTGAACACGGCGGGCAGGTCGTCGAGCACGCGGGCATCGGTCACAAAGCTCGGCCCGTCGTTGGTGACCACGATCGTGTAGGTGAGCGGCACCCCGGGGCTGTATTTCGTGACACCGTCGGTCTTGGAGATCCGCAGATCGGCCTTGGGAGCCGCCACGTCGGTCTCGGTGTCGGTGTTGTCGCGCGGAGTCTTGTCGGTGGTGCCGGACGGGGGCTGGACGGTCGCCGTGTTGACGAGGTTGCCGGTGGCCGTGGACGTGGTGAGGGCGGTGACCGTATAGGTGGCTTTCTCACCGGTCTTGAGAGCGATCGTGTCGCTGATGGTGCCCGTTCCGGATCGCGGCCCGGACGAGCCCGCGTCGAAAGTCACGGTCCAGGCGGCACTCGCCACACGCGTTGCATCGAACGTGTCGGCCACCGCTACGCCCGTCAGGTCGACGAGGCTGTTGTTGGTGACCACGATCGTGTAAATGACGTTCTCCCCCGGCACGTATGTCGCCGGAACGCTTGTCTTCGTGATGGAGAGATCGACCTCCACCTCGCCGAAGTCGTAATCGTTGGCCGAGTAGGTCTGGCCGTTGTTGGGAATCACGATGGTCGTGATCTGGTCGGAGCCGATGCCGGTGCCGGCGATGCTGCCGCCGAAGATGGTGCCGACGTGATCCTTCCCGTCGGCGTAGCCGGCGGGCTGGGTGGGCTGCGAGAGCGTGTAGGTGCCCGGATCGAGGTCCGAGAAGATGTAGCCGCCGGAGGCGTCGGTGGTGGCCGTCAGGCTCACGCTGCCCACCGTGCTCGTGCCGATGAGCGCGATCGTCACGCCCGGCAGCGGCGTCTCGCCCGGATCGAAGATGCCGTTGTTGTTGGCATCGACGTAGACGTGCCCGGCGATCGAACTGACGTCCACCAGGAGCGTGGCGGGATCGGAGTCGGCATAGTCGCGGGTCGTGGTCGGGGAGATGATCGAACTCCGCTCACCATACAGGCTGTCATAGGTGACCTGGGCCGTGTTGGTGGCGGGCCCGTCGGCGATCGCCACATCGACGGTGGCCTGGTATTCGATGATCGCCTCGTCGACGATGCCCGCGCCAAACGGGCTCTCGGGATGGTCGAGGTAATCGAAGAGCACCGTGAACGCGTTCGGGTTGCCGCCCACGTTCGTGGTGACGACCGGCGGCGTGTAGAAGCTGCTCGGATAGTTCGGGTGGTAGACGACCGTCGGCGTGCCGACGAGCGTGAGTCCGGTCGGCAGCGTGTCGGCGATCTTCACGCTGAAGGCGGGGGCCGTCGACGAGGGTGCGTGCCGCACCGTGACGCGATACGTGACGATGTCGCCCCGATTGACCTGCAGCGAATCGACCGTGCTCGCGCCCGCTACGATCTCCTTGATCGTCTCCAGCACCGGCTCCACGATCTCGGCCGTCTCGCTGTCGCTGGTCGTGTCGGGCGTGCTGCCGTCGGAGTAGGGCAGGGTTCCGAGGTTCGTGGCGGGGGTGCGCGCGGGGGTTGGGGGGGCGGGGAGCGCGTGGG
>JBJTDB010000395.1:0-6114 GCA_046092145.1 Planctomycetia bacterium | reverse complement strand
AAGGGCCCCCCCCCGGGGGGGGGGCTTAATACCGCTATCCGGAAAAGGGGACGCAGCACATTGCTGGGCGGCCCCCTAAATGCGCGGCGTCCCCTTTTCTCCCACGAGGTTTTCCATGACGCATCTACGCGTGAACCATCGGCTCGAATCCTTCGGGCTGCTTGCCGCCCTGATCGCCAGCATCGTCGGCTGCTCGTGCTCCGCCACGCGGTCGCCCTACTCGGCCCGCGAACTCTCCGTTCAGGACGAGCGGTTCGTGCGGCTGCCCGCAGACGAGGGGATCGAACTGAACATGGGTGGCAAGAACCCCGAGGTGATCGACGACCAGGTGACGCAGCAGTTTGGCCGGCCGCAGGCCGAGGCGATCGTCGTCACCCGGGCGGCGGGGCCGATCACGATCGACGGCCAGCTCGACGAGTGGGATTCGGCCCCCGGCGTGACCGCGTCGCTCGGCCTCGATCCAGACGCGGCCGAGTGGATGGACGGCCGAATGATGTATGACGACAAGCATCTGTATATAGCCGCCCGCGTGGGCGATCCGCATCCACTCGCCAGCACGGTCGATCCCACGATGAGCGCCAATGACGGCTAACGCGGCGGGGCGGTGCAGGTGCGGCTCTCGACCCACCGCAAGCTCGGGTGGCCCGTGAACGCAAACGCCGCCAGCTACTTCAACATGCGCACCATCGCGCCTACGCCCGAGCAGAGCGAGGCTGCGCTGAATCCACGGCTCCTGCACCTCACGATGTGGTTTCACGCGGCCACCGGCAAGCCCTGCCTGACGATCCAGCACGGCATGCTGACCGGTGAACTGCAGACCAACCCCAGCGGCTTCCGCGGGGGCTACGTCCGCTCCGCCGACGGCAAGGGCTACACCATGGAATATGCGATCCCCTGGCGGCTGCTCAACTGCGAGGCCGACCCGCCCCAGCCCGGCGACAACCTCGCCGCCTCGTGGCAGGTGCTCTTCAGCGACGAAGGCGGAAAAGTCTGGCGGACGCAGATCGTCGAGGTCCGCAACCCCGCAGAGCCTCCGCGGATCTATACCTGGGAACGGGCAGCCACCTGGGGCAGGGCGGAATACCGGTAGGCTCCGCCGCGTTGATCGGCGCGGGGTAGTCGGAATCATGCGACGTGGCGTAGCCTCTTCGCATGGGCGAAACGGCCCCCATTCGCGAGATTCTCTCTCGGCACCTGCCCCGCGAGGCGGAGCCGTATGTCGCCGATCTTCTGGGAGGAAGGGATGTCGTCGTGCGGGTGAGCCGACCGAGGCTCACAAAGCTCGGCGATCATCGTCCGCCGCGGGCCGGCGACAAGCGGCACCGGATCTCGATCAACGCCGATCTCAATCCCTACGCCTTTCTGACGACGCTGCTCCACGAGATCGCCCACGTGGATGCCTGGGTGAGCCATGCCCGGCGACGTCGCACCAAGCCGCACGGTCCCGAATGGAAGGCGGCCTTTGGCGCGATCCTCGCACCGGTCGTGTCGGCCGGATGGCTGCCGGAGGAGGTCGCCGCCGCGCTTGCCGCCTCCATGCGAAACCCCACGGCGATGTCATGCAGCGATCGCGGGCTGGTGCTCGCGCTCGCCAGGTACGACGACGCCCCGCCGACGCGGATGCGGGTCGAGGAGATCCCGCTCGGCGGGCTCTTTCGCGTCGATAACGGCCGCATATTCTGCCGCGGGCGGCGGGTTCGCACCCGCTACCTGTGCGTCGAACATCGAACCGGCGCCGAATACCGGGTGCATGCCCTGGCGCGAGCCGAGGCCGTCGAGCCGCCGCCAGTTACCGCTGGCCGGCCGACCGCGACGGCGCCCCGCCCCGCGACTGCCGCCGCCGTACGGTGTTCCCGTAGACGTGCAGCGGGCGGTAGGGCCTCTGCTCGATCGGCGTGTTTTGAATCTGCTCGCGGGCTTCGCCAAACATGATGACGCGGGGGTCGAAGCCGGTGTTGGCGGCTTCGGCCACGGTCAGGGTCGCTTCGAAGGTCAGGGCGGCGGCGATGACTCCAAGAATCGGACGCGTGATGGCTCGCATGGGAAGGGGTTCCAGCATGACGTGCCGGCCGAAAGAAGAGATCGGACGAGGATGCCCGCGAGATTTTCCTCGCGACGGCGAGGCGATCCCATTGGCACATCCCGCATGGCTGGAACGCCGCCGCGGGAAGCGACCCCCGCGGCAGGGTGGCATTTCTCGGCATGGCCTGCACGACCTCACCCGGGTCGTCCGCCGGAGCGAATGCTGCACGCTGCGCCGGCTCGCCGTATGATGTCGGCGGCTTCAACCAGACGAGCATGTGCGAGGTGGTCATGCGACGAATGAATGGATGGCGGATGGTGGTGGCGGTGGCGATCGTGGCCGGCATCGGCCGACAGGCAGCGGCCGAAACGGCCGACGGCCCGCGTGGGACGCTTGAAAAGGCTTCGGTCGCCTATGCGGAGGCCTTCAACCGCCGTGACTACGAGGCGCTGGCCGACCAATGGACGGCCGGGGCGGTGCTCGTCGAAGGAGGATCGCGGGTGGCCGGTCGCGACGCGATCGTGCGGTCGATCCGCGGCTGGATCGAGAAGCATCCGAAGGCGTCGATGCGGATCGAGGTGACGGGCGTCGAGATGGTGGCCGATTCGCTGGCCCGTGTGGCCGGCACGATCGTCTTCACGCGATCGACCGGTGAGACGCCCGTGATGTCTCCCTTCACGAGCCTTCGGGTTTTGGACAACGGCGCGTGGCGGCTCGCCGAATCGGTCGTGTCGCCCAATCATGCCGCCGCCCTCGACGATCTCGGGTGGCTGCTCGGATCGTGGCAGGCACGGGATCCCCAGTCGGGCATGACGATGACCGCCACCTACGAGAAGGCGGCAGGCGGCCGTGTGATCCTGGGTCGCATCAGGATCGAACGGAAGGATGGCCGACCGGTCGAGGCGATCGAACTGATCCATGCCGATCGGGCCGCCGGCGTCATCCACGTGGCGGTGCACGACTCGACGGGCGCCCATGCCGAGGGTGTGATCGAATCAGACGGTACGGCGCTCAACCGCAGCCTGACAGGATCGCCCGGCGACGGGGCCGACGGCGGCCGCGCCCGGTGGGTGCAGTCGATCGTGCCCGGCGGCGACGGACGATTCACGATGCAATCGATCGAGCGATTTCTCGATGGCCGGCCGCTTCCCGACGGCCAGCCGATGCACTTCACGCGAAAGAAGTAGAGGTTTGACCATGCCAACGACGGCCTTCAGAGTGGTTTCGGGTTTCGCCGGCGGGATGCTCCTGGTGGCGCTCGCGATGCGAGGGGGCATCGCCCATGGCCATGGCGGCGGCGGCGGCCATGTGGGCGGCATGGGCGGCGGCGGCCACATGGGTGGCTATGGCGGGCCGCACGTCGGCGGCGGTGGCGATCATGGTGGTTTCGACGGCGGTGGCGGGCGAGGCTTGGATGGTGGCGGCCGCTCGCTCGATGGCGCACGCGAGTTTGGCGGGCTCGATGGCGCGGCCGGGCATTTCGCGGGCGACCACAACCTCGCGCGGGGTGATGTATCGAAGGCCGATTTTCAGCGGATCGCCGGGCAGGGGCTCGCACGCGACGGCCTCGGCCGCGATGCCGTGAAGCCCTACTCGATCGATCGGCTCGCGAATCGCGGCGATGCGATCCGCAACAATTTCTACCGCGGCGGCTGGTATGGCGGCCGTGGCTGGTATGGAGACCACTTCGGCGCCTGGTGGCCGGGCGGATGGTGGGGAGGCTTCGGCTGGGGCATGATGGCCGGGCTCGCCTGGAGCGACTTGGTCGGCTGGGGCGGCTATGGAGCCATGCCGATGGCCTACAACTACGGCACGAACGTCGTCTATCAGGATGACGGCGTCTATGTGCAGGGGACCAACGTCGGCTCCGCGGAAGCCTATGCCAAGCAGGCCTCCGCGATCGCGGAGCAGGGCACGGCGGCATCGATCGCCGACGACGATCAGTGGCGGCCGCTTGGTGTCTACGCGCTGGCCCGCAAGGAGGAGACGAGTCCGGGGACGTTCCTGAGCCTCGCGATCGACAAGGCTGGGCTGCTGCGGGGAACCTATTACGACGCCGTCTCCGACTCGACGCAGAACATCACCGGCAAGGTGGATAAAAAGACGCAGCGCGCGGCCTGGACGATCGGCGACAAGAAGACGCCGGTCTACGAAGCCGGGCTCTCGAACCTCACGCAGCAGCAGACGACGATCCTCGTGCACCGCGACGGTGGGAAGGTCGAGCAGATGCTGCTCGTGCGGGTGCAGGACGACTCGGCCGGCGCGGCGAAGACCGACTCCGGGACCAGCGACGACCGGTGATTCAAAGGACGGGGATCATTCTCATTCAGCAAGGAAAGGATCGTGCAGATGGCAGGCAAGAAGATCGTGATGCGGACGGGCGAGGCGCTGGCGGAGGCCGACGATGCCTGGAGCGCGGCGGAGCCGGAGGTGGTGATTGGCGAACTCGACGGCCCGGTGGGCTATGCCATCGCCAACCTGATCGGCGACCAGGTGAAGGGCCACACGCGCGTCTGGGCGATCCTCAATAGCGACGTGCAGGTGCGGCCCGCCACGCTCATGGTGAGCAAATACACGGCGCCCAACGCCCGCTACACCAACATCCTCATGGGCACCGTGCAGGCGGCCGTGGCCAACGCGGTGCTGGACAGCGTTCGCGAGGGTCACATCCCGAAGAACAAGGTCAACGACATCGGGATCATCGTGGCGGTGTGGCTCGATCCCTCGGCAGGCGACGCGAAGACGAAGATCGACCACGAGGTGCTCTTCAGGACGCATCGCGAGGCGACGCTCAAAGCGATCGCCAAGGCGATGAACAACGAGCCCTCGATCGACTGGCTCCTCAAGAACCAGAAGAAAGTCGGCCACTACTTCCACGAACTCGCCCTCAAGGGCGACCTCTGAGTGGATCGCACATTGATCCCCCGGTTACCACCGGGGGCTTTCCTGGGAACCGGTGCCACCCGGGCCTGTCACCCATGTGCCGAGAAGCCCGAAGCGCGAGCTGAGGGAATGCGGGTGGCTGTATAGAAATGGAGCGCGTTTACCCTTGTATGTTGCCCGAGACGGGCGGCATCGAGCAGATTACTTCTTCCATCCGTGGTCGCCGACGTCGTTCGGCGCACCTCGGCACGGAGGCCGGCGATAGATCGATTTTCCCTAGGCCTTCGCAGGCCGTAGCAAAGCGTGATCGTCGCCGGTCGTGTCATAGAAGCCCGAACAGCCGCGTGAACCGACGCCGCCACCGTGGCTCGAGTTCGTATCTGCAAGAAAGGGATATTTTTATGTCTCACGGGTATGACTTGTACGTAGGGATCGATGTCTCGAAGGACGCCCTCGACGTCCATGGTCTGCCGGACGGTTCTCCGAACCGGTTCGACAACACGGCCGCAGGCCGTGCGAAGCTTCTCTCGTTCCTGCCCCCGGCAGGAACGTGCCTCTCCGTCATCGAGGCGACGGGCGGGTATGGACGGGATCTCGTGGCCGAGGCCACGAACGACGGTCACCACATCGCCGTGGTCAATCCACGGCAGGTGCGGGACTTCGCCAAGGCCCTTGGACTCTTGGCCAAGACCGATCGGATCGATGCTGCGGTCATTGCCCGGTTCGCTGAAACGACCCAGCCGGTGCCCGTGGGATTCGACGCGCGGCAGGAGCAGCTCCGGGAGTTGATCGTGCGACGCCGGCAGCTCCTGGAACACCGCACGGCCGAGAAAAACCGCCGCGAAACGGGGCTCTCGCCGCTCGTCCGTAAGAGCGTCTTGAAGCACATCGAGACGCTCAACAAGGACCTCAAGCGGATCGAGAAGGCGATCCTCCAACTCGTCGAGTCCAACGACGATTGGCGGGGCCGATACGAGCGGATGAAGGGCGTCCCGGGCATCGGAGAGCAGACGGCCATCACCCTCGTGGGCGAGCTGCCCGAACTCGGACGGCTCAACCGCCAGCAGGTGTCGGCCCTCGTGGGTGTGGCCCCGTTCAATCGCGACAGCGGCCAGTTCCACGGCAAACGCTCCATCTGGGGCGGCAGGTCGAGCGTCCGCAACGTGCTCTACATGGCCGCACTGAGTGCCAAGAAGCACAACCCGGTC
>JBJTDB010000394.1:0-1372 GCA_046092145.1 Planctomycetia bacterium | reverse complement strand
GCGGTGGCCCCGGAGCGACACCCATGCGGCTCACCCTCAGAACCCTGCTCGCCTGGCTGGATGGCGTGCTGCCCGACGACGACCAGCGGCAGTTGGCCGCGAAAGTGTCGTCCAGCGCGACGGCCGCGCATCTCGTCGAACGCATCCGTGGGGCCGTCAGCCGGGCTGCCATCGGAGCCCCCAAGCCCGAAGGTCGCGGCCTCGGGGAAGACCCCAACTCCGTGGCCGAGTATCTCGACAACGCGTTGCCCGCCGATCGCATTGCCGCCTTCGAAACGATCTGCCTCGAGTCCGACATGCATCTTGCCGAAGTGGCGGCCTGCCACGGGATGCTCGCGGAAGTCGCGCGAGACCAAGGGATCGTCAGGCCGATTGAAGCGGCCAGTCGCCGGCGGCTGCTTCGGAAGTTCCGTCATCGCAAGGCGGTGAAGGCCGTTGCCGACAAGCGGCGGGAGGCTCGGGCCAATGCCGACGTCGTGCGCGCGGCGATGCATGCGGCGACTCCATCATTCAATGGCGAAGCGTCTTCACAACCAGCCCGTCGTCGGCCGCCTGAGAAGCAGGCCTGGCTGGGACGGGCGTCCGCGGCACTGGCGCTGGCCGTGCTCCTCCTTGCCGGAGGCGTGCTTGGCTGGTCGATGGCTCGCGGCGGCCGACGCACCGCCGCCCGGCCGGTGGCGGCTGCAAAGAACGAGAGCAAGCCTGATGTCGAGGAAGGCAAGGCGGAGCCGGCCGTGGTGAACGCGGAGAAACCTGACGAACCGAGCCAGCCAGATCCGTCCGACAACGACCGTGCGGTAGGAGTGGCCGCCGACGCCGGCGAAGACAAGATGGCTGAGTCTTCCGAGGCAGCGATTCCCGTCGCGATCGCGGCGAAGGTCGAGCCCCTCAACGACGAACCGGATCGTGCCGAGCAGCCGATCGCGCCGGCGACACAACCGCCAATGACGCAGCCTGCCGCGCCCGTCGATGGTCTTGCGGCCGCTGCGGGGCCGCGGGTGCCGCAGGGGGATGCGTTGGCGATCGCCGCGCCGCTGCCCGCATCGGGCGGCGCCGCCGCGCCGCCACCGGCCGCTCCTGCCGAAAAGCCTGTCGCAGAGGTCGGCACGGTCGGATCCGGCAGCGTGCTGCTGCATCGGCTGCTGCGGGCCGGAAGGCACGTGTGGGTTCACTTTCCTGCAGACAGTTCGCTTCTCAGTCGGGAGGAACTCCTCGCGCCGCCAGGCTGTGATCCCACGATCGATCTCGGGGGAGTCGTCATCCAGATCCTTCGTGGCACGCAGGCCGCGGTCTCGATCGATGCCGATGGCACGCCGCGGATCACGGTGGTGTTCGGCCGGATCATCGCCCGGGCCTCGAGGATCGCCGGGGC
>JBJTDB010000393.1:0-2617 GCA_046092145.1 Planctomycetia bacterium | reverse complement strand
CCAGAGGATCGTGGTGGCCATGGGGGAGTGAGAGAGTCGGGTGGAGGGGCTGCCGGACGACGGGAAGAACAGCCGGACTTTGTTAGGAATGTGTGAGGCCGACGGCGAGTGTCATGATTCGCCGCGTAATCACGATGGTCGCGCCGGCACGATCAGACCGCTCATGCGAAAAACACGTTTGTCTCGTCGTGGGCGCGGCGAATCTTTCCGATGGAAGGTTCGAGCACCGGTTGGCACCCCCCAAGGACGTGAGTGATTTCCATGTCGACTCGCACAGCCCGCAGAGTGGATCGAACGGTCGAGAAGATGCTCCGACACTCGGCAAAGGCATCCGGCCTGAGCCATGGCACGGGCGGTACGGCCTCGACTGCCGCCCAAGCCCTCGAGCACATGTCCGAACTTCAAAAGCGGATCGCTCGTGGCGACCTCACCGGCGTGGAATCACTCGTTGAACGCCTGAAAGGGAATGCATCCGAACCAGGAACGAGGGGAAAGCAACAGAAGCATTCGAAACCGTCACTGCGGTCATTCGGCATGCTCGCGGCGGGCGGCGTCGTCGCGATGGCGGTGCTCGGCGGTCTTTTCGTGCAAGCCACCGCTCATCGCTCGCACTCCGTGTCTGGAACCCTCACGCTCGACCGACAGGCCCTGTCCAACACGGACCTGGCTTTCCAGCTGCACGGTGCGGGTCGCGAGCCAATCCGGGTCACGACGGGCTCCGATGGCTCGTTCGGGATCGAATCCATAGAGGCGGGCGAGTACGCCGTGTTCCTCTCTCCATCTGATTCGGGAATCAAACTTCCGAAGAAGTATCTTTCTCCTAAGACCACGCCATTTCGCATCAAGGTCACGCAGGATCTGTCCGGCCTGCGGATGACGGCAGTGAGCGAGAAAAGCAGACGCGGACGCTGATCAACGGGCTGCCCTCGGAGGCGGCGAGGGCAATAAAAAAACCGCCCCCGGCCGTCGGGCCGGGGGCGGCGAGTGCTTCGCACGAAGGATTTTCCTTCATGCCAGCCGAGCATCCGAATCACTGGTAGGGGAGGGGCGACTCTCCGTCGTTCGGATCAGACAGCTGGCGGCACACCTGAACATCGAGCTTCTGGGACAGCCAGCGAACGGCACCATCGCCGAATCCAGCGAAGCAGCCACCACCGGCATGGAGGCTGAACGGCTCGTCATTGGGACCGCAGTTGTTCGTGTCCCACGTGCATGTCGAGCTGCTGCCGCCGATCGGGCTGGCCGGCGTATTGTTGATGATGTTCCTCGTCCGCGGATTGGTCGACTCCTGATCCGGAGCGCCGGAGATACCGCTCGAGTTGTCGGGATCAGCCCAACGGTTCGGGCAGGTCTTGCCGCTCGGCATGTCGCTGCTCGCGGTAGGCGAGATCGCCACGATGTTCGCTCCGTTGCTGTAGCCCCACACCAGGGATGAACTGGTGGAGGCATCTCGGGTTCCGGTCGTGAAACGGTCGCGGCCGGAATCCTCGAAGAAAATCACCGTGTTGCTTCCACCGTCCATGGCCGAGTCAGCCTTCGTCGTTTGATCCCACGAGAGAAGGCCTTCCTTGTAGGCATTCTTCGTCGCACCGCTGGCCTTCTTCCGCGTGCCGTCGGTCGGGTCAAGGTCCGTGTAGGAGACCGGCATATAGTCGGTCTGACCGTAGTACTTGTACCCTGACGCCGCGGGGGTCGTGACCGTGCCACCGTACTCGTCCTTGCCGAGCGTGTTGCTGGGGCAGAGGAACGTCGCAAGCTTGGTGGCGGCAAGCGACATGTTTTCAGCGTCCCAGTAGGCCTTCCGGGGGTTCCACTTGGCGGCCAGGTTGGCCTGATCGATGAACGCCAGGAGCTGGACGTTGAACGACTCCGTGTTGAGGGCGTTGGTGCCCGCAGTCCAGGTGACGCTCCCACTGGAGCCGGCGGTGAAGATCTTGCCCTCGCCGCTCGTGGGCAGCTTGCCATTGGCGCTGGCGTAGTTGAGCGCGCCAAGGGCCATCTGCTTCACGTTGTTGCTGCACTGACTCTTCCGGGCCGACTCGCGTGCGGCACCGATGGCCGGGAGGAGCAAGCCGATCAGAATCCCGATGATCGCGATCACGACCAGAAGCTCGACGAGCGTGAACCCGCGTCGCTTGTTGAACAGGGGTACCGTCATGACGAAATTTCCTTTGACAGGTGAAAAAGCCCTCGAATTGCTGCGGGAGAGCACGATGCTTTCCCACCGACGGGCATCACACTACGGGCCAAAGGTCAGTCGTTCATGAGAAAGGCGTTAAAATTCGATGAGCGCAAGCCGGTTCCGGACGGAACACCTGGCCGTTTTTCGGCTCGAGCCATGCCATTGTGAGCATGGGACGCCCCAATCGACCACGGTTCGCAGACGCCGATGGCGTCGATCCTGTGGCGACTGTTGCAAGGATCTGCGAGTTCGGTTTCCGTCTTCCACCGCGGGCTGGCCCGTGGAAGCCCGGCTTCAGAGCCCGCGGTCTTCGAGGAAGTTCAGCAGGTCGGCGACGCGGTTGGAGTAGCCCCACTCGTTGTCGTACCAGCTGACGACCTTCACGAAGTTGCCAAGACCGATCGTATCGACCGCCGAGAAGATGGAGCTGTGCGG
>JBJTDB010000392.1:0-723 GCA_046092145.1 Planctomycetia bacterium | reverse complement strand
GCCCGTCTCGGCCCGGTAGGCACCGCGGCCGAAGCCGGCGATCGTGAGCGGCTCACCGATCTGTGGCGGCCGGTCGGCGATCGCGATCGGCATCGCGGCAGGCTTCCAGATCACGAGGGCCGCGAGGTCCCAGGCTTCGTCTTGGCGGATGACGGTGCCGGCCGATTGAAAGCCTTCGGGAAACTGCACGAGCACAGCCGACTTCGTGTCGCGGATCACATGCCAGTTGGTGAGGACAAGGCCCTGTCTGTCGTTCACATCGACGAGCACCCCCGATCCGAGCGACACGCCCCCATCATCGGGCGCGACGATCCTCGCGACGCTCTGATGCGGCGTCTGGCCGGTCAGCAGGTAGTCGGCAAAAAGATCGGGCCGCCACGCGGCCTGGCTTGGCGTTGCCAGCCCCCAGCCTGCCGGCATCACCGGCTGCTGGGCGAGAGCGTGCGCGGCGAGGCTGGCGACAAGAAGGGCGACGATCGCACGGGCCGCGGGGAGAATCGCCAGACGGGTGGGTCGCATGGGCGTCTCCTGTGCGTCGTGGTTCCGGGAGACCACCGGCGTCATCGCGGTGAGATGCGCACTGCCTGCCTGCGTCGTTCGGTTTCGAGAATCCGCTGGAGCAGTTCGCGGCGCAGCCGCTCGCGTTCCTGCTCGGTGTGGGATGAGTACGCCGGTGCCGCAGTCGGCATGAGGGCGGTGTTGACGGGAGCCATGGGTGCCTCC
>JBJTDB010000391.1:0-1014 GCA_046092145.1 Planctomycetia bacterium | reverse complement strand
GGTCATGTTCGTCGGCGATGCGGCGGTACGTCGCACTGTCGGCCGCCGACTCCATCACCGCCGTGCCCGTCAGGCTCTGGAGCCGAGTGACAAGTCGATCAAACTGCGCCTTGTCGAGCGATTCCTTCACCGTGGGGTTTTCTACAGACTCTCCCTGCGACACCCAGAGGTGAGACCAGCCGTGGATCGGCTGCCTGAGGGGCCCCTCGCCGAGGGCCAGAAGTGAACGCAATTCCGTCTCGGCCTCGTCGCCGCTGTATTTCCTGCCATCGGTTTCGTCCGTCAGTTCGGCCGTCCCCTGCGCCCCCCTGAAGACCTTGCGGAGCGTGCATGCATGGCCGTTGCGCTGGAACCGGAGGATCACCTCAGGCGGGCCGCCGCCGACCCTGGGCCTGATCTCCTCGAGCCCCTTCTCCGATCGGTGCGGATAGAAGAGCACCCGCTCGATCGCTTCCATGAGCGTGCTCTTTCCCGACTCATTCGGCCCGGCCACGAGCGTTCGCGACCCGTCGAAGGCCACGCTGAGTTCCCCGTGCATCCGGAAGTTCTTGACGGTGATGGAAAGCAGTCTCATCGGGTGCCTCCGACATGCACGGATTCGTAGAGCAGGGCGATCGCCACGCCGGCCGCGGCCGCGGCGTCGCCACCGCGGCCCATCTGATCACGGAGCACGGCTGCCACGTGCTTGATGACGGGATCTCCGCTCGCGGCGGTCAGGTCGTCAATTTCCGCGGGCGATGGCGCGATGGCCACGGCCCGATCGAGCCGCAGGTCGAGCAGCCCCGCTTGGCAGCTTTTCAGGATCGTCTCGAGTTCCTCATGGCCGGCCAGGCCAAGGCTGCCGCCGAGCGACAGCTTCAAGAGCGTCAGCCCGCGCTGCGCGTCGCCGACGAGTTGGTTGAGCGTGGCCGTGAGCGACCCTGGCCCCGCGTCGGTCGCAAACGTCTCGGCATGCGCGAGCCAGCGGGTGCGGCCCGTCGCGGTTGCGTCGACCGCGGGCGGGCCGCCGCGGCC
>JBJTDB010000390.1:0-645 GCA_046092145.1 Planctomycetia bacterium | reverse complement strand
GCCGGTGTCGGCCCCGGCCCGTTCCATACTTTCGAGGTAGAGTTCGAAATGCGATGCGGAGCCGCCGTCGGGCAGTTCGTCGGATTCCTCGTCGAGCACGATCTCGTTGACCAGCCGCCGGGCTTCGGGATCGGGCGTGGGTAGCCAAGGAAGGCTCGTGCAGGTCAGCCGCTGCTGCATCGCCTTCAAGAGGCTTTGAAAATCCCACACGGCCCACACATGCATCTCCATGAACCGCCGCAGACGGTCTGGCGAATCGATGCGGGAGTAGAGCGGATGCGATACGAGCAGCCGACGGATGGAGGCGATGTCGGCGACGAGGCGTTCGGCGGGCGATGGGGGGGCGAGCGTGATCATGCAGGAAGTCTAGCCGCCTCCCCGGGCCCGCCCAGCGGGAAGGAATCAGCCGGCCTGCTTTTCGGCCCGGCTGCCAAACTCCAGGTCGGTGACGAGCAGCAGATCGAACACGTTCCACGACCCGTCCGCATGCACGATATGACCGGGGCGCATGCCCGGATTGATGGCGACCTGTTCCGGATGCCCGACCGAGAAACTCCGACCGTCCGCGAGATGCAGGTCAAACGGACGAAACGGCGGATTCCGCAAGGCAGACGTGAATTGTTCGATGGTCATGTCTCCGTCCGT
>JBJTDB010000389.1:0-27453 GCA_046092145.1 Planctomycetia bacterium | reverse complement strand
TCGTGCCCTCCGCTCACTCGATGCTGGCTGCGCTCTGCCATCCATGGCTCCGCTTGCCAGCAACGCCGGCTCACGGGGCGTGGGCAGTCCTTCGCCTCCCGCTTTTGCAGGGGCGACGGTCATTTGTGATTCGGTTGGCCTGCGCGTACAACAACTTCTTTGTCTCACCACGGAAAAGGTGGTTTCGTGAAACTCATCATCGCGATCATCCAGCCCAACAAGCTGGAAAGCGTCAAGCAGGCACTCTCCGAGGTGGAGGTGTTCCGGCTTACGGTGCTCGACGTGCAGGGCTTCGGTCGGCAGCGCGGGCATACCGAAACCTACCGGGGCCACGAGATCGCCGTGAATCTGCTTCGCAAGGTGCAGCTGCAGATCGCGGTCAACGACGATTTCGTCGAGCCGACGATCGACGCCATCGTGAAGGGGGGGCGCTCCGGAGAGAGCGGTGAGATCGGCGACGGCAAGATCTTCGTGCTCCCGATGGATGAGTGCGTCCGCATCCGCACCGGTGAACGGGGCAACGAAGCGATATGACCGAACGGGCGTTCGCCTTACGGCCGCTGCGGGTGGAGCCGCGGTTGAGTGCGACCTAGGGCAAATCGGTTGATCGCGGCCAGAAACGCCTTTGCAGAGGCCTCGAGCGAATCGGTCGATACGCCGCGGCCCCGCTGCTGCTGGCCGGCATGCTCGAGTTCCACCGTCACCTCCGCCTGGGCATCCTTGCCGACCGTCACCGCCTGCACCCGGAAATCGCGGCAGGCGGTCGTGATCCCGGTCAGCTTCTCGATCGCCAAAAAGATTCCGTCGATCGGGCCGTCGCCCGCCGTGATCGTCTCCGAACGCGGCTGGCCGTCGTGCAGCACCCGCAGCGTCACCTGCGGCGCCGAGCCGCTCATGCAGGTGAGCGTGTAGCCCTCATACACGAACTGCTCCGGCAACATCGCGAACTGCTGCTCGCAGAGGGCCGCGATGTCGCCGTCGTAGATTTCCTTCTTGCGATCGGCCAACACCTTGAACCGTTCGAAGACCTCCTGCAGCTGCTCGCCGGAGAGCTGGTAGCCAAGGGCCTTGGCCCGGTCGGCGAGCGCTGCGCGGCCGCTGTGCTTGCCCAGGACGAGGTCGGTCCGTTCGAGCCCCACGTCCTCCGGTCGCATGATCTCGTAGGTGCTCCGCTCCTTGAGCATGCCGTCCTGATGGATGCCCGCCTCGTGGGCGAAGGCATTGCGGCCCACGATCGCCTTGTTGCGGGGCACCTGGATGCCCGTGATCGTGGCCACCAAACGGCTCGTGGGGACGAGCTTCTGGGTCACGATCCCGGTGTCGATGGTGTAGTAGTCCTTTCTGGTGCGGAGGGCCATGACCACCTCCTCCAGGGAACAGTTGCCGGCCCGTTCGCCGATGCCGTTGATCGTGCATTCGATCTGGCCGGCGCCCGCCTCCACTGCCGCGAGGCTATTGGCGACGGCGAGGCCGAGGTCGTCGTGGCAGTGCACGCTGATCACGGCCTTGTCGATATTGGGAACACGGTTCCGCAGGCTCGCGATCACATGGTGCATCTGGGTCGGCGTGGCGTAGCCGACGGTGTCGGGGATGTTCACCGTCGTCGCACCGGCTGCGATCACCGCCTCGACGACCCTGCAGAGAAAATCGATCTCGGTGCGGGCGGCATCCTCGGGCGAAAACTCGATGTCGGCACAGAGCCCGCGGGCCCGTGTCACACCGGCGACGGCGCGAGCGAGCACCTCCTCCTCGTTCATGCGCAGCTTGAACTCGCGATGGATCGAGCTGGTGGCGAGAAAGACATGGATGCGAGGCTGGCGGGCCTTCCGGAGCGCGTCCCAGGCCCGGTCGATGTCGGCATCGTTGCAGCGGGCAAGGCCGCAGACGGTGGCGCCATCGACGGTGGCCGCGATGTCACGAACGCTTTCGAAGTCACCCGGCGAGGCGATCGGGAACCCGGCCTCGATGATGTCCACGCCGAGGGTCACCAGCGCCTGGGCGATCTCCAGCTTCTCGGTGAGGTTCATGCTCGCACCGGGCGACTGCTCGCCGTCTCGGAGCGTGGTGTCGAAGATGCGAACGGTGCGGGGAATCGTCATCGCTTCTGCATGCCGAGGGGGAAGGGGGGCGGTATCGGTGCCGACCGATTCCGGTATCGTAGCAAGCCCCCGCCCGAGCGCCCCGCTGTCGTGAAACGCCGAGGGTTTCCCGGGGCGATGGTCGCGGAATCCTGCGGCGGCCGGCGCGTCCCGACGTCTGCTAAACTTTTCGGGTGAACGGGACTTCAATTGGTTGAGTTCGGAACCACGCGCATGACGCTCGGTGAATTCCAGGCCTTGATCCGCCGCATGTACCACGAGAAAGACGCCGCCCGCGGCGTCGAGGGGACGTTCATGTGGCTCACGGAGGAGATCGGCGAACTCGCCACGGCGCTGCGGAGCGGCACCCACGAGGAGCGTGCCATGGAATTCGCCGACGTGCTCGCGTGGCTGGCGACGATCGCCAACGTCGTGGATGTCGATCTCGAGGAGGCGATCGCGCGGAAGTATGGACGGGGCTGTCCGGGATGCGGCCGCCTCGCCTGCACCTGCCCCGACGCGGAGAAGCCATGAGCCGATTCGGCCACGGTGGTGTTTTTCGGTTTGCGATCGCAGCGGCTGCGGTCGTCGGCGCCGTCGGCGGCTCGACCGGTGCCGAGGTGCTGCAGGTCGGTTTCGACGGCGTGTATCGCACCGGCTCGTGGACGCCGCTGGTCATCGATGCCGGTGGTGAAACGGCCGAATTCTCAGCGAGTGTCGAAGATCCCGACGGGCAGTGGGTGACCACTCCGCCGGCGAGCGTCACCGTCTCGGCCGATGGCCGGAGGATCGCGAGATTCTGCGTGCGATTCGGTCGCCCCACGGGCCGTGTGCTCCTTCACCGCGACCGATCGACGACCGGCGCGGCACCGCTCGCCCTGCCTCCGCCGATTCCTTCGACCGACACCCTCTACCTTGTCTTCGGCGACCTGGCCGGCATCGATCGGGCAGCGCGGCTCATGGCGCGAGACGACGGCTCCCGTCCGAGGGTCGTGATGGCGCCACGGAGTGGCCGCTCCCCGGCCACCACGGAGCCGATCGCGGCGTCGCCCCGCGATCTCGATGGCGCCGATGTCATTCTTGCCTGCGGCCGCGACATGCTCGGCCGTGATCCGGCCATGATCTCGGCCATCGACGGCTGGGTGCGCCGCGGCGGTCGGCTTGTCTTCATGGCCGGCAACTCGGCGGCTGACGTCGCCTCAGCCGGCGGGCTGGCTGCCGACTGGCTTCCCGGCCGCGTGAGCCGGATGGCGCCGCTGCGACGGTCGGCTCCGGTCGAGGTCTTCGCGCGATCGACCCGGCCGATGGATCGGTCGCTGCTGACGGGCCTCGAGGTGCCGGTGTTCGAGGATGCGGCGAGGCTCGATGGCATGATCGCGGCCTTCGAGGGGGCCCGGCAGTCGGACTTGCCGCTCGTGGTGCGGCGCGGACACGGGCTGGGCACGATCACGTGGATCGGGATCGATCTCGATCAGTCAGGATTCAACGCATGGCCCGGCACCGACACGCTCCTGGTCGAACTGCTCGGTGGAACGCCGAAAAAACGTGGAGGCAGGGAAGGGGAGACCAGCCGTCTCACGCTCGACCTGGCCGGCCAGTTGCGACGGGCGATCGACCAGTTTCCCGGGATCAGCCCGGTCCCCTTCTCGATGATCGCGCTGCTCGGCGGGCTCTCGATCGCCTCGCTCTATCCGGTCACCTGGTGGATCGTGCGCCAGGCCACGCCGTCGGCGGCATGGATCGCGCTGCCGCTCATGGCGGTGGCGATGGCCGGTGCCGTCTGGCAGGCGGGGCGGCGCTGGCATGGCGACGCGTGGCATGTTTCAAAGGCGTCGGTGATCGACATCGATGCCGTCGGCGGATTGGCCCGGGGCACGTCGTGGGCGGGCGTCTGGTCGCCCGTGAACGATGTGATCGACGTGGCGGGGCGGCCGGCCGACGCGTTGAAACTCGACGACACCGATGCCGTCATCTCGTGGTATGCCGACACCGGCCGGGGACTCGGCGCCACGGACGCCCCGGTGGCCCATCCCTCGCTGGCCGCGGCCGACTATGCCCGTGGTGCGACCGCGGCGACGCTCGTGGGCGTGCCGATCGCCGCCTCGTCGAGCCGGCTCTTTGAGGCCGACTGGGTGGGCCGCACGGCCGCCCCGATCGCCGTGGCGGATCTTGCGATCGAGGCGCAGGGCACTCTTCGCGGCACGATCATCCACCATCTGCCGTTCCCGCTGGAACGCTGCGTGCTGGCCCATGCCGGCTGGCTCTACGACGTCGGCCGTCTCGAGCCGGGCCATGCCTACGACCCGTCGGCCGGCCGCGGCCCTCGATCGCTCGCCTCGGCGCTGACCCGCCGCACGCAGAAGCAGGACCGCGACGTGGTCACCCGATGGGAAACGCATACCACCGACATCGATCAGATTCTCGAGATCGCCGGCTTCCACGAGGCGGCCGGCGGCAGTGGCTACACATCGCTCGAATCCGGGCGACTGGGCCGGCTCGATCTCTCGCCGCAGCTTGAGATCGGCCGGGCCGTGCTCGTCGGCTTCGGCCCGGAGGGCACCGCATGGTCGCTCGGCGAGGCCGCGGCGCCATCGGCAGGGCCGACGATGTGGCGTATTCTCATGAGGCTCCGAACGGGCGTGGAGGCGGAACGACCATGATCGAAACCATCGACCTCACGAAGAAGTATGGCGACTTCTTCGCGCTGGAATCGCTCGACCTCAAGCTGGAGAAAGGAGATCTCTTCGGGTTCATCGGCCCCAACGGCGCCGGCAAGACGACCACGATCCGAATCCTCTCGACGCTCCTCATGCCGACCTGGGGCGAGGCCTATGTCTGCGGGCACTCCATCTACACGCATCCTCGCGAGATTCGTCGGAGCATCGGCTACATGCCCGATATCTTCGGCGTCTACGACGACATGCGGGTGATCGAATATCTCGAGTTCTTCGCGGCCGCCTACCGGATCCACGGCGCCGAACGCCGCCGCGTGGCCGAGCGATCGCTCGAACTGGTCGATCTGGTGCCCAAGCGTGACGAACTCGTGACGAGCTTGTCGCGGGGCATGACACAGCGACTGGGGCTTGCCCGGGTGCTGCTGCACGATCCGCAGGTGCTGCTCCTCGACGAGCCCGCCAGCGGCCTCGACCCCCGGGCCCGCATCGAGATGCGGAACCTGCTTCGGCGGCTCCAGGGAATGGGCAAGACGGTGCTCGTCTCCAGTCACATCCTTCCGGAGCTTGCCGACATCTGCAATCGCGTCGGTATCATCGAACATGGTCGGCTCCTCGCCTGTGGCGACGTGCAGGATCTGCTCGCCCAGGTTCGCGGCCGACCGGTGATCCGCATCCGGGTAGTGGGGCCGGCGGAGGCCGCAGCCCGCGTGCTGGAGTCGGCCCCCGAGGCGGCGGGAGTCACCGTTCGCGACGGCGAGGTCGTGGTGGCCATCGCCGACGGGGTGACCGACCATTCCCCGCTCATCGGTCGGCTCGTCGCTGCCGGCCAGAAGTTGCTCACGGTTCGCGAGCAGGATGTGAATCTCGAAACGGCGTTCCTCGAACTGACCCGCGGAGGCCTCGCCCGCCCGCCCGCCGCCGCGGCTTCCAGGAGGGATTCATGAACGGTCGGAGAGCATGGTTGGTTGGCCTCGCTTCGACACTGGCCTTCGACATGGCCGCGATGCCCACGGCCTGCGTGGCGGCAGGGCCCGAGGTCGTGCCGCCTCCGGCGTCGGCCGCAGGGGCGGAGTCAGACTCGGATTCGGGGAACCTGGAATCTCCCGGGGCGAAGCTCGCCTACGCGGTCGGCCTGCGGATCGGCAGCCGCATCGCCGCCGATTTCAAGGCTGAGCATCCCGACATGCCGCGTGGGCCGCTGGCACGCGGCCTTGCTGACGCGGTGCGGGGCGAGGCTCCCGCGATTCCCGACGAAGAGATTCAGCGGGCCCTGCAGCAGTTCGATGCCATGATGGAACGGCGGGGCGAGGAGTTCGCCAAGCGGATGGAAGCGGCGGCCAAGGCCAACCTCCCCAAGGCGAAGGAATTCCTGCGAGGCAATGCTTCGAAGCCAGGCATCGTCGCCCTTCCCAGCGGATTGCAGTATCAGGTGCTGCGGGAAGGCACGGGGCCGCGGCCGACGCCCGACGACGTCGTGGCGACGTGGTATCGCGGCACACACCTCGATGGCAGCGAGTTCGACGCCACCGATCCCAAGGGAGAGCCGGCCACCTTTCCGGTGCGGGGCGTTGTGCCCGGCTGGCAGGAGGCGCTGCCGCTGATGAAAGTGGGGTCGAAGTGGCGGCTCTTCGTGCCGCCGGAACTCGGCTACGGGGAGGAAGGCTCGCCTCCAGTGATCGAGCCCAATGAGCTGCTCGTGTTCGAGATCGAACTGGTGCGGATCGTTCCGCGAAAGTGATGTCTGGTCGTGCAGCCGGCATGATCCTGGTGGCGGTGCTGGCGGCGTCGGATGAAGCGGCCGCCCAGGCAGATCCCTACGCGCCGGCCCGCGAGCGGATGGTACGCGACGACATCGCGGCGGGGGGCGTGACCGATCCGCGGGTGCTCGAGAGCATGCGGCTCACGCCCCGGCATGAATTCGTTCCAGTGTCGCAGCGGGCGATGGCCTACTTCGATATGTCGTTGCCGATTGGCGAGTCGCAAACGATCTCCGGGCCGTTCGTCGTCGCCTCGATGACGGAGAAGCTCGAGCCGAAGCCGACCGACAGGGTCCTCGAAATCGGTACGGGGAGCGGCTACCAGGCGGCCGTACTCTCGCCGCTGGTGGGCACTGTCTACTCGATCGAGATCCATCGAGAACTCGGCGAACGGGCGGCCAAGACGCTCAAGAGGCTCGGATATCGCAACGTGGTGACCAGAATCGGCGACGGATTCGCCGGCTGGCCCGAGCATGCGCCGTTCGACAAGATCATCGTGACATGCTCGCCCGAGGAGGTGCCGAAGCCGCTGGTGGATCAGCTTGCCGAAGGAGGGATGATGGTGATTCCCGTCGGCGAGCGGTACGAGCAGATGCTCGTGCGGCTGACGAAGCGCGACGGCGTGCTCGTACGGGAGACGCTGGCGCCGAGCCTCTTCGTGCCGATGACCGGCGCCGCGGAGGAGGCCCGACAGGTGCAGCCCGATGGCGGCCGCCCCACGCTCGCCAACGCTGGCTTCGAGGAGATCGTCGAGGAAACGAAGGTGCCGACCGCGTGGTACTACGGTCGGCAGATCGAGATCATCGAAACCGCCGACGCCCCGGAGGGCCGACGTCATCTGCGGCTGGAGAACTCGCAGCCCGGGCGCCCCGCCCACCTCTTTCAGGGATTTCCCGTGGACGGCAGGAAAGTGCGGCAGCTCGGAATTTCGCTCTCGGTGCGTGGTGAGGGATTGCGTCAGGGGCTTGCGGCTGCGGAGGTTCCGGCGGTCGCCGTGACCTTCTACGACGAGCGACGGGCCCGCTCATCGCGGGTGACCGTGGCCCCCTCCAGCACATCTGCGGATCGCTGGCAGGGGAGCTTCGGATGGCGTCGGGCGGAAGGAACGGTGGCCGTCCCCGCCTGGGCCCGGGAGGCCATCGTGCAGGTCGGCATGATGGGGGCCACCGGGCGGTTGGATGTGGACGACGTTTTGTTTCAGTCCGTTCCGATCGACCGTTGAAAACCCGCCCACGGGCGATTTTTTCACATTTTCCGGCTCGAAATCCCATTTTCTGGCGATCGATCCGTCCGCATGGGGCAGATCTCCCCAGGGCCCGCATATTTTGCCCAGATTCCTTGATTTACGGAATCGACAAACTATTCTTGACGGCGAAGTCGAGCTCGGCCGCGAAGCGGTTTCGCCCCCGGGATCGGCGCCTGCCGCATCGAACGTGTCACAGTCTCGGAGAATCACAGACATGATGGTCGAGAGTCGCTTGGTGAAGTTTCTTGGAATGATCACGCTTGCCGCCGTCGCGGTGAGCGCCGTTGATGCCCAGGCGGGTTGGCATCACCGCTACGGCGGGTCGCACGGCTCGTCCGGCGGTTCGTCGGGTGGCTCATCGGGCGGTAGCTCCGGCGGTAGCTCCGGTGGCAGTTCGGGCGGCAGCTCGGGTGGAAGCTCGGGCGGCTACAGCTACGCCTCGTCGGGGTCGTCCGGCGGCAGTTATGGCTCACACGGCTCGTATGGCTCGTCGGGTGGTTCGTCCGGCGGCTCGCACCATGCCCGCAAGCAGGCCGTCCGCGCCTATCGCCGATCGCTTCGCTCGAGCCACGGTTCGTCCGGTGGCAGTTCGGGTGGGTCCTACTCCGGGAGCCACGGTTCATCGGGTGGATCGTCTGGTGGGTCGTCGGGCGGTTCCTACGGCGGATACTCGTCTGCCGCCTACGCTTCCGACTACAGCCCGATGTCGGGCCTTTCATCGAGCATGCCGGTCGAGGCCTATCGCACGATCGAGAGCAGCCCGGTGACGACTGGCGCCGAAGTAGTCGCTCCGCCGGCTGCGGCACCGTCTGCGGGCGATTCGACGGCCATCCCCGCCGATGGCGCGATGCTCGTCGTCGAGGTTCCGGCCGACGCGAAGATCTATGTCAACGGCTCCGCGACGAAGGCCACCGGCGAGGTCCGGCGGTACGTCTCGCGCGGGCTCGTCGCTGGCAAGAAGTATGACTACGTCGTGCGGATGGCGGTCGATCGTGATGGCACGACGACCGAGGAGACGCAGGTCGTGTCGCTGACCGCCGGAGAGGGTTCGCGGGTTTCGTTTGCGACCGCCCCGGTCGCGAGGAAGGCCCCGAAGACCACGGTGACGCTCCACGTGCCGTCCGACGCCAAGGTCTGGCTGGCCGGCAACGCCACCGCCTCGACCGGAGCCACGCGGCAGTTCGAGACCACCACGCTGGCCGACGGCCAGTCGTGGAAGGGCTACGAGATCCGGGTGGCGACGGTCGTTGACGGCCGCGAGCGGGTTGCCTCGAAGGTGATCGACCTGTCGGCCGGTGACTCGGTGGAATTCGCCATCGACCCGACCGGCAGCCTCGCGCTGGCCGATGCGACCGCTTCACTGCGGTAGTCCAGCCCGACTCTCCGTGATCGCGACGCTCCCGTGCGGAAGCCCAAGCCGCACGGGAGCGTTGTCGTTTTTCGGACGCTTTCGGCAGGCTCAGGAAGGCTTGGTACAGTAGCCTCATGGATGCTTCCTCCCCATGGCCGAGGCCTGTTCGGATCGTCGCGTCGCTGGCGATCACGATCTACCTCGTGGCGATCCTGCTGCCGCCGCTGGCCGGTCCGCCGCCGGCAAGCCTGCTGGCCAATCGGATGATCCAGCCATTCCGGCCGGTCGTGGGCGCGCTCTTCCTGGGCCACGGCTACCGCTTTTTCGCTCCCGACCCGGGGCCGGGCCACTCGATCCGATGGTCGATGCCGATGCCGGATGGCTCGGTCCGCAGGGGATCGATCCCCGATCGCGACACCGACTGGCCGCGGCTGCTCTATCACCGTCGCTTCATGCTGCCGGAGAAGATCTCGGCCCTCGTGCCGCTCCCCGACGCCCCCGCGGATGTCGTCGCCGAGTCGAAGCGGGAATGGCAGCCGCTCGTGAAGGACATCGCGGCTCACCTGCTCGAGCGGGAGGGGGGAAGACGGGTCGAACTCGTCCTCGTCGAGCACTACCTGCCCACACCCGAGGAGGTGACCGAGGGGAGGGGAGGGGAGGACGTCGTCATGCCGCTGGGCACCTATGCCAGGGCAGGGGAGCGGCAGCGATGACAACACCGCGGCATCCCGTGGCGCCGCCGACCGCGACACGATCGAGTGTCGGCCGCTGGATTTGTGACTGGATCCATGACTGGGCCGATGGCTGGAACCGGTTCTGGTTCACGCCGGCCGATCCGCTTCCGCTGGCGGTGATCCGCATCGCCACCGGGCTTCTGCTCACCTGGTCGATGGTCGTCTGGTCGATCGACGTCGATGCCTTCTTCGGCGCCGGAGGATGGCAGGCTCCGGCGAACGTCTGGAGATCGAACGACCAGCCCTGGCAATGGAGCTGGTACTTCGCGGCGCAGTCGCCGACGGCGATCCGCGTGCTGGCGGGGATCGGGATCGTCGCGGCGGTGCTTCTCACGCTCGGGCTCTTCACCCCGCTGGCGGCGGTCGTGTCGCTGGCGGCGCTGGTGAGCGCGGCCAATCGGGCGCCGCTCAATGTGTTCGGACTCGACGACACGCTCGGGATGCTGCTCATTCCGCTCGTGGTCGGGCCGTCGGGGGCGGCGCTGTCGATGGATCGACGGCTCTGGCCGGGCTCGGCGGGGCCATCGGTGCGGGCGGCCATCGCCCTGCGGATGCTGCAGGTCCACCTCTGCGTCGTCTATTGCTTCTCGGGGTGCGGCAAACTGCTCGGGGCGAGCTGGTGGGAGGGCACGGCGATCTGGGGCGCGGCTGCCAACATCCAATATCGAACGCTCGACCTGACGTGGCTGGCCACGCGGCCATTGCTGACCAACGCCATCACGCTGGCGACCGTGTTTTGGGAGGTGGCCTACCCGGCCCTCGTCTGGCCCCGGCTCACGCGACCGCTCGCTTTGGCGATGGCGGTGGCGGTCCACTTGGGGATCGGCCTCGCGATGGGCATGATGGAATTTGGCCTCGCAATGATCGTCGCCAACATCGCCTTCGTCTCCGCCCCGTTCCTCCGTTCGTGTGGTTCGTTTCGTTCCCCGCCTTCCCCGTCCTCCGAGACCCTGAGAGTCGTTTCATGATCGACACACTGGCAGTCATGGGCGCCACCGGCGCCGTGGGCCGAATCATCGTTTCCCTGCTCCTCGAGCCCGATGCATTCAAGGGCGTGCAGGTGGCGATCGGCAGCACTCCCGACGAGGTGGCGGCCGAGTTCGTGCCATGGGCGGTGGAGCAAGGGACCGTGGTCGTCGATGAGAGCGTCTTCTTCCGCATGGATCCGAACGTGCCGCTCGTGATCCCCGAGGATGCGTCGAGCCCGACGGGGATCGCCCTGTAGTGTGTCTCGGACAACCTGCGGAAGGGCGCCGCGACCAACGCCGTGCAGATTGCGGAGCATCTGGTGAAGCGGACGCTGCGGGCAGGGGGCGGCCGCACGGTGCGGGCATGACGGTCGATGGCCTCGCGCCGTCGGCGCCGCGGACGATCTGCCTCAAACTCGCCTATGACGGCACGCGGTATTCGGGATGGCAGGCCCAGCCGGGCCGGCTGACGGTACAGGGCGTGCTCGCCGACGCGATCCGGAGGATCAGCGGTGAGTCGATCCTGCCGCGCGGCTGCAGCAGGACCGACTCGGGCGTGCACGCGCTGTCGCAGATCGTCGGATTCACCTCGGCCAGCAGGCACACAGCCGATGTCTGGGTGAGGGCCCTCAACGCGACCCTTCCCCCGGACGTGACGGTGATCACCGGATGCGAGGTGTCGGCCGATTTCGACCCGGTGCGGGCGGCGGTCCGCAAGCGATACCGCTACCGGATCCACGACGCCGCGTGGCGGCCGGTGCTGCAGCGGCATCTCGTCTGGCGGTGGAAATCGCGGCTTGATGTCGCCGCGATGGCGGCAGCGGCGCCGGCCATCGTGGGTGAGCACGATTTCACCTCGTTCGAGACGACGCCCTCGACCCGGCTTTCGAAGGTCCGAACCGTGTTTCGCCTCGACGTCGGGCGGCGGCCGGGGGACGAGGCCCCCGATGCCGAGGTCTGGATCGAGATCGAAGGGAACGGTTTTCTGTACAACATGGTGAGGATCATCGCGGGCTCGCTTGTGATGGTCGGATGCGGGAAGCGGCCGCCGGAGTGGCTGCACGACGTGGTGGCGGCGAGAAGCCGCCCCGCAGCCGGGCCGACCGCGCCCCCGCAGGGCCTCGTTCTCGTGGCCGTCGATCTCGAACCGGAGCCGTCATGGCCGCCCTTTCAGAACAACTCGGAACCCTGACGCTCGTCCGCGAGATCGGCTCCGGCCTCCACTGCAGGATCTGGGAGGCGACGGAGCAGAGCGGCGCGGTCGTGGCGGTGAAGGTCGTCGATCCGGAGATGGCCCGTGATGCCGGGCAGCGGCGGCTTCTGGAGCACGAGTTTCGCGTCGCCTCGGACTTCGCGCACCCCGGCCTGATCCGCATCGATCGGTTCGGCGAGGCCGGCGGGCTTCCGCATCTGGTGATGGAACTCTTCCCGCACTCGAACCTCAAGCATCAGGTGGCCGAGGGGCCCGAAGCATTGGCACCGCGGCTGCAGCGGATCGCATTCGAGACGGCGATGGCCCTCGACCACATGCACGGACGCGGCTGGGTGCATCGCGACGTGAAGCCCGACAACATCCTCGCCGCTCCCGATGGCAAAGTGAAGGTGATCGATTTCGCGATCGCCGGCCGGAAGCCGGGCCTGCTCGGCGGTTTCTTCGGGGGTGGCCAGCCGGCGCAGGGGTCGCCGAGTTACCTGGCGCCCGAGCAGATCCGCGGGCATCGCGTCGATCCGCGGGCCGATATCTACTCCCTCGGCTGCACGCTCTTCGAACTCGTCACAGGTCAGGTGCCCTATTCGGCTTCCACGACGAACGACCTGCTCAACAAGCATGTCTCGGCCCCGATCCCCTCGGTAACGGTCTCCCGGCCCACGTTCCCGTCGGCGGCAGCGAGACTGATCCGTCGCATGATGGCGAAGGATCCGGCCGGGCGGCCGGCATCGATGCAGGAAGTGCTCCGGGAGGTCCGCTGTCTTCGGGCGTGAGGGCCTCGAAAACCGCGGCAGTCATCCCGCATCGAGGTTTTCCGAGGGTCGGGGGTTCCCCTGCCACGTCTCCGGACGTTCTCTACGGCCTTCCAGGCCTTTGCTCACTGCATGTCCGCTTCGCTCCGCCATCCATGGCTGCGCTCGCTTCCATAGCCCGGCGACATGGCAGGGAAACCCCCTCCCGAATCCTCGTGCCCAAGAAATTCCCAGGTGGACTCCCGATTGACGCGGGTGTTTCCCGGCGGAGAGAATCTTCGCCTGTCGTCCGGTTACCGAAGCTGAAGAATGGGAAGGTCATGGCACGCGGGCTTCATCGACTGCCGCTCGAAAAGCCGATCTACGAGATCGAGGATCAGATCACCGCGCTGGAGGCCGCGCCGGTGGGCGGCCAGCAGCAGGAGCGGCTGCGGCAGCTCAAGCGAGACCTCGTGGAGGCCCAGAAGAAGGTCTTCGGCAGCCTCGACCCCTGGCAAACCGTCGAAGTGGCCCGCCATCCCGACCGCCCGAAGACGAGCGACTACCTGCAGCTCGTGTTCGACGAGTTCGTGGAGTTGCACGGCGACAAGTGCTTCGGTGACGATCCGGCCATGCTGACCGGGTTTGCCAAGCTCGACGGCCGCAAGGTGCTCGTGATCGGCCACCAGAAAGGCAAGACGCTCGCGGAGCGGCAGGCCTGTCATTTCGGATGCGCCCATCCCGAGGGCTATCGCAAGGCGATGGGAAAGATGCGGCTGGCGGCGAAGTATGGCCTGCCGGTGATCTGTCTGATCGATACGCCGGGGGCCTATCCCGGTGTCGGAGCCGAGGAGCGAGGCCAGGCGCAGGTGATCGCCGAAAGCATGTTCCTGATGGCGTCGTTACCGGTTCCGGTGGTCTGCGTGGTGATCGGCGAGGGAGGCTCGGGCGGGGCGCTTGGCATCGGCGTGGGCGACCGCGTGGCGATGCTCGAGCATGCTTACTACAGCGTGATCAGCCCCGAGGGATGCGCGGGCATCCTCTGGAAGAGCGCGGAGCACAAGGCAAAGGCCGCACAGGCCCTGCGGATGCGGTCGGCCGACCTGAAGGAGTTCGGCATCGTCGATGCGGTGATCGAGGAGCCGCCGGGCGGCGCCCATCGCGACCCGCGTCAGATGGCGACCAAGCTCAAGACGTTTCTGGTGCGAACCCTGCGGGAACTTTCCGGCAGGCCAAGCGAGTCGCTCGTCGATTCGCGGTACGAGAAGTTCCGCCGCATGGGCGTGTTCCTCGAGCCCGATGCCGCGAGTGCGTGAAGCCGGAATCACTCAAACGACGGAATGATCCGCCGCATGAATGCATCAAAGAGCGGCACGGTGAATGCTGTGTCTCCGTGCGAGGGGCTATAGACCATTCCCTTGCGGATCAGGCTCGCTCGCGTGGGAGCCACGCTCTGCACGCCTCTGTTGAGGCGATTTGCGACGTCGCCGCTGCGGTGATGGCCGGGGCCAAGTTCAGCCATCGCTCGCAGATACCGTTTCTCGGCCGGAGCGAGCCGGTCGAGGCGGACACGAAAAAAACTACCGTCGAGGTCGGCGAGCGCGGCGGCGGTGGCCTGCGTGACGTCGGCGGATTGAATTGGGCTTGTCTGTGCGATGTTCCAGGTATGTTTGCCCCACTCCTGCAGAAAATAGGCGTACCCCTCGGTCTGCCTCAGGATTTCATCCAGAGCGGCCGGTGCATAGGTGACTCCCGCGCGATCCGCTGGCGCACTGAGCGCCACGCGGGCGTCGGCTTCCGCGAGCGGGCCGATGTGCTGAAACTCGAAGAGCCGCTCGGCATAGGACTTGGCCTTGCCCATCTGGCCGACCAACTGCGGCAGGCCAGCTCCCATGAGCGTGATGGGAAGGCTGCGTTGGGAACAGCGGCGGATCGCCGTGATCAACGAAGCGAGTAATCCTTCCCTGTTCCAAATTGAGCGAAGTTACTGCAGTTTATCGGTTTTCGATAAACTATGGTAACATCGCTATAATCAGGTTAAATGTGATTCCACCTGGCTACCTCATCCGACTCATGCAGCCGGCCGATTACGGGTGGATCGGTGAGATCTGCCGGGCCGTCTATCCGCATGAGACGCCCTACACTCCCGCGGAACTGGCGGCGCACCGGGCGGTGTTTCCGCAGGGGCAGTTCGTCGCGGAGCATGTGCCGACGGGCGAGGCCGTGGGCGTGCATTTCACGCTGCGGCTGCGCATGGCCGACTATCACGTCGACGATCCGTGGGACGTGCTCACCGCCCGCGGCACATTCGCCGACCATGATCCAGCCGGCCCCACGCTTTACGGCGCCGACGTCTTCGTGAGCCCCGAGCATCAGCATCATGGCCTTGCCCACGCGCTCACCGACGCGACTCGTGGCCTCGTGGTTGAGGAACGCCTGTGGCGGATGGTGGGCGCGAGCCGACTGCCGGGATACGGCGCCGTCGCCAGATCGCTACCGGCTACGGAATACGTCCGCGACGTTGTGGCGGGCACGCGCACCGATCCCGTGCTCTCCGCGCATTTGAAGGACGGCTGGAGCGTCGTGAAGCCGATCGAGGGCTACCTGCAGCACGATCCTGAGAGCGCGAACTGGGCCGCCGTGATCCAGTGGGTCAATCCCGCCTGTCCGCCACCCCCGGAGATGGCCCTCCGCTGATGACCTCAGGCGACGGTCACGGCAACACGCGGATAAATTCCGCGACGACGCGCAGGTCTTCGACCTGATCCGGATTGATCCAGATCGTCTGAAAGTCCGTGTTCAGCGGCACGAGTTGGATCGCGGCATGCGTCCAGGCTGCGTCTTCGTTCGCATCGGCTTCCTGGCCTTTGAGCGAGCGACGGTTCCCGAATCGTTCCATGGCACCCGCTGCGTTTCGTCGAGAAAGAACACGCTGATTCGCGTGGCCCGGACCATGTCTTCGACCATGCTGGAGCCGCGGTACTGATAGGCCTCGTCCTTCAGCCGGTGGGCCTCGTCGACGACGAGCACCTCGTGCAGGCGGTCTTCCATGAAGTCTGCCGCGTGAAAACTCCACGACGACTGAAAGAGCGCCTGGTCATCTTCACGGTAGTCGCGGCTGCCGCGGGCGAGCTGCTCGACGAGCGTGTCGCGAAAGGCTTTGTTCGGGGCGATGAAGAAACCAAGCCGCTTCGACGCGAGAACTTCGGCGAGGAGCCGGACCGCGATTACCGACTTTCCGGTGCCCGGTCCGCCGTGCACGATGAACACCTGCCGCTTGGCCGCGGTCGCGACACCGGCGATCGCATGACGGATCACCTGAAAGGCTTCGTTCTGCAATCGCGGATCCTCGAGGGGCTCCGGGCGCCGCCGCTCGAGGTTGAAGAGATAGGCGGCGGAATGAACGTCGATGCCCTTGTCCCTGATGTCGGCATTGAACCGGAGAATCATCCCTCGAGGAGCCGGCGTTCCAGCCGATTGAGATCGACGTCTTCGAGGAAATCCCGCCGTGTCTCCGCGTAGATGATCATGGGAGGGAGCATACCCTGCTACCGACGGGGGGCGAAATCCGGCCACGCCCGCCGCACCGACTCCGGCTACGCGCCTGCGTGACGCGAGGTCAACCATCTCAGCACCGCACCATGCTTTCCCCGGCGTGTTGCCGAAATGCACACATTGTGTGCAATGTTGACCGATGCCTCAGTTCGATTGGAATGATGACAAAAGTCAGGCGCTCAAAGCAGAACGAGACGTTTCATTCGAGGATGTGGTTTTCCACCTAACGGCCGGTGGACTGCTTGACGTGCTGGATCCTCCAAATCCAGGAGCCTACCCAGGTCAGCGCATCTTGATTGTGGGCATCGATGGCTACGCCTTCGTCGTTCCGTTTGTCGCTGATGGCGACGTGCTGTTTTTGAACACGATCATCCCGAGCAGAAAAATGACAAAACGTTATTTGGGAGACAAGCGATGAAAAAACTCGATCGTGACGAGGCCCGGCTGCTGGCATCCGTGGAACGGGGAGACTGGAAGCGGCCCACAACTGCGGCCAAAGACATGGCTCGGCTTCAAGCGGCCGCACGGGCGACCGTGCGGAAGGACAAGCGTGTGAACATCCGGATCACCGCCCGGGATCTTTCGCACCTGCAGAAAGCGGCCCTTGAGGAAGGGATTCCGTATCAGACCTTCATCTCGAGCATCCTGCACAAATACATCACCGGCCGGCTGGTGGAGCGGCCGCGGGCGACGTCGGCGTGAGGCTGCCGTGGTCTGCCGCGACGCCGCTGGGTAGCATGAGAGCATGGCCACAGTAAACACGCCCATCTGGGCACCGACGCCCGAGAAGATGCAGGCCGCCGTCGAGCGGTTGGTGGCGGTTGCGCAGCCCACGAAGATCATCCTCTTCGGGTCGCAGGCCCGCGGCGATGCCGATGATCACAGCGATGTCGATCTGCTCGTGATCAAGCCGAATGTCGCGGATCGGTATGAGGAGCTGATCGAACTCGACCGATCGCTCGCTGGGATTCTGATGCCGGTAGACATTCTCCTCGTCAGCGAAGCCGAATTCGAGGAGCGAGCCGACCAGTCCGGCACTGTTGAACGAGCCGCACGCCAAGAAGGTCGAGTGCTGTATGCCGCCTGACCGGCCGGAGGTGCTTCTGCGGAAGGCGCGGCAGGACGGGCTTGTGCTCGAGCGGCTTCTTGATGATCGCGAAGTCGATGATGACACGCTGGGATTTCATGCCCAACAGGCGGCCGAGAAGATGCTGAAGGCTGTTCTGGCATCACGCGGTGTCGATTATCCCAAGACACATAACTTGCGCGTCCTGGTCGAATTGCTTGCAAAAAGCGGCGTCCAGCTGCCTGACACACTTTCCGAGATCACCCGGCTCACGCAGTTCGGAACGACGTTCCGCTACGACACGTGCCAGTCTTCGGGCCCAGGAGAACGCATGAGGTGGCCTGAGCTCATTCGAGGCCTACGGGCTTTCATGGACCGCTGGTTCACTGAAACGCTTCTCACCGGGCTTTCAGCCCCCGCCGAGCTCCGTGTATTTGCGGGCGTTGCCACGGGCGAGCTTCACTGGGTATTTCCGCTCGTTGGCCGCGAGCTTGGCGGTGATCGCCTCGGCCAGGTCGATGCCCAGCCGGTCGGCGAGCAGCATGGCAAACATCACGACGTCGGCGATCTCGTCGGCCACAAGGGTCCGCTTGGCTGGGTCGGCCAGATCCTGATCGACCTCGGCGTCGGTCTTCCAGAGAAATCGCTCCTGGAGTTCCGCCGCCTCGATGGCGGTCGCCGCGGCCAGGTTCTTCGGCGTGTGAAACTGTGCCCAGTCGCGGTCGTCGCGGAACTGGCGAACGGCTGCAAAAAGGTCGGCGAGCGTGGCTTGCGGTTGCATCATCGGGGGAAGGGCTCCGTGAGGGGTTGCCCATGCCAATCGAGCCGGCGTTGCTGGCAAGCGGAGCCATGGATGGCGAAGCGAAGCCAGGTCCGAGAGAGCGGAGGGCTGGAGGCCCGTAGCGAACGTCCGGCGAGATGGCATGGGCAACGCCGAACACCGGAGGAGCATAGCCAAAGCCCCGAAAGCTCCCCTCTCCCCAACGTCCGATAATGTCTCTTATGTCCGTTTCCAGCCCCCCTGCCATTTGGCCATTTTTCAGCGGGAATCTGTCGATTCCCGGTCCCGCCCTGCGACGGCATGTTCGTGTCAGCCGCGAGCCGTCGGCATGCCTGCCACCCGTTCGTTGCTCCGATCGCGATGCTACCGAACCGGGAGCGGCGATTGCGCGCCGATCGGAAAGGCCTGGGGCGGTGCCGCTTGCGGCATCGGCGGCGCGGTGAAACTGCTCGACGTGGGACGTGGCGGCATCTGGTAGCCGGCTGGCTGGGCGGCCGCCGGCGGTTCGCCGCGTGGGACGAACCACGATGACCCCGTCGGAAGCCCTCCCGCCTGCTGGGCCCCCTGCCCTGGAGCGGCTCCCTGCTCCGTTCCCGTCCAGGCAGCGGCTGAACTGATCCCGTTCCAGATCGCCTGAAGTGGCGATGGCCCCTGCCCGGCGACCATCGCCGGCTGTTCGGTGCCCGCCCGCGGAGCGAACCCCGGTTGCTGGAATTGCTGCTCGAACTGTTTCACGAACGGGTCAATCGTGTCGTGAATCTCCTTGGGCAGGTAGTCATCGGCGCGAGTGATCAAGTCGGCGACAAGCCGGCCGCTATGGCTGGCGACGACCTGCGGCCTGTAGGCCGGAGCAAGCGTGACGGTGAAAAAGGTGATCACCACGCACAGGAGTCCACCCTTGGCGATGCCCAGGAGGAGCCCGAGCTGGTGATCGAAGGCCGAAAGATGGATCGCGTTGATCGCGCCGGAAACGATGCGGAAGACGAGCCAGACCGCAAACGAGGTGCCCACGTAGAGGGCCAGCATCGCGGCGAACCGATTCCACGGTTCCTGCCGCCCGAAGAAAGGTGCGAACTGGCCCCCAAACCGAAGGGCGACGTAGGAACTCACCGCGATTCCGGCGATCCAGGCCAGCTGCCAGACCATGCCTTTGAAATAGCCCAGCAGCGCTGTCGCCGCCAGAATTCCAAGCATTACCAGGTCATAGCCCTCGATCGCCACGATGCTCCTCCTTGAGTGGGCGGCGAGTGTAGAAGTCGGTCCCCAGGGAACGAAGGGCAATCTTCGGCGTTTCGATAAGACCTGCGCAATCGGCTTATTTACCCCATAGTACGCATTGCCCCCACATTTCCTTCTGGGTGTTTTTTGTCCCCACAATCGACGCGGATGATGCACAAACCTTGTCGTTCCGGCGGTGCAGGGGATAGCGCGTTTTCCTAGCTGGCGGTCGGTTGCCCAAACGTCCGACATGAAGAGGGATGTAGGAAAAGAAGGACGGTCTGCGCAGACCGCGTTGGGAGGGAAGGTTCACGGTGCCCGGGTTCCGCGAGCACATCACCGGTTCAGCGATCGTGGGCGTCGCCTACGGCGCCACGGGCTGGTACGTGGGTGGCCTGCCGCCACTCACCTGCACGCTCGCGGCCGGATTGTGTACGGCCGCCGGCATGATGCCGGACCTCGACAGTGATTCGGGCCGCCCGCTCCAGGAGAGCGTTGGCTTTCTGGCTGCCATCGTCCCGGTGCTTCTGCTGCCTCGCGTGCATCATTGGTCGCTGTCGCTCGAGGCGATGATCATCGCGGGCGGCGCCATTTATCTTGCGATCCGCTTCGGGCTTTCCTGGCTGCTCAACACCTACTCCGTGCATCGCGGCATGTTTCATAGCGTGCCGGCCGCGGCCATTGCCGGTGCCGCCGTGTTTCTCGCCTTCAACTCCCAGGAGCCAATGCACCGCTACTTCGTGGCGGGGGCGGCCGTCCTCGGCTACCTGACCCATCTGGTCCTGGACGAGATCTGGTCGGTGCGGCTGGGCCTCTTCGGGCCGAAGGTCAAAAAATCGTTCGGCACGGCCATGAAATTCCACGGTGGTGAGGCGTGGGCCAACATCGTGACCTATCTCCTGCTGGTCGTCCTCGGGGCCGTCGTGGCCTACGACGCATCCAAGGCGGAGCAGAAGTCGGTCGTCCGGCAGCAGTTGGAGCAGGCCACGAGGATGTATCAGCCCCAGCCCGCCCCCTGGCAGTATCGCCGTTGACCGTGCGGTGGCGTAGAATCGCCCCCCATGGCAGCCCCTCTCGCGACCGTGATGACCAACGTGCTGGCGATCGTCGCCCTCTCGATCCAGTTGGGCCTGATCGCCCTCGCGGCATTTGCCGGCGGGGCCACGATGTCGTTCTTCGCGATGGGGCACCGCCGGATGCAGGTGCTCTTGTCGTTGACGTCGGGCGTGATGCTGGGAGTGGGCCTCCTCCACCTCCTGCCACACGCCTTCTTCCAGCTCGACCACGACATCAACGCGACCGCCCGGTGGGTGCTTGCCGGTTTCTTCCTGATGTTCCTGCTCGAGAGAGCCTTTCATGGCCATGCCCATCATGCGCCTGAAGGTGATGCCGCGGGCCATGCATGCGGTCATGACCACGACCACCACCACGCCCATGATCACGCTCACGCCCATGATCACGGTCGGCCGGAATCAGGCCGCTGGGCGTGGCTTGGGGCCTTTTCTGGGCTCGCCCTCCATAGCCTCGCCGACGGTGCGGCTCTCGCGGCATCGGTAAACGCGGATGCCGCCCACGGTGCCGGCCTACTGGCGGGGATCGCCACCTTCCTCGCTGTCGTGCTCCACAAGCCGTTCGATGCCGGCATCATCGCCACGCTGATGGTGAATGCCCATGCCTCGCCTCGGATGCGGATGGCCGTCAACCTGCTGTATGCAGCGGTGGTCCCGATCGGGGCCGCATGTTTTCTGGCGAGCCTTACGATCTTCGGCGATCGTCAGGGAGCCCTGCTCGGCATCGCCCTGGCGATGGCGGCCGGCGCATTCCTCTGCATCGCGGCCGCAGACCTTCTGCCCGAAGTGCAGTTCCACAGCCACGACCGCGTGCTGCTCACGGCCTCGCTGGCGATCGGATTGGCGATCGCCTGGGGTCTCCCCGCGATGGAGCAGTCTTCGCACGGCCACGCCGCCCACTCTCATGCCCCACGGGCGGCGGCGCACGATTCGCACGGTCATTGAACGGCCGGTGACTCGGTCTCGAGCCCCCGGGCCGCTCGGGCCTGCCGCACCGCGGCCATGACCTCGTCGATCAGGCCGCTTTGGGCGCGGATCTTGGGCACCTGGCCGGCAAAGCACCAGGCGATCCCCGCGCCGATGCCCAGGCCGCCGAGCAGGTGCGGCGTCACCCAATCCTGGGTTCCCGGACGGCCGGAGGCCGGGTCGGCCGCGCCGCCGAGGGCGACGATCACCACCACACCGAGCATGCCCATCAGGGCATACGGAAAGGCCGATCGCTTGATTGCCCGGCTGCGTTCGATGAACGAGGCGTGGAGGCCGTAGGTCTCTACGACCTCGCGGCACCACCGGCCGGTGCCGATGAAATACGTGACCCCCATGCTGTTGACCAGTACGATCACAAGCGCCGTCAGTACGCCGGAAAGCCGGTGCACCGTCGCCCATCGGAGCAGGTGCGGATCGGTCTGGCCGTGCAGGTCGCCGAGCCAGAGGCCCAGGCACGCCGTCGCCACCAGCAGGGCCACCGTGAACATCGCGGCCCGGGAAAACATCTGCTCCATGGATCTGGACGCTCCTGATGGGCAAGCCGGGTGCGGCAAGCCCTTACAATGGGCGGACGGCATGGCCGAGGAACCTCTCGTCGGCCGGTGACGCACCAGGTCTTTGCTCCCGTTATAGGCTCCAGGATGGAACGCTCCCACCTCCCCGCCTCTGAACGCCCGTCCGAACGCCCCCTGATCCTGATCACCTGCGGCGATCCCGCAGGCATCGGGCCGGAGGTGGTCGCGGCCGCGTGGGCCGATCCATCCGCACACCGCCTCGGTCGGCTTCGGGTCGTCGCGGATCCGGCCACGATGGCGGCCGCCGTAGCCGAGCGGTGCCCTGCCGAAATCAAAGGAATAGAGATCATCTCGGCTGATGATCCGCGTGACAGTCACCCCGGGTGGCTGCTCGTGATTCCGGCCATCGATGCCGAGGCGCCGCCGATTCGTCGCGGCGAGATCACCGCGGCGGGCGGGAGAGCTGCCGTGCTTGCGGTCGAGGCTGCGCTTCATCTGATACGCGAAGGCCGCGGCCAGGCGATGGTCACTGGGCCCCTGCACAAGGAGGCGCTCCATGCCGCCGGTCGCGACGTTCCAGGGCATACGGAACTGCTCGCCCGGGCATTCAGCCTCCCCGACGATGCCGCATCCATGATGCTCTGGCTGCCGCCGCGGGATGACGCGACCCACGGGCTGGGCGTCGTGCATGCCACGCTGCACGAGTCGTTGCGAACGGCCGTCATGAGACTCTCCGTCGATGGCATCATTCAGGCCGGCCGGAGGATCGACGGATTGCTCACGGCGATCCTGCGACGCCGACCTCGGATCGCCGTCGCCGCGATCAATCCCCATGCCGGCGAAGGAGGACTGTTCGGAGACGAGGAATCCCGGCTCATCGTGCCGGCCGTCTCGGCGCTCCGCGGCGACGGGATCGATGCCGTCGGCCCGCTCCCTGCCGACACGCTCTTCCTTCGAGCCAGCCGCGGACATTTCGATGGCGTGGTGGCCATGTACCACGATCAGGGGCACATTCCCATCAAGCTGCTCGGCATGCACCGGGCGGTGAACATCACGCTCGGTCTTCCGCTCGTGCGGACGAGCGTGGCCCACGGCACGGCCTTCGACATCGTCGGCCAGGGTGTCGCGGATCCGTCGAGCATGCTTGCCGCCATCGACACGGCGGCCCGGCTCGTCTCCGCGGGATGGCTGCAGCAGGCTACTCGCGAAACGGAGTGAGCTGCTGCACGATGCCGTCGGTGACGTCGATCAGTCCTTCCATGGCGGGCTTGTAGACGAATGCCGAGGCGTCCACGGCGCCGCCGATGCGAACGTCGTACAGTTCCATGACCGCGATCGGCTCCGGTGGCACGGCGGCGACGGGCCGATCGCCGGGGATCGCCAGCCATTCCACCCGAAAGGGAAACAGCTGTCGCTTGCCGATCGAGAATCGGACGCTCCAGGGCATGCCGTCGGGAAGCTGGGCCGGCTCGATGCCGCCGCTCGACGTGATCGCCTCGGCCCGGTCGGGCAGCAAGGCTGCGAGCGTGGCGGCATGCCACCGTCCCTCGATGCTCCAGACGGCGACATCGTCGATCATCGACGACTCCACCGTCTCGAAACGAAACCATTGGCGCGTCAGTGCCAGCGATCGATGGATCCCGCCGAGATAGGGTGAGGCGCCGAGCCGGTCAAGCACCTTCACCTGCTCGAGTTTCTCGCGCACGCGCCGGACATCGATTCGCTTGAGCTGCGGTGGGTTCGATCCCAGCCGCTCGTAGTTCCAGCTGAAGATGCCGTCGCAGACATCGAGGATCTCGAAGCTTTCGGTGTCGCACTGCATCGACGACTCGAACCGGAATCGCTGATCGACGCCGGTGCCGAGTTGCACGTAGCGGCCTGCCCCCACCAGCACGCGGTCTCCGATGCGAACTCGTTGGCGGACCCGTGCCGAGATGGATTCGGCTCGTGCAAGGCCGGCCAGTGTCGTCGAGACGATCCGTTCCGCCTGGCCGGGTGCGTCTCCGCCTCCCACCGGTTGGCCGGGTCGCCCGCCGCGTCCGTACACGGTTTCCCGGGGCGCGATCGGAGGATCTCCCATCCCGCGGCCATTCGAAGCCACAACAGCTGCCAGCGAGATCAACGGGATGATCAAGCGGCGCAGCGCGATGAAGATGGGGTGTTTGGGGGGCTGGCTGACCGTCACGATCGGGCTGACTTTGATGATTTTGCCAAAGAAATCGTCGGCAGGCCGTCGAAGAACGATGGGTGAATCACCGTCCTGCCGCCGCGATGCGGTTCGGTGCGACGGTGGGCAGTGTACGGCACAGGGCCATGGGACTCCCATGGCGAAATACAGCCTCGGGCTGTGGAGGTGATGCGATGGTGAATCGACGTCGAGCAGGCTTCGTTGCAGTGGCGGTCGTCATCCTGGTGACAGGCTGCCATATCCCCGCCAATTCCCCGCTCTCGGGGCTGGCGCAGATCAGGCCTGTCGCCACGCCACATACCAATGTCCTGCCGCCGGCGACGATGCTCCAGCATCCCGGCCCCGGTGTCGAGGGCCCCGGTCCCGGCATCATCACGCCGGCCTCCTACGAGGCTGCGCTGGCGGCCAATGGCATCGCGGTCGACGGCGCCGGGATGATGGCCGATGGCTCGTCTGGCGCCGGCTTCCCGGATGGTTCCGGCGATCCGTCATGCCCGCCCGGTGGCGGTGCTGGCGGCGCGGGAGGTGCGGTTTCGGCCCTCGCCGGTGGGGCAGGGATGCCACCCGCCTCGCAGATCGGCTTCATCGGTCCTGACGGCATGCAGGTGCGGTGGGACGTGTCGATCGCTGGAGGATTCGATTCCGCCCCACTGGTGACCCCCGGTCGATTCGATTTTTCGCAGGGGGCGATCTACCGTCTCAAGATCACCGACATCCCCGGCTACGAGGGCGTGGAACTCTACCCGACGCTCGAAGTCGCACCGGTGACCCCGAGAACGGACGCCTTCCTCGCGCACAACACCATTCCCTTCCAGCTCACCGAGGAGGATCTCGATCAGGTCACCACGGGCAACTTCGTCACGAAGGTGGTCTATCTTCCCGATCCCGACTACCAGGAACTGGCCGTGGCGGGGGTCGAGACGCTCGTCAGCACTCGGCTCGATCCGGGCATCGATCCGGTCGTCGAAGCCGATCGACGTGGCTCGATCCTCGCGATCATCCGCATCGGCAACAAGGATCTCGAATCGAATGGTCCTGGATCGGCAGGCGGCGGATTCGTCGATGCCGGTGGCGCGACGCCCGTCGGGGTGGCGGCTCCCCTTGGGATGCCCGTCGGCGGTGATCCGGCGCAGATCCCCCCGGCCTTCGTCGCAGGCATGACCGCCCCCGAATACGGCATGCCCCGCGTCGGCACACCGATCGGACTGCCCGGCCCGGCCCACATCCCGCTGGGAGTGCCCGCAGGCCTGCAGAAGCACACGATCACCAACCACACGAAGATGCATCTTCCGCCTCCGTCCCGATCGGTCGGGCTCCATGTCCAACAGTACCCCGGCCTGAGTTATCCCAAGCCGGCCCGGCATGCCTACGTCGCCGAGCGGCAGGACGTGCCGAAGATCCGCCTGCGTCAGCCTCCCGAGGATCGCACGCGGTTCATCGACAACGGCGGTCCTGATCCCGACGCCGAGGCAGCGGCCGCATCGGGCGGCCGAGGATGGGGAACGGCCCTCGAGGCCCACTGCCCTCCGGAGCCCATGGAGTGATCGATGGCCCTGGCACGCGATCATGCGACGGCATCAGACAGCTTCGAACACCACGAGCAGGAAAGGAATCATCATCCGGACAGGGGCCGTGCTGCGGGTGGTCCGCGGACCACTGACGACCGCCGTTCTCGCCTTGGCAACCTCGTCGGGCCATGCCCGTGAGGGTGTCGAGCCGAGGCCGGCGGAGACCATCGTCAGTTTGTCATCACCGGGAGCGATTGGCGTCCCGCGACCCCTTCAGCATGGCCCCCGTCCGGAATCGTCGATTCCCATCACCATGCAGCCTGTCGAGATCGCCGGTCCCCCAGGGATGCGCGTGGCGATCGAGACGGCTGCTGGCTGGTCGAACCTGCAGGCCGCACCTCTGCGCATGGGCCTTGTGATCGGCCGACCGTATCGTCTTCGGATCACGGGCATCCCCGGCCGTGAAGGGGAAGAACTCTATCCATCGATCCGCCTGCTCGCGAAGCTCGCCGCACCTCCGGGCATGGCCTGGCGTTTTCCGGCGGAGGTGATGATCGAGCAGGATGATCTCGAGAAGGCGTTGGATGGAGGGCTCGTGCGGCGGGCCGTCTACGTCTCCTGCGAGGCCGATGCGCCGCCGGCGGCATGGTTCGACGTGGAGCCCGGCGACGACTGCCTGGAAGTCGCGGCCGCGATCGGCGATCCGATCGCGGAGCTGGTGATCGGGAACCGCGTGCCCTCGATGTCGCCGGAGGCGGCGATTGCTGCCGTCGAGGCGGATGGCATCGAACGAGGCGCCGTCGCCCCATGCCAGGCGGCGTGCCCACGGCCGCCTTGCGCGGCGATCCCGCCACGCATGTCGCTGCCGCCGGTCGCCCTCCCCTGCCCCATCTGCGATGGTGGTGACCATGCCGCGCCGGCCAAGCCCGTCGGCGATGATGGCATCACGAACCTGACCTCCGGCGACACCGTCGCCCGTTTCCGCGCGGCCGACGGAAGGCACGAGTCGGGTGATGTGTGCATCACGGCCTCCAACTGCACCTGCGTCTATGCACCCCTGTTCGCATCGGTGCGGCAGGTGGTGCTGCCATCGGAGCGGGTCGTCCCTGTCGGCGTGAAGGGGCTCGCCCGGGAAGACAGCGTTGCCGACTCGGTGCGGATCGATCCTGTCCGTGATCGGGTTCAGAGCCTTTCGCTGCGTGCGGCCCGCAAGGCCCAGCCCGGCATGGGGCTCCAGGAACGGCTCGGGCCGCTGGGTGTCGATCAGGCGGCGCGTGCCGATGCCGCCGATCGCGCCGAGCGGCCGGCGGAACGCATCGCGGACGACCAGCCGCTGCGGATCGATCGACGTCAGAATCCGGCGCAGCTCGTCGGCTTCGACGTTCCGATGGCATGGACATGCGTGCGTGCGGCCAACGTGCTCGTCAACGAACAGACGGCGCAGGTCGTGTCGGCCGACCGAGGCACGGCGACGCTGCGGTTCGAGGAGCCGGGAAGGGCCGAGCTCACGATCTGCAAGCGGGCGGGGAGCGACACGGCCCGCGTCGGCGAGGAACTCGACTTCACGATCTTTCTGCTGAACTCGGGAGACCGTGCGCTCGACGACATCGTTCTCGTCGATGCCCTGCCCGATCGGCTCACGCTCATTCCGCGGTCTGCGGCGTCGAGCCTGCAGGCCGACATCTCGACCGAGTCTGGCGATGATGGCTCGGTGGTGGTGAAGTGGCGGTTTCGTGAGCCGCTCCCGGCCGGCGGCAGTGGCTTCGTACGGTTTCGGACGCTCGTGCGGTAGCTTCACGAAAAGCTCGGCATCCT
>JBJTDB010000388.1:0-6381 GCA_046092145.1 Planctomycetia bacterium | reverse complement strand
CATCACGCGCATGACAGAAAACTTATCGCCACAGGCTCCACGCTGCGGCACATCCTCCCTGATTCCTTCCGAGAGTCCTTTGGGGAACGGTCAATCCTCGATGTCGTCGCCGACCGGCTCCATGGTCTTGGTGTTGCGCTCGACCGCGATCACCACCGTCTGCCGCTCCACTCCTTCGGGCGAACTGGCCACGATCGGCAGCACCTGACGCTTGTTGGGCATGTCCACCCGCACGCGGAACGTGCCGTCGGCCTGCACCTTCACAGGCTCGCCCTGCAGCGTGATGCACATGCCGGGCTGCGTGACGCCGTAGACGAGCATCTCGGCATCGACCTGCAGCTCGGCTGCGGTCGCAGCCGCCGCTCCCTCGGGCATCGGCAGATCGCCTCGGCCGGACGGCGGCGACATCGGCCGCTTGAGCCGCTCTTCAAAGAGCTCCTGCAATTCGGTCGTGTTGTTTTCCGGCGAGAAGCCGCCACTCATCGCGTAGATCTTCTCGCACTGATCGACGATGTCGCCCCAATGGGCGTCGAGCGTGTCGCCCTGGCGGGCCGCAGGCGTCGAAACGGCGTTGCTGCGGGTGAGGCTGTGGAACCGGCCGGAGGCGGCCCGGTAGCCGATTTCCACGCGGCAGCGGAGCGGCTCGCGCACGTCGATGAACCAGTTTTTCACACCGCCGTGGATCTCGATCTCGCGAATGACGCGTTCCGACGGGCAGGCCCGCACCCCGCTCTCGACCTCCAGCACCCGGAGCGTCGGCTTTGCGGTATGCCACTCCTGGCCGAGCGCAGCCTTGGCCCGCTCCACGCTCCTGGGCGTGATCTCCCAGAAGGCGTGCATCCAGTGGGGGCCGCGGACCATGAGCACCATCCGGTCGCGGACGGGCCGCGGCGAACGGCCTCCCTCGGGGGGCGTGGAGAGGTTTTTGGCCCGGGCCAGCCGCTCACGGGCCTCGGCGATCCGCTGGGCCACGACGGCCGTCCTCGCCGCGTCGCGGGCGATGGTGTCGCGGGCCGGCAGCGGCGTGCAGGAATCCGGCTTACCCGACCGCGCCTTGCGGACGAGCGCCCTGATGAGTTCGTCTTTCCGCATCGCGTGCCATCCGGCCACGCCCTGCCTCTTGGCAAGACGGGCGAGATCCCGCACGGGCTTGTCGCGAAGGCTGGCCGTTGTCATGCACCGAACTCGCCGGGGTCGCTCGATCCTCAGGACACCATTCCACGGTATCCTCGGACGACGGTGAAAGCAACTTTTTTCGACGGGTGATGCGAGAAAAAACGACCGATTTTTGTCGGTTTTCAGCCGCTTTCGGGGTTCATTCACCCCGGAGCCGAAGCCCTCGCTCCGACAGCTTTTCACGCACCTCATTGAGGCTCGTGACGCCGAAATTCTTGCACTCCATCAGATCTTCGCCGGTCCGGCGGACCAGTTCGCCGATCGTGTTGATGCCGAGCTTCGTCATGCACTTGCGGGCGCGGACGGACAGGTTGAGATCGTTGATCGAGGCCGAGTAGATCTCCTGCTCGTCGGCCGAAGGCTCCTCGGGCACCGGCACCGGCTCCTCGACGACGGTCTCCGTGGCGAGCATGCCGAGCGAAAGCCCCTTCGAGGAGAGCATGTCCTTGATTTCGGAGAGGCTCGTCTCGCCGAAGTTTTTGCTGGCGAGGATTTCGGCCTCGCTCGTGCGGGCGAGATCGCCGAGGGTGTGGATGCCCATCTTCGAGAGGCAGTTGCGGCTGCGGACCGACAGCTCGAAATCGCTGACGGGCAGGCCGAGCACCTGATCGATGCGATCCCGCTGCTTCTGCTCCTGCTCGTCGGCGCGGAGGCCATCCGACGCCGTGGACTCGCGGAGGAAGAGCCGGGCCCGCGGATGACTGGGGAACGCCTCGAGCACCCGGCGGTAGCACTGCTGGGCCTTGGTGAAGTCGTCACGATCCTCGAAGAGCAAGCCGAGGTTCACGAGGGCGCCCACCATCGGCGGATACCGCCGCAGCGACCGCTCGTAGCAGGACTCGGCTTCCTCGTCGTTGCCGAGCCGGTCGTTGAGCACGCCGAGCGCGAAGAGCGCCCGCGGATGATCCGGATCGATCGAAAGGGCCTTTTCAAAGGCCGCCGCGATCTCCTGCGAGGTCGCACCGCGATCGGCGAGCACCTCGCCTCGGGCCGCCCAATAGTCGGCCGAGTCGTTTCCGGCGGCCGCAGCCTCATCGACGATCTTCGCGGCTTCGTTGGTATGGCCGAGGGCCCGCAGCGACTGCGCGATGCCGGCCGCACAGGCCGCCGCGTCGTATCCGGCCTTCCTCGCGGCCTCGAAGCACTCGCGGGCCTTCTCATGCGACTCGAGGGCGGCATGGGCGAGCGCCTGATGGAACAAGGCCAACGCGCCGCCATCGGCGGAGCGCAGTGTCTCGATCGCCTCCTTTGCCCGGCCGAGCAGATACTGCCCGACGCCGAGCCGGACCGATGTGGCCGGGCTTCGCTCCGCGACGTTCTCCAGTTCGCGAACGGCCTCGCGCAGGTCTCGGTGCGCGGAGGACTCGGAGCCCAATGCGTGGAGCATGTCACGGATTTCAGCAGGCCCGAACGGTCCCGTGCCGGTTACCAGATCGCGGATGTCAGGAGCAACTGCGGAAGCCATACGTGCACCACCTCAATGTCGACGGATCAACCAAAAAAACGCCACTTGTTCGGACGGGTCATCCGAAGAGCCAGCGGCGGGAGTCGAACCCGCAACCCCCGCATTACGAATGCGGTGCTCTGCCAATTGAAGCTACGCTGGCACGCGGTCGGCGGGGCCGAACCGGAACCCGCAACGGGGGCCCGAACAGCCGGAAACCCGCGGTCCCGAGCACCGAAAACTAGCGCACGGACACCCCTATCGTCAAGCCATGGATGGCTTTTTCGCGATCACGTCGCTGGACGCGACGTCAGCGATCCCTGAAAAACGTTGGCTTTTCTGGGATCGCTCAAGCAAAAAAGGCCATGGATGGCTTTTTTGCGATCAAATAGAAAAAGCGGGGCCTCGGACCTGGTGGGAGCGTCCCACCAATGGGTGTGCGGGTCAGGGGCAAGGCGACCGACCACCCGATAGAGTCAAAGGCCCCACTTTAGAACTGTCGTGGGATTGTGTGCCGAGGCGACGTTGCCCCGACACGGCGGATCGGAAATGCAGATGCCATACCAAACCCGGGCGGGATCCTGAATGAAACGCCAAAAGCATGTTCGACTCGGGGCAGATCCACGGTCATCCCTCGGTCACGGCTTTCAATGGCCTGGCATTGCTGCAACCCGCCGATCAATTTCGCACGCCCCTGCCGCAGAATGCAACGGTCGTGGCTGTGGCTCGGGCCGATTGCGGGCATCCCGCGCGGAACTGGTTCGACTCGATATGATTCGTTCGAGGCCACGGGCGGCGAACCTCCCGGCCGCGATCCCGCAACGGACTGGCGCTCACCCTTGGAGCCGACACGAGTGAACCCGCGACTCCCCGCCATGGTCGGGCCCCACCGCTGCGGTCCGGGGTTTCCGCTTCTGCTCATCGCCGGTCCCTGCGTGATCGAGAGCGAATCGCTCTGCATGAGAATCGCCGAACATCTGGGCACGCTCGCGGCGTCTCTGCCGGTGCAGATCGTCTTCAAGGCATCCTTCGACAAGGCCAACCGCACGAGCGGCGCATCCTTTCGCGGGCCCGGTGTCGAGGACGGGCTGGCCGTGCTCGAAAAGGTGCGAAACGCCACGGGGCTTCCGGTCACCACCGACGTGCATCTCCCGGCCCAGGCCACGGCGGCGGGGCATGTGTGCGACCTGCTTCAGATCCCGGCGTTCCTCTGCCGTCAGACCGACCTCCTCCTGGCTGCCGCGGCGACGGGCCGCGCCGTCAACGTGAAGAAGGGGCAATTCGTGGCGCCGACCGACATGAAGCATGTCGTCGCCAAGCTGCTCGCCGGCGGCTGCCGCGACGTGCTTCTCTGCGAGCGAGGCACGTTCTTCGGCTACGGGCGGCTCGTCAACGATTTCGCGGGCCTGCTCACGATGCGTGCGATGGGCGTGCCGGTGATCTTCGACGCCACCCATTCGGTGCAGCAACCGGCGAGCCTCGGCGAGGCGACCGGTGGAGACCGTCAATTCGTCGAGCCGCTCGCCCGCGCCGCCGCGGCCGTGGGCATCGACGGACTCTTTTTCGAGACGCATCCCAACCCCGACACGAGCCCCAGCGACGGGGCCACCATGGTGCCCCTCGACCGGCTGCGGGGCGTGCTCGAGCGGGTGCTGATGATTCACGAGGCTCGCCAGGCAGGCGAGCAGCATGGAGTGGAACTGTGAACACACGAGAGGATCGGCTGTCGGGACGACGGCCCGTGGCGAAAGGATGGCCTGCGTGGGCCGCCTGCATGCTGGCCGTCGCGGCTGGATGCGCGGGAACCAAGCCGCCCGCCGAGCCGGAGGCCTCGCCGCAGCCGGTCGTGCTCATCCCCGAACGCGTCCGCGAAACCCTGCTCGACGGTGCCATGGCCGTGCTCGGCAGGCTCGACGACTACGAGGAGAGCGCGGCGTTTTCCCAGATCTTCGATCGGCTCAACCAGTGGAGCCATGGCAATCCCTCGGCCGATGCCGCCGCCACGGCATCCTGGAAGATCGACCCGCTGCTCACGACACTGCCCGAGCGGCTGCGGCCCGACGCCATCGCCACGGGGCTCGAAGCCTCCGTCTTCGATGCCACGACCGACGTCACGGCGCTCCGCGATCAGCGGTGGCTCTCGGACATCTGCTCGACGGCACGCGGCGACGCCATCGACGATCTCGACGTGGCCGTGAATCTCTTCCAGTGGACGATCCGTTCGCTGGCGATCGACACCGACCCGCCCATGGTGCCCTCCGAGGCGGTGCCGGGCACGCGGTGGTTTTTGCCGGGCGAGATCCTGCTCGCCGGTCGGGCCAGCGCGGCGCAGCGATCCTGGATCTTCCTGCAGCTCCTTCGGCATGCCGGCCTCGACGGCGTCATGCTCGCGACCGGTCCGGCCGGCTCCGCCAGGCCGTGGCTGCCGGCGCTGGTGAGCAATGGCGAGGCCTATCTCTTCGAGCCCACCTACGGCATGCCGGTGCCAGGGCCAGGCGGCACCGGGATCGCCACCGCGCGGCAGGCGGCGAGCGACCCGTCGGTGCTCAAAGGGCTCTCCCTTCCCGATCGTGCCTACCCGGTGCAGGCCGCCGACATGAGCCGCCTGACAGTGCTCGTCGCCGCCGACCCGTGGCTGCTTTCCCGTCGGATGCATCTGCTCAACGCGCGGATGGCCGGAAGCCGGTCGATGTCGATCGCCCTCGAACCAACGGCGCTGGTCGCGAGAGTCCGATCAGCATTGCCATCCGAGACGTCGGAGGCGGATCAAAAACCAGACGCGAGCAACGCCGCACTCTGGGAATTCCCGTGGGAGGTTTCGCTCCGCCGCCGCGACGAGGCCGTGCGGGCCGCGGTGGCGAAGGAACTGGCCGTCATGGCGCTGGCCATGGAGCAGCCCGTGGAGCGGGATGGCGTGCGGCGATCCCGCGTCATTCGGCCGCTCTATGCGGCGCGGGTGCGGGAGTTTCGCGGCGATCTGGACGGGGCCGACGGCGCCAAGGCGGCCTATCTGGCCGCACGGCCCACCAATGCCGCGATCAATGCCGCCGCAGCCGGTCTCCCTCCGCAGCAATCCGACGCCATGAAGCGGCTCTATGGCCAGATGAAGGAGGATGCCACGTATTGGCTCGGCGTTCTGACGCTCTCCGAGGGCGATGCCGAGGCGGCCGTGGACTATCTCGATCGGCTCACGCTCAAGGCGGCGCCCGATTCCCAGTGGACCGACGCCGCGCGGATTCAGCTCGCCGATGCATTCACGAGCCTTGGCCGGCCGGTCGAAGCCGCGAAACTGCTCGAGGCCGACACCTCGCCCCAGCGGTTCGGCAGCCGCATCCGCGCGGCCCGGTTGGCTGCCGGTGGCCGGTAGCAGACTCTGGAAACCCTCGGCGTTTTCACCGGTCGGCCGCCACCGAAATCGCCCGCGGCGGGAGAGCGGCGTTGCCCGAATCCCGTCGAGCAGGTATCGTTTCGAGTCTCCGGTTTGTGAGTCCCCGGTTCCCGCTTGGAGCACCCCGCCGCCGAGGCGGCCAGACACGATCATGAAAGACGGCATTCACCCCAAGTACATCGACACCGTCGTCCGCTGCGGCTGTGGCAACACTTTCTCCACCCGGAGCACCGTGCCGGAGATCAAGGTCGATATCTGCAACTCCTGCCACCCGTTTTTCACCGGGAAGTTGAAGTTCGTCGATACGGCGGGCCGGATCGAGAAGTTCAAGACGAAGTTCGCCGGCGCCGGCTATGCGAGCCTGAAAAAGAAG
>JBJTDB010000387.1:0-7446 GCA_046092145.1 Planctomycetia bacterium | reverse complement strand
TGATTAGACTTTCACTCCTCCCCACAAGTCATCCCCTCGGTTTTCAACCCAAGTGGGTTCGGTCCTCCACGCGGTTTGACCCGCGGTTCAACCTGCTCATGGGTAGTTCGTGCAGTTTCGCGTCTACCACCAGCGACCAATAGTCGCCCTATTCAGACTCGGTTTCCCTGTGGCTACGGCCCTGAGGGCCTTAACCGAGCCGCTGACGGTAACTCGCCGGATCATTATGCAAAAGGCACGCCGTCACGCATTGCGGTTACCCGCCATAGCGCTCCGACCGCTTGTAGGCACATGGTTTCAGGTTCACATTCCTCCCCTAGCAGGGGTTCTTCTCAACTTTCGATCGCTCTACTAGTTCACTATCGGTCATCAGGGAGTATTTAGCCTTACGGGATGGTCCCCGTCGATTCAGTCGAGGTTCCACGTGACTCGACCTACTCAGGGTACCCCCTCAACGGAGCAACTCAGCTTTCGCGTACGGGCCTGTCACCCTCTGTGGACGACCTTTCCAGATCATTCCGCTAGCTTGTTGTTTGTAACTCCTCGGGGGCCCTACAACCCCGCGGTGGAAACCACCACGGTTTGGGCTGTTTCCCGTTCGCTCGCCGCTACTAAGGAAATCGATTTTTCTTTCTTCTCCTGCGGGTACTGAGATGTTTCAGTTCTCCGCGTTCGCCGCCGTGACCTATGAATTCAGTCACGGCCAGTTCGGGCATCCCGGGATCATCACCTGTTTGACGGTTACCCCGGGCTTATCGCAGTCTTCCGCGCCCTTCAAAGCCTCCTGATGCCTAGACATCCCCCATGCGCCCTTTGGAGCTTGACCACCCGAATCGAATGCTCGCGAACGAGCATCTTTTCAGATGCCTTGCTCCCTCCCGACTTCGTTGCATCGAAGCCGGGAAGGCAACGATTTTTCTCGCTCTTTCACACCGCCCCTCGCGGAGCGGCTGAAAAAATTTGAGCCTTGGGAGAACGTTTCAGGAAGGAGTGCTTGAGACACTCCCGCCATCGACATTCTTTCAAGATGCCAACTACCACGACCAAATTGTCAAAGAACGACGCGAGCCGACGGTCCTTCGCAAACGAAAGACCACCGGCTCGTGACCCTGCCTCGACATGCACAAGGCACGTCATGGACAGAGGTTCGACTCGCCAGATCCATCACGGAAAGGCGAGCCGGGCCTCAACCCACGACACCGGAACACTGCCGGAGCATGGGTCACGAGCACGTCGCGGGAACCGACGAACGATTTGAGGTCATCGGCCGGACGATCTCGAAAAATTAGCGGACGTTAGAGGAGGCGTCAAGCGGCTGCAAAATATGGCCCAAGATATGGGCCAAGAATACGCCCACAAAGCCGCTTGGGCCCGAGGGTATAACCGTTTTGATGGATCCTCACCGATCGGCCGGAAACCGCCGGCGCAGACCGCTTCTCCCTATCAAGGTCGCTTTTTTTGCGGCCCTGGCGATGCCGGCATGGGCCGACGGGCCACCCGGTGGAGCCGTTGCTGTCGTCGTGGCCAAAGCGGAACAGCGGGACGTCGCGGCCGCCGTGCCGTTCGTGGGAACCGTCTTTCCCGTTCGCGTCAGCGAGGTCGGCAGTGCGGTCGATGGCCGCGTCATCTCGTTTCCGCTGCTGGCCGGACAACACGTCGATGCCGGCCAGCCGATCGCGCGGTTGCTCACAAAGCTCCTGGAAATCGAGCGCGAGGGTGCTGTCGCCGAACTGGAACGCCGCCGCCAGATCCTCGCCGAACTACGGGCTGGCTCCCGGCCCGAGGAGATCGCGCGGGCCCGCGCCGACGTGCAAGGGCTCGTGGCCCGTCGCGATTACGCAGCCGGCCGGCTTGATCGGCTGCGACGGCTCACCGAACGTGGCACCAGCACGGCCGACGAACTACTCGACGGCGAGCGAGAGTTCCGGCAGGCGGAGGCGTTGCTTCGCAGTGGCGAGGCGACCCTCGCGCTGGCTGAGGCCGGACCGCGGCAGGAGCAGGTGGCGCAGGCGGCAGCCGCCGTGGCCACGCAGGAGGCCGAGGTGGATCGAATCGACGACCAACTCGGAAAGCATACGATCCGCTCGCCGTTCAACGGCTGGGTGACCGAGCGGTTCACCGAGGAGGGTCAGTGGCTCGCAAGGGGCGGCCTGGTCGCGCGGATCGCGCAGCTCGACACCGTGGAAATCGACGTCCAGGTCCCCGAACTCTCGATCGGGTCGCTCGCGACGGGGGCCGACGTGCGGCTGGAATTCGACGCCGCCCCGAATCAGACCTGGATCGGACGGGTGGAACGCGCGGTGCCGCAGGCCGACCTCCTGAGCCGGAGCTTCCCGGTAAAGGTGTCGCTCGCGAACCGCGTGGTCGATGGAGAGCCCGTGCTTCGCGGCGGCATGCTCGCCAGGGCATGGCTGCCGGTCGGCAAGACGGGGCCGGCGACCGTCGTCCCCAAAGACGCGCTGGTGCTCGGCGGCCGCTCGCCCATGGTCTATGCGGTGACCGTGACCGGCGACGCCCCGCAGGGAACCGTCCAGCCCGTGGAGGTTTCGCTCGGCAGCACGATCGACGGCGCGGTGGAGGTTCGCGGCGGCATCGAGCCCGGCCAGATCGTCGTCGTCCGAGGGAACGAGCGGCTTCGGCCCGGAATGGCGGTCTCCTTCGCGGCTCCGTGACCAGCCCCCGCAACGTCGATCCACCATGAACCTCGTCGCCGCCTGCGTCGCCAATCCCGTGAAGGTCGCCGTCGGCGTCATCCTCGTGACGCTGTTCGGGGTGCTGGCGATCGTGTCGATGCCGGTGCAGCTCACGCCCGAGGTGCAGATCCCGACCATCACCGTGGACTCGCGGTGGCGGGGCGCGAGCCCCCAGGAAATCGAGCGAGAACTCGTGCAGCCGCTCGAGGAACAGCTGCGGAGCGTCGAAGGGCTCGTGAAGCTCTCGAGTGAATCGAGTGACTCCGTCGGCACGATCGAACTGGAGTTCGCCGTCGGCACCGACATGTCGCAGGCGCTGGTGAAGGTGAATACGCGGGTGCAGCAGGTTCGGGACTGGCCGATCGACGCCGACCGGCCGGTCATCCGTACGGCCAGCGCCAACGACCGCCCCGTGGCATGGCTCATCCTCGGTCAGGCCGCCCCCGCCCCCGACGTGATCACCCGCGCACTGGCCGAGCACCCAGGTCTCGCTGCGGAACTCGACCGCGTGCAGTCGGCCCGCTCGCCCGACCTCGCTCTCTACCGCCTTCAGAAGCTCGTGGCGGCCCATCCCGAGCTGGCCGCCATCCGCCCTCCCGAGATCGACGTCGAGGCAATGCGGCGCATGGCCGAAGACGAGATCGAAAGCCGTCTCGAGCGGGTCGATGGCGTCTCGTCCGCCGACCTCGTGGGCGGTCGGGAGGACGAACTCCAGGTGATCGTCGATCCCCAACGGCTCGCCGCCCGGCGGCTCACGATCGACGACCTGCGGCTGGCACTGGTCAACCAGAATCAGGACACCTCCGGGGGCGACGTGTGGGAGGGAAAACGGCGATATGTCGTCCGCACGCTCGGGCAGTTCCGCTCGCCGGAGCAGGTCGAGGGCGTGATCATCACCCGCCGTGACGGGAAGCCCGTCTACGTGCGCGACGTGGCCACCGCGCGGCTTGGCACGAAGAAGCCCGATGGCGTCGTCCGACGGTTCGGCTCGCGAAGCATCGCCGTGCGGGTGACCCGCGAGCGGGGGGCCAACGTTCTCGACGTGATGCGACGGCTGCGGGCGCTGGTGGCCGAGATCGACCGCGATCTTCGGCCCAAGGGCCTCTCGCTCACGGTCGTCTACGACGAAACGACCTACATCGACTCCGCCATCGGATTGGTCAACGACAATATCATCGTCGGCGGACTGCTCACGCTGGGCACGCTGCTCCTGTTCTTGCGGAGCATCCGCTCCACGATGATCGTGGCGATGTCGATCCCCGTGAGCGTGATGGGGACGTTCCTCTCCCTGGCGGCCTTCGGCCGCACGCTCAATGTGATCAGCTTGGCGGGCATCGCCTTCGCGGTCGGCATGCTGATCGACAACGCCGTGGTTGTGCTGGAAAACATCTACGTGCGATGGAGCGAGGGGGCCGATCCGAAGACGGCCGCGATCCGGGGCACGAACGAGGTCTGGGGCGCCATCCTCGCCAGCACGCTCACCAACGTCGCCGTGTTTCTTCCCGTGCTCTTCGTGCGGGGCGAGGCGGGCCAGCTCTTCGGAGATATCGCGCTGGCGATCGCGGCTGCAGTCGGTCTGTCCCTGGCGGTGTCGGGGCTCGTGGTGCCGGTGGCGGCGGCACTGCTGCTGCAAGGCCGCGGCGCCGGCGCCGCCGTCGCGGCGGTGACCGGCACCGACGGACCGCAGGCCGGAGAGGACCGGCCCACCGGCGACATCGTCATGCGGCTCGGCCACGGCTTCATGACGGGGCTCACGTCGATCAATCGTTTTCTCCTGGCGAGCGTGCCCCGGGCGCTGGTCACCTCGGTCGTCATCGTGGTTGCCGCGATCGTCGCAACGTGGCTGCTGATGCCGAAGGTGGAATACCTGCCTGAGGGCAATCGCAACCTCGTCTTCGGCATTCTCCTGCCGCCCCCCGGCTACAACCTCGACGAACTCCTGCGGATGGGCGATGCCGTCGAGGAAAAGCTGCTGCCCTATTGGGATGTCGATCCCGACACGCCAGAGGCCCGGGTCCTCGATGCCCCGGTCCTCGCCGACTTCTTCTTCGTGGCCCGCGGGCGAAGCGTGTTCATCGGGCTGCGGTCGCTCGATCCCCTGGCGGCGTCGCGGCTCGTGCCGCTGGTGCGCCGCGTGGCGGGCGGACTGCCGGGCACGTTCGCGGTGGCGAAGCAATCGAGTCTCTTCGAGCAGGGCCTCGGGTCGGGCCGCACGATCGACATCGAAATCACCGGGCCCGATCTCTCCCGACTCGTGCAGCTCGGGATCCAGGTCATGGGCCGCCTCCAGGAAGCCACCCCGGGCAGCCAAAACCTCCCGAAGCCATCGCTCGACCTGTCGAGTCCTGAGGTGCAGCTTCTGCCGCGGCTGGAGCAGGCGGCCGACATGCAGCTCGACGCCCGGCAGCTCGGCTACATGGTCGACTGCCTCGTCGATGGCGGCTACGCGACCGACTATTTCCTCGACAGCGACCGGATCGACCTCGTGATCAAGGGGGACGAACGGTTCGTGCAGCGCACCCAGGATCTCCGCAGCCTGCCGGTGGTCACCCCAGGCGGGCAGCTCGTGCCGTTGGACAGCGTGGCGGAGGTCAGAGAGTTCTCGAGCGGGCCCGAGCAGATCCTCCACCGGGAACGCGAGCGGGCGATCACGGTGCAGGTGTCTCCGCCTGCCCGAATGCCGCTGGAGGAGGCCCAGGAACGAATTCAACGGCTCGTCGTGGCGCCGCTGGCCGATGCAGGCCAGCTCGATGGCGGCTATCGGATCACGCTCGGAGGCACGACCGACAAGCTCGTCACGACGTGGGAGTCGCTCTGGTTCAACCTCGTGCTCGCGGGCGTCATCACCTACCTACTGATGGCGGCGCTGTTCGAATCATGGATCTACCCCGCCGTCATCATCGCCTCGGTGCCGCTTGGCAACGTCGGCGGGCTCCTGGGCCTCGCCCTGCTCAACGGGCTCGGGGCGTCCTTCGGCCTCTACCAGCCGCTCGACGTGCTCACGATGCTCGGGTTCGTGATCCTCATCGGCACGGTCGTCAACAACCCGATCCTGATCGTGGAGCGGGCGATCCAGGTGCTGCGGACGGGCGAGGAGACCGACCCGACTGCCGCGATCCTGGAGGCGGTCAGAAGCCGCGTCCGGCCGATTTTCATGACGACCTTCACGACCGTCCTCGGGCTTCTGCCGCTGGTGCTCTTCCCGGGCGCGGGGAGCGAACTCTACCGGGGGCTCGGGGCGGTGCTGCTCGGCGGAATGCTCTTTTCCACGGTGGTCACGCTCGTGCTCGCGCCACTGTTGCTTGGCCTCTGCTTCCGGGTGTTCCCGGTCGCGGCCGCGTCGTGAGAAAAGGAAGAGGCTCCGGTCGGAGTCGAACCGACGATGGCGGATTTGCAATCCGCTGCCTTAGCCACTTGGCTACGGAGCCGTCTGCGAGCCACCGACACGCTATGGGAGTTTGGGCCGACTGGTCAAGCCGTATCGGCCTGGCCGAGTCTGCAGGTCGCTCCCAGAAGTGCGATCGCTCCTGATGCGCAGTGCATCGACCAACGCCTCGTTGAGTCTTCAATCTTCCGGGTTTTTCCCAGGAACGACGCGGCCCTCGTCCACAATCAAGCCGATGGCTATAGTCTCCATTTTCCGCATCTTCCCCCTCTGACGAACATCGTCCCCGACACCACCGAGGAGCGAGCCACCATGGCCCCGCAGGCGACCTATGACATCGGTTTGATCGGTCTGGCCGTGATGGGCGAAAACCTCGCCCTCAACATCGCCAGCCGCGGCTTTTCCATCGCGGTCTACAACCGGACATCGAGCGTCACCGATGCATTCACATCGGGACGGGGAAAGCAGCCAAACGTCGTCGGATGCCACACGCTTCAAGAACTCGTCGCCGCGCTCAAGCCTCCCCGCAAGGTGATGATGATGGTCAAGGCGGGCCCGGCCGTCGATGACCTCATCGCGGCGTTGATTCCCCTGCTCTCCAAGGGCGATGTCATCCTCGACGGCGGCAACACGCTCTATTCCGACACCGAGCGGCGGACGAGGGACGTGGAGGCGGCCGGGCTGCAGTACATCGGCACCGGCGTCTCGGGCGGCGAGGAGGGAGCCCTCAAGGGACCGAGCCTGATGCCGGGCGGCTCGAAATCGGCATGGCCGCTCGTGCAGCCGATCTTCCAGGCCATCGCCGCCAAGGTGGGGCCCAAGGGCGATATCCCCTGCTGCGATTGGGTGGGCCCGCGGGGGGCCGGGCACTACGTGAAGATGGTGCACAACGGCATCGAGTACGGCGACATGCAGCTGATCTGCGAGGCCTACTCGCTGCTCAAGCATGGCGCCGGCCTCTCCAACGACGATCTCGCCAGCGTGTTCGACAGGTGGAACAAGGGCGAACTCGACAGTTACCTGATCGAGATCACCCGCGACATCTTCACCGTCAGGGATCCCGACACGGGCGACTTCATGGTCGATCGGATTCTCGACAAGGCGGGCGCCAAGGGAACCGGCAAGTGGATGAGTCAATTGGCCCTCGACCTCGGCGTGCCGAGCACGCTGGTCACCGAAGCGGTCTACGCCCGCTGCCTGTCGGCCCTCAAGGATGCCCGCGTTCGTGCGAGCAAAATCCTCAAGGGACCCGACCTCAACACCCACGACGACCCGATCAGCTTCACCGAGCAGGTGCGCCAGGCGCTCTACGCCTCCAAGATCGCAAGCTACGCCCAGGGATTCGTGCAGCTGGCCGCCGCCGCCAAG
>JBJTDB010000386.1:0-43504 GCA_046092145.1 Planctomycetia bacterium | reverse complement strand
TCCTCACGTTGACCGTGTGTGGCAGACGCTCGTTCGTCCCGCCTCGCCCGGCTGACGCCCCTCCCGCCCGATTTCCCCTCCTTCCGTTCATGAGCCGCGCACGGCCCCCGCGCCGACTGCCGGTGCCCCGAGGTGCTGCATGTCCCCTTCCGACCCGGAGCCACTGTCCGACGAACTCGACAAGGAGCCGCTGTCGCTGGCCGAGGAGATCGCCGCCGAGGTCAAGGACGGCGTCGACATCACCGACCGCTACGAGTCGCTCAAGAAGGGCGACACCTACATCACCGAGCTGCAGAAGCTCTCGATGCCCGATCTCATCGAGCTGGCCCGGAAGGAGAACCTCGGCGATGTCACGGGGGCGAAGCGGCAGGACATCGTGTTCCGGATTCTCAAGGAGCGGGTGAAGCTCAACGGGCTCATGTTCGGTGAGGGAACGCTCGAGATCCTTCCCGACGGGTTCGGCTTCCTCCGTAGTGCCGACTCCCACTATCTCTCCTGCCCCGACGATATCTACGTCTCGCCGAGCCAGATCCGTCGCTTCGGCCTCCGCAACGGCATGAGTGTCGCGGGGCAGATCCGGCCGCCGAAAGAGACGGAACGGTATTTCGCGCTCCTGCGGGTCGAGGCGATCAACGGAGAGGATCCGTCCAAGCTGTCCACCCGAACATTCTTCGACGAGCTCACGCCGCTCCATCCTGACGAGCGGATCGTCCTGGAGACGACGCCGGACGAGATCGCGATGCGGGTCGTGGATTTGATCGTGCCGATCGGCTTCGGCCAGCGCGGCCTGATCGTGAGTCCGCCCCGTGCCGGCAAGACGATCCTGCTCCAGAAGATGGCCAAGGCGGTGCTCGCGAACTATCCCGACGCCTACGTCTTCATGCTGTTGATCGACGAGCGGCCGGAGGAGGTCACCGACATGGAGCGGCAGGTGAAGGGGCCCTCGTGCGAGGTGATCAGCTCGACCTTCGATGAGAATGCCAGCCGGCACGTGCAGGTGGCCGACATGGTGATCGAGAAAGCGAAGCGGCTCGTCGAATACGGACGCGACGTCGTGATCTTCCTCGATTCGATCACGCGGCTGGCCCGGGCCTGGAATTCGGAAGTGCCCAACTCGGGCAAGATCCTCTCCGGTGGTGTCGATTCGGGCGCCCTGCAACGGCCCAAGCGGTTCTTCGGAAGCGCCCGCAAGGTGGAGGAGGGGGGATCGCTCACGATCATCGCCACGGCCCTCATCGACACCGGCAGCCGGATGGACGACGTGATCTTCGAGGAGTTCAAGGGGACGGGCAACAACGAGATCGTGCTCGACCGAAGGCTGGTGGACAAGCGGATCTATCCCGCCATCGACATCAACCGCTCCGGCACCCGCCGCGAGGAGATGCTGCTGGAGCCCGATGAGTCGAAGCGGGTGACGGTGCTTCGTAGGGCCTTGAGCGACAAGAATCCGGTCGATGCGATGGAACTGCTCATCAACCGCCTGGCGAAGACCGCGTCGAACAGCGAATTCCTCATGAGCCTGAAGGCGACATGATGTCGGCCGCCGCAACGCCGTCTCGATCCTCCGCGTCGCAGCCGGCGCCCCTGCCTGCCGGGGTGCGGGTGGCGGCCGTCGTCTCCCGCTACAACGAGCCGGTCACGCGGCGGATGCTCGAAGGGGCCTCGCATGCCCTCGCGGCCGCCGGGCTTGCCGACGGCGCGATCGACGTGGCCTGGGTGCCGGGCGCCTTCGAGCTGCCGCTGGCCGCCGACCGGATGGCAGCCACGGGACGGTATGCCGCCGTGCTCTGTTTGGGCGCGATCATCAAGGGGGAAACCTCGCACGACCGCCACATCGCCTCGGCGGTCGCCTCCGGCATCGAGCAGGTCGGCCGCAGCCACGGGCTACCGGTGCTCTTCGGCGTGCTCACCTGCGACACGCTCGCCCAGGCGATGGCCCGTGCCGGGGGCACTGCGGCCGACGGATTCACCGGCAACAAGGGCGTGGAATGCGCCACGGCCGCGGTCGAGATGATCGGCCTGCTTCGAACCCTGCCCGCGGCGGATTCCCGACCATGAGCCTTCGCTCCCGCGCCCGTGAGATCGCCATGCAGGCGCTCTACCAGATCGAGATGCATCCGGGGGCCGATGCCGCCGGCATCGAGCGGTTTCTCGTCGGCCGGCTCCGCCAGCCGGCCCTCGTGCGGTTCGCCAAGGAACTGGTCGATGGCGTGCGGGCGAACCTGCCCGAGATCGATGCCGCCCTCGATGCCCGCGCCGACAACTGGCGGGTGTCCCGCATGGCGGCCACCGATCGGACGATCCTTCGGCTGGCGGTCTTCGAGATGCGTCATACCGACACCCCCGCCCCGGTCGCCGTGGATCAGGCGATCGAGCTGGCGAAGCGGTATGGCAGCGGGTCGTCAGGCCGCTTCGTGGCCGGCATCCTGGGCCGCATGCTCGCCGATCGCGAGACGACCAGCACGGAATAGGACGATCCGATGGCCACGTTTTTCGAGCGACTCAAGGCGGGGCTCGCCAAGACGGCGCAGGTGCTCCAGACCGACGTCCGCGATCTGCTGAAGCGGGAAGGGCGGCTCGTGGACGAGGGGTTCCTCGAGGAACTCCGCGGGGCGCTCGTCCGCACCGACATGGGGCCATCCGCCGCGGAGGCGATCGTGAAGGACGTCCGCGAGCGGCTGCGGGCCCGCGTGGTCGATCCAGAGGTCGTGGTCGATTCGATCCGTCGTCAGCTGCTCGCGCGGCTGGAGGCGACATCGGCGGCGCTGGCCGCGGCCGCAACCGGCCCGACGGTGATCCTCGTCACCGGCGTGAACGGCTCGGGCAAGACGACCTCGATCGCGAAGCTGGCGAGCCGGTTCGTGAAGGAGGGCAAGCGGGTCGTCCTCGGGGCCGGCGACACGTTTCGCGCAGCGGCGGTCGAGCAGCTCTCGATGTGGGCGGGCAGGATCGGCGCCGAGATCATCCGGGGCGAGCCCGGCAGCGATCCGGCGAGCGTGGCCCATCGCGCCGTGGCCCGGGCCGTGGAGGGTGGCTTCGATGTCTGCATCATCGATACGGCCGGCCGGCTCCAGACGCAGTCGAATCTCATGCAGGAACTCGGCAAGATCCGCCGCGTGATCGCCAAGCAGATTCCGGAGGCGCCGCACGAGACGCTCCTGGTGATCGATGCCACGGCGGGGCAGAATGCCCTCTCGCAGGCGAAAGGCTTCAAAGAGGCGGCGGCATGCACCGGAATCGTGCTGGCCAAGCTCGATGGGTCGGCCCGCGGGGGCGAGATCGTGCCGGTGACCGAGCAGTACGGGCTGCCGGTGAAGCTCGTGGGCCTGGGCGAGGGGGCGGACGACCTGCAGCCCTTCGATCCACCGCAATTCGTCGAGGCCCTGCTCGAGGGCACGTTCGCGTAGCCCCTGCCCACCCCGCAGGGTTTGCCATTTCGGTGTCACGATCGTGACGAGTTTGCGGGGCGGGCGTGGTCAGGCCGCGAATTCCGCAGGGGCGGGTCGATACCGAGAAACGGGCGGGGGAATGTCGGCGCGGCGAGACGCGGCGGAATCGGTGCGCTGTTCATCCCCCGGTGCGGAACGCCTCAGGCCCACGAACGTCGTGGTCCGAGTACCAGCCCTTCGACTTGGAGTTTTTTACGACCATGCGATTCACCATGTTCAATCTGCCGCGAAAGTTGGCAGTCGGCCTTGCCGCCGCCAGTGCACTGTCGGCCGGCATCTCGCTTGCCCAGACGGTGCCAGTGGTTCCAAACGTCCCGCAGGAGGAGGCCTACGAAATGCGGGCCCTGCCTCCGCAGGAAGCGGCCCAGGAGGCATCGGCCGAGGAGGGGCCCAACCGCTACCTCGAGCGCGAGTTCCTCACGTCGCGAGGCATCAAGACCTACGGCTGGATCGACGTCGGAATCGGGGCCAACAACTGGGGCAGCCCCTACAACGGCCCGATCACGTTCAATGACCGCAACTGGCAAGGGCAGATGAACCAGCTCTACCTCGTCAACGAGAAGCTGGTCGATACCTCCAACGGCCTCGACTGGGGTGGTCGCGTCGATCTGCTCTACGGCACCGACTACATCTACACCACGGCCCGTGGTCTCGATGGCTACCTCAACAACCAGGTCAACTACGGCGGTATCCCCGGTTCTCCGAGCTGGGTGTCAACGATGGACTACGGTCTCGCCATGCCGCAGCTGTACGGCGAACTCGGCTACGGCAACCACGTCGTGAGGGCAGGGCACTTCTACACGATCATCGGGTACGAAGTGGTGCCGGCCATCGGCAACTTCTTCTACACGCACGCCTACACGATGCAATATGGCGAGCCGTTCACCCACACCGGCATCCTCGACACCTGGAAGCCCAACGACCAGTTGACGGTGTATGCCGGTATCACCAACGGCTGGGACAACTTCAGCGATCCGATCACGAGCGTGCCGATCGCGAACACGAACTACCCCGGCTACAACAGCAATGCGGCCTTCCTCGGCGGCGTGTCGTTCAAGAGTTCGGATGAGAAGCAGACGCTCACGATGACCACGTCGAGCGGCAACGAGCCAATCCTCGGGGCGGGTGGCGCGGGCGTGAACTACGTCGGCAACCGTTCGATCATCAGCACGGTCTATGTCAACGAGTTGTCCGACAAACTGACCTACGTGTTCCAGAACGACAACGGCTGGCAGTTCAACGCGGGTGACTATGCAATCCCGCTGGCGAGCGGGCGTGGTCAGAGCGGCACGGCCCAGTGGTACGGCATCAACCAGTACATGTTCTACTCCTTCAACGAGAAGTGGGTGGGTGGCATGCGACTGGAATGGTTCCGCGACAACAACGGCTACCGCGTATTCAATCCGATCCGCAACTACTGGGCGGGTCGAGGATACAGCACGGGGTACCAGGGCAACTTCTGGCAGGCCACGTGGGGCCTGAACTACAAGCCCAATCGCAACGTGATCATCCGTCCTGAACTGCGGTACGACTGGTACACGCCAGATCAGGCTGGTGGCGCGCTGCCCTTCGGCATGAACAACGACCAGTTCGGTCAGTTCTACGGCGGCTGCGACGCGATCTGGCAGTTCTAGTGTTACGGCTGCCGGGCCATCCATGGCCCCGGCAGCCTGAGGCCCGGTGGAGGGAAACGCCAAGGGTTCCCTCGCCGGGCAGAGGTGGTCTTCCGGGCCGCCGTCGAAGACGATCAAGCGAGGCCCACCGGCATCCGGTGGGCCTCGCCGTTTTCAGCCCCCGACACAAAACGGCGCCGTTTTTTTGAACCGTCATTCGACGTAAGTCGAGCGATCAGGACGAGCATCGGCGAAATAGGGAAGGTGGATAACCTGCACAATCTGCAAAGATTTACAGGTTCGGTGCCTCCAGCTAGCCTTTTGACGTGTTTTGACGTTCAGAAGTCTCTTGGAATCGTTCGCCGTTGCCCGATGCAAAACACGGGGAACGGCTGCTAGCACGGAGGCGAATCTTGATGCTGATCTCGCGCACCAGCGATTGGAACGATAGCGCACCTGGATTGTGGGGCGGTGTGGGCATATTTCTGGCCGGCATTCTGGCGATGGCATGCCTTTGCATGGCCGTGCCGGCGGACGCGAGCCAAGGCTGGCTGACCGACTACGATGCCGCCCTTTCCAAGGCCGAGGAAACCGGCCGCCCGGTGCTCACGATCTTCACCGGAAGCGACTGGTGCCCCCACTGTCTGACGCTCGAGGAGAATGTGCTGGCCACCGACACGTTCCTCTCCTGGGCCCAGGAAAACGTGGTTCTCCTGATGATCGACCTGCCCCAAAACGGCATTTCTCCGGAGGTCCGCTCGCAGCGGTCCCAGGTCTGCATCAAATACGGGGTTCGCACGTTCCCAAGCGCCCTGCTCATCGCCCCGACCGGCGAGAAAATCACCGTGAAAACTGGGTACACGGGGCTTTTGGCCCAGACCTGGGTGGCCCAAATGGCCGAGCATGTGCCCTCGAAGCCGGCCCGGTCGCCCTCTGAAGCCTCCACCGCGGCCTCCGAGGGGGTGCTCGACTCGCTCGAAGACGCTGTCGCGACGGCCCAGAGCGGCAAGCGGCCCATCCTGCTGGTCGTCTCCCGAAAGAGCGATTCCGGGTCGAAAACCCGATCGGCCTCGCTCATCAACGACCCCGAGTTCGACGCGTTCGCTCGGGAAAACTTCGTGGTCGCCCAGGTTCCGGCCGATGCCGACGACGAATCGGTCAAGGAGCCGATCCAATCGCTGCTCGGAGGCGTTTCTCTGCCCGCCGAGGCCGTCGAGATCATCGTCACCGAAGATGGCCAAACCCCCATCTTCAGCCAGTCTGGCAGCCAGCCCCCGTCGCGGATCGTGAGCGGATTGCGGCGGTTCTTGGCGGCCCGGCAGGCCGCCCGGCTTGGCGACGCGACCCGCAGGTGATCGCGGTTATGGCGTCATCCCGATCGCGACCAGCGGCGGGTCGGCGGTGATGGCTTTGGCGATGGTTCCTGCGGACTGGCGAACCGCGTTGGCCGCGACGCAGCCCCCCATCGGGAGCAGGCAGAAGAGCGGCGCCGCGATCCACGGGAGCCACACGGCGATGGCCGAGGGGCGGCAGTCGCTGGAGGGGTTGGCTGGTCGGGTCATGTCGGTCTCCGCCGGGAAGGCGAGGGGTAGTACCGGGCCTGTGCCCCTTCTGCAAGACCGAAGGCGACCCCAGAGTCGATCCAATGGCGGTGGAAATGGCCGAGGCGGGGATCGAACCCGCACGGAGCGTGAGCCCCACGGGATTTTAAGTCCCGTGCGTCTGCCAGTTTCGCCACTCGGCCTAAGGCGGGATCGTATCTCCGCCATCCTGCCGGCTGCAAAAGATCAGCTACAATCCTGCCCGTTTTACGCCTCCATCCCGAATTCAAAGCGTCAGAACACCCCTCCCGCGAGCATCATGACAGGCATCGACGGTTTTCTCGGCAGCCGCGGCTCGTTGGGCATGGATGTCGTCGTCGTGGGGCTGCTTGCCGTCCTGCCGCTCTTGGCATGGAGCATCCACTTGGTCCGCACCCGGCGCAACTATGCCGCCCACCGGCGGATTCAGATCTTCATCGCCGCGGCCCTGCTGGCCTGCATCATCGTCTTCGAGATCGACGTGCGGCTGGTGAGTGACTGGAGGGACCGGGCCCGGCCGAGCCCGTGGTGGCCCACAGGAGTGCTGACATCACTTGGCATCCACCTCGTGTTCGCGACGACCACGCTCGTGCTCTGGATCTGGACGCTCTGGGAGGCGATGGCGAGGTTTCCAAACCCCCCGGCTCCCGGCAGCCATGGGCCGCGGCATCGCTTCATGGCACGGCTTGCCGCCATCGATCTGGTGATCACGGCGGTGACCGGCATCACGTTCTACTGGCTCGCCTTCGTCGCCGGCTGACGGTCCTGCGCGGAGGCCCAGCGGCAGATCGCCAGGCCGCCGAAGTAGAGGATGCACAGCGGCCCCGCGAGGAAGAGCATGCTGTAGGGGTCGGCCGGCGTGAGGATCGCCGACACCACGAAGATCGCCACCACCGCGATCCGCCATTGCGAGGCGTAGGCCTCCACGTCGAACACGCCGATCCGTTCGAGGAAGAGCATCACCAGCGGCAGCTGGAAGCCGATGCCGAAACCGATCGGCAGGATCAGCACGAACGAGAGCCACTCGCTGATCCGCGGGTCGGGATCGAGCCCGAGCCAGCGGTTGAAGTCGAGCAGGTAGTCGAGCACGAAATCGAAGACGAAAAAGAAGGCGAGCCCCACGCCGGCCAGGAAGAGCCCGACGCTCACCGGCAGGAAGATCCGCACCAGCCGCTTCTCGTGTGGATAGAGACCGGCCGCCACGAACGTCCAGAGTTGGTAGAAGATCCACGGGCTGGCCAGCACGATCCCCACCAGCAGCGCCGCCTTCACGTAGATTCCAAACGCCTCCTGCGCGCTGAGCGTGGTGATGCTCACCCGCGGATCGTTGGCCAGTGGCTGCCAGAGCAGCATCGGCACGAGCGCATCGAGGTCGAACCGCGCGGGGGCCTCGGCGCCATCCTTCGGCGGCGTGGCCTCGGATGGCGAGCGATCGAGCGCCCGGGCCAGCCGATCGGGATGCACTTCGCGGAGTTCGAACGACAGCCCCAGCCGCTCCACGGCATCGACCACCTCCGCACGCGAATAGGGCAGCGTTCCCCCGCCGGTCCGTGGCTCCCAGGTGTCGAAGGTCTCGACCGCCCGCTCGGTGTAGTAGTTGCCGAGTGCCTTTCGCAGCGGCTGCTCGATCAGGTGGACGACGGGCCGGCCCAGAAAGAATCCGATCGCGACGGCCACGGCGAGCCCCATCGCCGCGCGGATGAGGCACACCCGGAGTTCCTCCAGGTGCTCACCGAAGGTCATCGTGGAGCTTTGGAAGAGATCTTCGTCGTCGAGACGGGCCATGGCTGTCTGTGGGCGGGTTCCGCGTGATTCCTCACCGACTTATACTTCAAATGTCACGGTCATGCCGGAATCACCCCCTCGTCCCCGGGCGCGATGCATGCCACTGGCCGCCCTTCGATCCCGCAGAACCGTCGTCACCGTACCGTGCCTCGCCATCTGGGCGATGGGGGCCGTCGGTCGTGCGGGCGATGCCCATGAGCGGTCCCCGGAGCGGCCCCCGGAAATCGTCGCCGTCGAGTCGCTCGACTGGCTGCGGCGGCCTGAGGCATGGCAGGTGCGCTGGTCGCGGCCGATAACGGCAGGCCCGGTGGCGGGCGTCGCATCGATCATCGCCTGGATCGACGATGCCGCGGTGCATGGGGTGCGGGCGGTCGATGGCCTGCCCCCGTGGCGTTCGCGGCCGCCCGGGGTCACGAGGCTCTTTCCTCGTCGCGCGGCAGGGCGGCCTCAAGAGACTCCGATCACCGTTCGGTCATTCTCGACCGTCGCCGTCACCGGGCACCTGCTCTATGCCGTGATCGATTCGGCCGACGATGGCCCGATGCTCGTGTGCCTCGACTGTTCGACCGCCGCTGAAGGACGGCTGCTGTGGTCGTCGTCGCCTCCGGCCGGGATGTCGCTCTTCGATGGCCCGCCGATCGCCGACGATGAACTCTGCCTGATCGTGGCGCGCGGGGCCGACGGTCGCGGCATGCTCGAACTGGTCGCCTACGACGCTCTCGATGGGAGCATCGCCTGGAGGCGGCCCCTTGGCATGCCGACGGCCCGCGACGGCCTCGATCATGGCCGCGGCCTGCGGCTTCCCATGCTGCATGAACGTCTCGTGATCGTCGCCGATCATGCCGGGGGCGTGTCGGCATTCGATCGGGATGGCCGGAATCGATGGCGGCTTCGATACGAGGCCCCGGCCCGTCGGGCCGCGGACGCGGCTGACCCGTCGCCGAGGCTCGCCCCGTCGATCGTCGCGGCCGATGGCATCTTCGTCGTCGCTCCGTTGGATCGTGGAGGCGTGGTCGCGATCGCGAGCGAGCCCGAAGGCCCTCGGCTGCTCTGGGGCACGCCGCCCGGTGATCGGGTGCGGATCGTCGGCGCGATCCCCGATCGGATCGTCGTCGAATCATGGCCGATGGCCGAGAAGGATGGCCTCGCACTGCTGGCGACAGGTGATGGCAGGCCCTGCGGGACCGGTGGGGCGGCCGCGCCGGCATGCGGGCCCGCGGTGATGGCCGGCCCGGTGATCCTGCAGCCGACCTGCGATCGAGCGGGCCGGCGGCGATCGATCGCCCTCATCGATCCGGCCACCCTGAGCCCCGTGGGGCTGCCGTTCCCCCTTCCGTCTCGCGATGGCGACGGCGATGATGCCGCGTCGTCGTCCGCGATGAACGCCATGAATGCCAAGAACGCCATGAACACCATGAATCATGATCTCTGGCTTGCCGCAAGCCGCAGCTGCCTCATGGTCGCGGGGGACCGCACGATGGTCTGTATCGGAGCCGCCCCATGACGCAGCCTCTCGCATCGCCGATTCCGTCCGGCTCCGATCCGGCCGCCGCTCGCGCGTCGCTCGCGGAGGTGGCTGCCATCCGGGAGCGGCTCGTGACGGCGCTCGATCCCGTGATCGTCGGCCAGCACGATGTGATCGAGGATCTGCTCGCCTCGCTTCTGTGCGGCGGACATTGTCTGCTCGAGGGCGTGCCCGGGCTTGCCAAGACGCTGCTTGTCAGGTCGCTTGCGGCCGCGATCGACCTGGGCTTCGGTCGGATCCAGTTCACGCCCGATCTGATGCCGGCTGACATCATCGGCACCGACGTGCTCGAGACCGAGGGGCACGACTCGGCCGAGGGGATCGGCCGTCGCCATCTCCGGTTCCTCCCCGGCCCGCTCTTCAACAACGTCATCCTCGCCGACGAGATCAACCGTGCGCCGCCGAAGACACAGTCTGCACTTCTTGAGGCGATGCAGGAGACCCAGGTGACGGTGGGGAGCGTCCGCCATCGTCTCCCGCGGCCGTTCTTCGTCCTTGCCACCCGCAACCCGATCGAGCAGGAGGGCACCTACCCGATGCCCGAAGGGCAGCTCGATCGTTTCATGATGATGCTGACGATCGACTATCCCGGCCGCGAGGACGAGCTCGAGATCATCCGGCGGACGACGGGAGCCGATGAGCCGGCCGTGCAGCCGGTGATCGACCGCGATGCGCTCGCCCGCGCCTCCACGCTTGTCCGCGCGATGCCGGTCGCCGGGCATGTGATGGAAGCGGCGATCGATCTGGTGCGTGCGACGCGGCCCGGCACGTCGGAGGCTCCGCCCTGGGTCGGTCACTGGGTGCGGTATGGCGCCGGTCCGCGGGCGAGCCAGTTCATCGTGCTCTCGGCCAAGGCGCATGCGGCCCTCGCCGGCCGGCCCTGTGTCGAGCTGGGCGATATCCACCGCGCCGCCCCGGCGGTGCTCCGGCACCGGCTCGTTCGGACCTTCTCCGCCGAGACCGACGGCATTTCGTCGGAGACGATCATCAGGCGGCTGCTCGCCGACACGCCGCGGAGAGGCTGACCATGGGCGGGCTGATGGTGGCCGCGCCGTGTGCGTCGATGCTCCTGTGGCCCTCGATGCTGCCGTGGCTCGTCGCCATGGCGGTGCCGGTCGTCCTGGCATGGTGGTCGCTGCGGCATCCGCGGCTCGTGCGATGGGGGGCGATCGACCTGGTCGCGCGGGCGGCCCGGGCTTCCGGGATCGGCCGTGGCGGGCTCCCGTGGCTTCTCACCGCGGTGCGGATGCTGCTGGTGGCATCGGTCGCGATCGCCGCGACGCGGCCCTTCGTGGGTCGGCCCCCGGTCCATGGCGAATCACTCGTGGCCGGCGACCTCTCGCGACGGATCGAAATCGTTCGGCGAGATGAAGGTGGGCGAGGATCGCTTCTGGCCGTCGAGCGGGCGGTCGAGGCCCTCGCGAAGGCGCCACGGGAATCATCTCGGGCCATCGCGCCGTCCGTGCATGCCGTCGCGATCCGCGATGCCGCCCGGCCGGGCACCGATCGGCGCATGATCATTCTCGGCGACGATCTCTTTCCGCTTCCTGAGGCCGATGCCATGCGGATCGCGGCCCTCGTGCGCGAGGGCGCGAGCCTGCTTGTCTGCCTCGGGCCCGGGGCGGTCGGTCCGTCGTCGCTGGCCCGCGTGTCGTCGTGGCTCGACGATCTCGCGTGTGTGCAGGTGGTCGGGACGATGGCGATCGCCGATGAACTCATTGAAGTCGTCGATGCGGGCGATCCCGCCGGTTTCCAGGCCGGCGACCCTGCCAGCTCCCAGGCCAGCGACCCTGCCGGCGACACAAGCAACATTCTGCCCGGCCCGCGGGTCGGCAGGGCAGCGGAGATTTTGTTCGAGCCCGGGGCGGCGGTCGTGATCGCGCGGGCGTCGGCGAGCCGTCGGCCGCTCATCGTGGAAGTGCCCGTCGGCCGCGGCCGGGTGTGCGTGTCCGCGGTGCCGCTTGCGGTGCCGAAGCAGGGCGATTCGGCAGACGCATGGAGCGACATCGCCGCGTGGCCCTCGTTCGTGCCGCTCATCGACAGGATCGTCGTGCGGCTGCTCGATCCCGTCGCCGCGAATGGTCCGTCGGCCCGATCGCCGCGCCGGTTTGCCGGACAACCGCTGGCCCGGCTGTTTTTGGGGATCGGGATCGCCGCGGCGATCGCCGAGATGATCCTGTCCCTCCGACAGTCCTCGGGCTTGGGCTCATCTGGATGGACGGCCGTGCCTCGTGGGGCGATGCTCGCAGTGCTGCTCACCATGAGCGTCGCCTGGGGCGGCACGCCACGGCAGCGACCATCGCCGCGGGGGCGTGATCGCCCGGTCATGGTTCTTGTCGATGCGTCGCCAAGCATGGCGACGGATGACGGGCTGGTGGATCGATCGGGAGCCCGCGGCACGAGCCGGCTCGCGGCCGTGCTCGATGCGTTGCGCGGCGATCGCGCGAAGGATAGCCCGCTCGATCGGCTCGCGCGGGGCCGGCCGGTCGAGATGATCGGCGTTGGCGGGGAGATGAGGAGCCTCGAGGCCATGCCCCTCGCACCCGATGGCAGTCGTGTGGGCGATGCCGTGATCGATCTGCTCGATCGTGATCCGTCGGTGATCGTCGTCGCCACCGACGGCGCGATCACATCGGGCGCATCGTGGCCGGAGGCGGCGGCCGCGGCGTCGAGGGCGGGGGTGCCGCTCGTCGTGATTCCGGTCGGCAGCGACGCCACGTCGTCGGAAGGTCTTCCGCAGGGATTCAGGTTCAGCGCGGCCGAGGCCCCGGTGGTGTGTCGTCGCGGCGAGGCGATCTCGATCCCCGTGCGGGCGATCGCGTCGTCTCGCGCGGAGAGGTCGCTCTCGCTGCGGGGGGATGGCGGCGGCGAGTTGTCGGTCGATTCGATCGCGACGCCACGTGGCTATGCCTACGCCGGTCGCCATGAGGGAGTGATCGCGACCGGGGCAACCGGGCCATCCTCGCCCGCGACATGGGTCACGCAGACGATCGAGGTCGCCACGGCGTCGGACGGCACAAGCGGACAACGGCATGCGTGCACCGTATCGAGCATCGTGGCCGACGATCGGATCCGGGTGCTGCTCATCGATACGGGGCCGCGGTATGAGTTTCGGTTTCTGGAGCGGTTGCTCGCTGCCGACGATCGGTTCGCGGTGACGGCGCGGCTGCTGGAGGGCCGCACGGAGGCCGGTGGTCGGCAGGAGGTGGTGGTGCCTGAGTCGGCCGAGGCATGGAGGGAATTCGACGTCGTCGTGGTGGGTGACGTCGCGAGCGCCTCCGATGGACAAAATACAATTGCGTGGAATTCCCTCCGCGATGCGGTAGCCCGCGACGGTGTTGGCATCGCGTGGCTTCCGGGGCGTCGGTGGGCCGAGTCGGATGCCGGAGCCGTCGGATGGCTGCCGGCCGTGCCGCCTCTCGATCAGCAGCCATCGGCCGATGCCTCGTCGCCGCTGCGGCTGCAGGTGCTTCCGTCGGGGATCGCCGCGGGATGGTTTCCGTCGGACGGGCTGCCATCGAATACAGCGGCCGGCTTTGCACCGACGACCTATTCGCAGATCCTGACGATCGCGGTTTCTCCGACGGCCCGCGTACTCGTCGTTGGCACGGGAACGTCGGGCGAGCGGCAGCCGGCGATCGTCGTCGATCGGCTCGGCCGCGGCACGATCCTCGGCGCGCTCTGCGACACATGGCGATGGCGCGACGGGCCGGCCCTCAATCATGGCTCGACGCCCCACGCACGATTCTGGCTCCATGCCGTGGCTCGGCTGGCGGAGCCACGGCAGCGTGCGCGGCTCACGGCGGCGATGCTCGTCGTGCGGCCGCTCGATCCGGTCTTCGGGGAAACCGTTCGCGTCGATCTCGTGCCCACACGTCCCTCGACCGATTTTTCATCGTGGCGGCTCGAAGCCGTCCTCGCGGATGACTCGGCGCGGGATGTGAGCCTGCCGTCGGTGCCGGTCGGCGCGACCGCGACGGTGCGACTCGACGGCCTTCCCGCCGGCCGGCATCGGCTTACGCTATCGATGCGATCCTCGGAGGAGCCGTCGTCACCGACGATCGAACGGGAGATCGTGGTGAATGAGCCGCTCGTCGAGGTCGCCCCATCGGCAGCGGGCACTGGGCCGCTCGTGGCGGCGATCGAAGCGGCAGGGGCTGCCGTCGTGCCGCTCGACCGCATCGACTCACTCCCCGGTATGATTGCGGCGTCGCTCGCGACGCGTCGCGGCTTCGGCGCCGAGGCCGCCCACTGGTTCGAATCATGGCAGGCCGCCCATGTCCTGCTCATGGTGTTTCTTGCCTGCTGCATCGCTGCCTGGTGGCCGCGGACGATTGCAGCGGGCCCACGGGGCGATCACGATGCATGAGTCACGTGCCGTCGGCATCCATGCCTTCGCTCGCTTCCATAGCCCGGCTCTCGGGGCACGGGCAACCTCTCCCGTGCGCCGGTTCAGCAGTCGTTCCTCGCGCATGGATCAAGGAGAGTCCGCATCGCTGGCTGTCGATGCGATCGGCCGCCTGCGGCGGCGGCTCGATCGGGCGGTGGCGGCGGCAGCGGTGATGCAGATGCTCGGCTGGCTCGGCCGCGTCGCATGCATCGCCCTGATCGTGCTTGCCTCCGCGGCGGTATGCGACCTGCTGCTTTCGCCGGTGGCGGCGCGGACCGGTGTGTGTGTGGCGGCCATCGCCTTCGTGCTGGTCGCCCTCGCGATCGGGGGGCGATTCCGTGGCCGTGCGAGACCGGTCGTCTGGCCGGGGCGGCTCGCCGTGGCCCGCGCCGTCGAGAAAGCCCATCCGGAACTCGGCGAGCGGCTTTCGCGTGCCGTGGAGTTTCTGGATGATCGGCCCAAGGATGCCCCGGCCGATCTCACCGGCCAGCTCGAGCGGCTTGCAATCGAGGAGGCGGCGCGGGAGGCGGAACGATATCCGCGGCTTCCGTGGCCGGGGGTTCAGAGGCATGCGGCGTGGGCATTGGCTGCAGCTGGGGCGGCCGCGGCGTTGGTCGGTTCCACGCTCGTCTTTCCGGTCGCATGGAGCGATGCGGTGTGTCGGCAGCTTGTGTTTCCCCCAACGACAATCGGCGGCACGCATGCCGACCAGGATGGCGAGGCGATGCCCCGCGGTGCATCGCCGACGAGGGGGCTGACGGCCGGAGCGAAGGCGCCGGTTTCGGGGCCGGTGGCAGAAGCCGCCCTGCGGCTTGCCGCGGCGGCGGCGGTTGAGCGACGGCTGGCTGCGCGGTGTGCCGAGCGGTTTGCCGACGGGCCTGGTGTCGCGGTGGAGTCGCTCTCCCCGGAGGAGCGGCATGATCGCGACACGCTGGCAGGAATCCAGCGGGAGACGATCGCGGCGATTCGTGCCGCCCGCGAGATGCTTGCAGGCGTCGCCGAGCCATCGGCCGATGTCGGCGAGGCGATCCGGGTGCTCGATCGGCGTGCATCGCTCGATGCCGCTTCAGCGGAGATGCCCTCGGCGGCGATTGCCTCCAATCGTCTTGCGATCGCCGCGACGGAGGCCACTCGGATCGCGCAGGCGGTCGCCGCGGCTGCATCGATTCTTGGCATCTTCGAAGCCGCCGGCGCCGCCGATGTGGTGGCGGCATCGCCTGCAGCTGCGGCCGAAATCCGTCGGACGATGAGGGCCCTCGCGGAGATCGAGCGACGGCCGCCCGCCGCTGCGGAGAAAGGATCGGTGGGGCAACTGGCCGACGCCACGGGAGCCGCTGCGCCCGGTCGCTCGCTGCCGGGGCAGGGAGCGGCCTCGGCCGATCGCGACACCGTAGCGCCGATCGGCGGCGCGACAGCCGAGCCGCGGTTCGCGGCCGACGATGCCGCCACGCTCCGGCCGATGGCCGGCCCCTCGCCACCGGTGGATCGCGTATGGCAGTTATTTCCGGAATCTGCCCGACCGTTTGTGGCGGAGGGTGGCCGTGGCGACGTGCCTCCTGCCTATGCTCCGGCGGTCGATCTGTATTACGAGCTGCTGCGTCAATCGCTCTCCGCAGACCGCTCTCCGCCAGGATCGTTGTAGGTGCAGACTGGCAGTCTGCACACGAGAAGCCCCCGGTGGAAACCGGGGGATACCGCGCGTCGTCACACGGAATGCGGCCCACTCTATCCCAGGGTTTTCCACCCGGGGCATCCGTGGATGCCGTCAATCCTTCGCCGTTTTCAGGTCGAGCGTGATCTCGTTGCGGCCCTTCTTGATGTCAGCCTCGAGTGTCGTGGCGGTGTTGTATTGCTTGGGCACAACCTCGACGATCTCATCCACGAGTCCGCCGGCGACGCCACCGGGCACTTTCTTACCGGTCGGCTGCCGCGACGATACCCGCACGCGGTTCTTGCCGATCGCCGGGCCTTTGGCCGTGGGGATCGCGACCACTCCCTTTACGATCTCACCACCGGCCGCGGGCCCGCGCGTGCCGGCGGTCGGCTGAAACTCGATCCAGCCGGCGGAAAGCGGGCTGCCATCGAGCGTGATGCGGCCCGCGACGCTTCCGCGCACGTCCGCATTTTTGTCGGCACATCCTGCCACGCAGGCAGCGACCACAACGGCCATGAAAAGAGAGCTACGCATCAGTAATCCCCCACCACGTTGCCATCGGCCCGGTTACCGAGATTCTGCCAAAGTTGGAGATCGACGTTGTTGCCCACAAACCGCACCGCCCCATCTGCGAGCAGCATGCTGACGCCGTTCGGATGGCTGCTGCGGGCGGCGGCCGTGGTGGAATTCCACGTGCCCTCCGTCTGACACGGAAGGTTTTGCGACGCATCTGATTCGCAAACGATCAGCTTGTCCGCAGAGGAAGTGTTCGGGGTGGCATGCGTCGTGATCACCGAACTGCCGACGGATGCGTGATTGTACTGCCCACGAATGTCATTCTTCGACCCGACGATAAGCTCGGCCATCGCCATCGTCTTGCTCGTGCCATCGAGCACCTCCCTGATCCGCGTCCGTTTCATCATGGCGAAAATCGCCTTTGAGTTCTTGAAGAAGGCGTCGTTCATGCTCTGGCCGAACACGAGTCCATAATTGGTCGTGGCGATGGTAAAGGTCTGCCCCCCGCTCGTGCAGGTCTTCGGATTCTTCTGATTTCGCTCACTCGGACAGACATAATCCGAAACGACCATGTTGCCGTATCGCGTGCCCGCTAATATTTCCCACGTTTCGGGTGTAGACCAATAGACCCTCGAAAAACCATCCGGCGCGAGCCGCGTGCCAGAACTCGCCATCGAAGTCACATACGTCTGCCAGATAACACCTTGTTCGATGTAGGGCAGGAGCGTTACCAAACCGCTTCTACGCGAAGCACCACCGATGTTTTCTTGGTCAGCGAGATCTCTTGATTCCCCGCCCCCCAAGTCCGCCCCCATCGGAAAGCATTCGTTGACATCGTGATGGCTCCACAGCGCTAGACCGATCTGCTTGAACTTATTCATGCAGGCAGTTCGACGAGCGCTTTCACGGGCCACCTGCACTGCCGGCAGAAGCAATCCGATGAGTGTGCCGATGATCGCTATGACGACCAAAAGCTCGACCAACGTGAACCCGCTGCGACCGCCACGCCAGCAGCGAAGAAGCCCGACCGGCTTCAAGGGCATGATGAAGTGCGTCATGAACAAACCCTCGTGTAAAGATGAATTCGTCCGGGGGCGAATCCCCGCCAGAACCGACATGGCAGGATAGCCCCCCCCCGGTTTGTCAAGCAAATGGTTTCGTTCAGAGGAATGGGGACCGCATCATCCCCGGGTTTCCACCCGGGGCTCGGCGGGCACTGTCTTTCTGGCTGAACGCATCGGCAAACGGGGCAGAACTCGCGATGGCTCATCCCGATTGCATACACTCCCGCCGATGACAACCCTCAGGCTGCCGCGATCTGCTCCGATGATGTTCCCGCCATCGGGGCGATCGAGCCACGGGCTTTTTTTTGGCCTCCCGTGGCTGCTCGTGCTGGTCCTCGGTGTGGCCGGCGCTGCCCATGCCGACGAGCCGCCGTCGGCGGACTTGATCGCGGCGGCTGCGGCCAAGGGGCGGGAATGGCTCGTCGCGGCCCAGGCAGATGACGGATCGTGGGGATCGGCCAGCTTTCGCGGGAGCGTGGCGGTCACATCGCAGGCGATGATGGCGCTGATCGCCGGCGGGAGCACGCCCGCTTCGGGCGAGCATGCGGCCGCCGTGGCTCGCGGCGTCGAGTATTGCCTCGCCTGTGCCGGGGCCGACGGCCTCATCGCCGGTCGTGAACAAGCCGCTCATGGCCCGATGTATGGCCATGCCTACGCCACGCTCGTGCTGGCGGAGGTGTATGGCGAGAGCGATCATGACGACCAGATCGCCGCCGTCTTGGAACGGGCCCACGAACTGATCGTGGCCACGCAAAACGACGAGGGGGGCTGGAGATACCAGCCGCGACGGGCCGACGCGGATGTTTCGGTGACGGCCGCGATGGTGTCTGCGCTCCGCGGGCTGCACAACAGCCGATTCGTGGTGTCGGGCGAGTGCGTGGACCGGGCCGTGGCCTTGCTCGGACGCCTCCAGAACGAGGACGGGGGCTTTCGGTATCTCGTCGCATCAGGCCCTTCCGCATCGCCGCGAACGGCCGCTGCCCTCTTCGCTCTGCTCGCGGCAGACCGGACGGGACCATCCGTCGATCGTGGCTTCGCCTGGCTGACCGATCATCCGATCACGATCGAACGCGGCGATGGCTACGCGATGTATGGCCTCGCCCAGGCGGCGGCTGCCCATTGGCTTCGGGGTGATGCCTCGTGGGAGGCGTGGCATGCGTCGGTGGTCGGGCCGCTGCTCGATGCCCAGCGACACGACGGAGCCTGGCCCGATCCATCGTGCCCCGAATACGGCACGAGCGCCGCCCTCGCGGTGCTGCAGATGGCCGACGGCCTCTCGCCGCTCTTTCAACGCACGGCCCATGACGACGAGGATCGTGCGGAATGACACACCGAATGCTCATGGTGGTTGCGCTGGTCGTGATGATGGCCGGCCCCGTGCGGGCGGGGGAGGCCGCGGCGAGCGAGGGACGCATGCCGCCCTATCCGCTCGGGCCGCTCGTGCTCCTGGCCCATGGCGGCGTGATCGCCGCCTCGATCGAGTCGATCGACGACAAGGGAGCGGCCGTGCGGTCGCCGCTGCTTGGACGATTCGATCTGCCCTGGACGGCGATGCGCGGCTACCGCGCGAGCCTCTCCCCCGGGCCCGGGGCCATCCGCGATCCCGACGGTCAGGCGGGTGAGCGGGCGATCCTTCGGCTCTCCAATGGCGACGAGATGGCGGCCGCCGGGCTCTCGCTCGACAAGGGCAGGCTCACCGTGAAGCCGGTTTCCGGCATGTCGCGGCCGATCGAGATTCCGTGGCAGAGGGTGCGGGCGATTCAATGGTCGGCTCCGGGGTCGGCTCCGGGGTCGGCGGCGGCCGGTCGGCGGCTTGTGGCGCTCGCCGATGGCTCACGGTTTTTTGCCGATCTGCTCCCCGTGGTATGCGATCCGGCCGATATCGTGGTGGAACGCCGCGATGGCGGGGCGGTCGTGTCGTTGGTGTCGCAGGATCCGATCGACGTCGAACAGGGCGGCGGTGGCGAGCCACGCTGGCCGATCGTTCGCAACGCCACGCTTGCCGGCGGCTGGCCCTCCGCCCGCGGCACGACAGGCTTCACCGGCCTTGGCATCCATGCTCCCGCGCGGCTTCGATATCGGTTCGAGCGGCCGCCGCGGCGATTCGAGTCGATCGTGGCGATCGACGATTCGGCGGGGCAGGGGGGCAGCGTCGTCGTGCGGATCCTGGCCATCGATGCGTCGGGCAGGTCGCGCGAGGTGCATGCCTCGCCGGTGCTCCGCGGGGGCGACGAGCCGCATCCGATCGGCGTCGATCTGGATGCCGCCGTCGAACTCGAGATCGCCATCGACCCCGCCGACGTCGGCAGCGTCCTCGACCGCACGATCTGGCTCGACCCGCGGGTGATCGTCGGCACCGAGAGCCGATGATGCCGACGCGGCGGTCCGATCAGGCACCGTACTTGCCGAACCGCTGCGCGTGGGCCATCGCCAGCAGCATCAGGTGCTTGGCCGGGAAGATCCCAAAGCCGCCGCGGAGGCAGTCGCGCTCGGAGAATTTTTCCAGCCCGTCGGGCCGGCAGGTGTCGGCCACCAGCAGCGTGGGGACCGGATGCCACGAATGGCTCTTGAGCCGGCTCGGGGTCGAGTGGTCGCCGGTTACGATCAGCACGTCGGGCTTCAGGGCCTCGATCCGCGGGATGATCGCGTCGAGTTCCTCGATCCGCTTCACCTTCTGCTCGAAGGCCCCATCCTCGCCCGTCGAGTCGGTGTATTTGAAGTGGAGGAAGAAGAAGTCGTAGTCGTTCCAACATTTCGACAGTTCATCGACCTGCTCGGCGAGCGACTGGGCCTTGCCGACGAGCGTCATCCCGACCAGCCGTGCGAGGCCCTTGTACATCGGATAGACGGCGATCGCGGCGGCCCTGAGCCCGTAGAGCGATTCGTAGGTCGGCAGGGCGGGCTTGGCGGCGAACCCGCGGAGCACCATGCCATTGGCCTTCTTTTCCTGCGCGAGGATCGCACGGGCCTGCCGCACGAATTCCTTGGCGACGTCGGCCGTCTTCTTCGCCGCGGGATCGAGCGGCTGCGGATCGAGCGGGGCGACGCCCACGGCCTGCGGGTCGGTGTCGGCGACGCGGCCATCGAGCCCCTGCCCTCGAAACACGACCACGAACCGATGCTCCTTCACCGGCTTCACGAACGTCTCCACGCCGGCGATCTTCACCGCCTGGAGCTTCTCCACGACCGCGAAGCTCTCTTCCGACGGGATCCGGCCCGCGCGGCGGTCGGAGATGAGGCCCGAGGCGTCGAGCGTGCAGAAGTTGCCGCGGGCGGCGACGTCGTGAGGCCCGAGTTCGAAGCCGATGCCCGTGGCCTCCAGCGCCCCGCGGCCGATCTTGAACTCCAGCGGGTCGTAGCCGAAGAGGCCGAGATGCCCGGGGCCCGAGCCGGGCGTGATCCCCGGCAGCACCGGCACGCTCGATCCACTCGTGCCGCGGCGGGCGAGTCGGTCGAGATTGGGAGTCGTGGCGGTTTCCAGTTCCGTCTTTCCGCCGGCCTCCATCGGCAGGCCCCCGAGGCCGTCGGCGACGAGCAGGACGATCTTCGAGGAGTTCTTTTCGGCGAGTTCGCGGACGAGGTCGTGTTCGGTCACGGCGCGTGTTCCTTCTGAACGGTGGTCTGTTACATTCCGCGGCCAGAATACCCAAGTCGCCTCCGCGGCGACAGACACGCGTTCGTCCTCGGCCCTCGAGGAGCAGCCATGAGCGTCGTCCGCCCCAAGCCACCGGAAGATCCGATCCACTACGACCCGGCCGCCGTCTTCGCCACCGGCTGCGTGGCACGGCAGGATCTCGACGCGATGGCCCCCGCGCTCGACCGGGCCCGCACCGAGTCGCTTGCCGACATCGATCGCTTTCGATCGGGTGCCGCGGCACCGGGGGAGGTGCTCGATCCCGCCTTCATCGATCTCCCCGAGCGGCTGCTGGCCGACTACATGACCCGGCGGCCCGAGAGCGAATTGTTCGCGATCCTCTCCGCGGCCCGGCGGATTCGCGAGGCGGTCGATCGCGTGATCGTGCTGGGCATCGGCGGCTCATACATGGGCACGCGCGCGCTCTTCGAAGCCTGCTGCCATCCGTTCCACAACGAACTCTCTCGGGGCGAACGGGGCGGCCGGCCTCGGCTCTCCTTCGAGGGCTTCAACATCGACAACGACTCCGCCCAAGGTCTGCTCGATCTGGTCGCGCCGGTGGGCGCCTTCAGGGAGGATGATCTCCTGCACCGCTGGGCGATCCTGGTCGTCAGCAAGAGCGGCGGCACGCTTGAGACGGCGGTCGCCACGCGGCTCTTTCTCGATGCGCTGCATGCGAGCGTGGGGGGCGACACGACGAAACTCGCCGAACGGGTCGTGCCGATCACCGGCACGACGGGCACGCTCGCCAGCCTCGCGAAGGCGATCGGCTGTCGCGATGTCTTCGGCATTCCCGACGGCGTCGGCGGCCGGTTTTCCGTCTTCACGGCCGTGGGCCTCCTGCCGGCATCGATCGTCGGCATCGATGTCGTACGCCTGCTCGAAGGAGCGGTGGCGATGAACCGCCGCTTCCGCGAGGCTCCCGTCGCCGAGAACCCCGTGCTCCGATACGTGGGCGTGTCGCGGCTCGCCGAGGAAAAAGCAGGGGCCACGATCCGCGTGCTCTCATCCTGGAGCAACCGGCTCGAGGCGGTCGGGCTGTGGTATGACCAGCTCCTCTCCGAGAGCCTCGGCAAGCACGAGAAGGGAGCCACGCCGCTGACGACGGTCACGACCCGTGACCTGCACTCCCGCGGCCAGCAGCACCAGGAAGGCCGCCGCGACAAAGTGATCACCAACCTGCTCGTCGGGGAGCCCCGCCGCGACCGGCTCGCGCTTCCGAAGCTCGGCCCCTACGCCCATGACGAGGACACACTCGACGACCTCGTCGGCACTACGTGGCCAGACATGCTCGCCGCCGCGGCCGCCGGAACGAACGAGGCCTATGCCCAGGACAAGCGGCCCACGGCCGACATCCTTCTTCCGAGGATCGACGAGCACACCATCGGCCAGCTGCTCCAGATGCTGATGCTCGCGACGGTCGTCGAAGGCCGGCTCGTCGGCACCAATCCCTACGGACAGCCCGGCGTGGAGGCGTATAAAAAGTTCATGATGCGCCGGCTGAGGCCCTAAACCCCGCGGGTGCCGCCCCACCCATTCCCCATGACCACCGGTGGCCTCGTACAATCCCGACTCCGAGGAGACTCCACCATGCCCGTGACGCTCACCTGGATCGGACACGCCACCTGGCTCATCGACACCGGCGAGGGAATCCTGCTGGTGGACCCATTCCTCGACGATTGCCCGACGGCATCGATGAAAGCCCGCGACGTTCGGTGCGATGCGATTCTCGTGACGCACGCCCATGCCGACCACGTGGCCGACGCCGCGGCCATCGCCACGCGGCTGCATGTGCCCGTCTTCTGCAATTTCGAGATCGCCCAGTGGCTCGGAAAGCACGGCGTGAAGAAGACGCAGCCGATGAACCACGGCGGCCGCGTCGCCGTTCCCGGTGGCACGGCAAAGATGGAGATCGCCCACCATTCATCGAGCTTCGCCGACGGCACCTACGGCGGCAATCCATCCGGCTGGCTGCTCGACGTGGGTGGCATGCGGATCTACATCGCGGGCGATACGTCTGTCTTCCTCGACATGGAGCGGATCGGCCGACCCGATCGGCACGGCCGCGGTCTCGACGTGGCGATCCTCCCAATCGGCGATCTCTTCACGATGGGCCCCGAGGATTCGCTCGACGCGATTCGGATGCTCAAACCCGCGCTCGTGCTTCCGAGCCACTACAACACCTGGCCCCCGATCGAACAGGATGCCGCCGCCTGGGCCACGTCGGTGGCCGCCGCCAAACTCGCCGAAGCCCGCGTCCTAGAGCCGGGCGAATCGATCACGCTCGGATAGACATCGCACGCTCACGACGAGCGCTGCGGGATCTCGGCTGGACGGACCGGTGGCACGCGCACCTCGATCGTGTTGCCGACGACACGGGTCTCGAAGACATCGACCTTCAGCTTCGGGTTGTCGCACCAGGCGCCGTCGCACAGCTGAAACCGCCATGCATGCCACGGGCAGGTGACGACCCCGTCTACCATCGGCCCCGATCCGAGCGAGGCGCCCATGTGCGGGCAGAGATCGTCGATCGCCGAATAGCCGGTGCCGTCGAAGAAGACGGCGACGAGCCGGCCGCCGACCGTGTAGGTGCGTCCTTCGCCGGCCGGGATCTCGCCGATCGTGGCCACGGGTGTGAACGGGATGTCGGAATCGGGCTCGCTCATGCAATCCCCTGTACCATACGGGGCATGGACGGCCAACATGCGCGGCCCTCGCGGCAGCGTCACGACACCGATGCCGGCGTTTCACCGATCCGGCTGCTCGTGCTCGACGTCGATGGCACGATCACCAACAGTCGCCACGAGGTCTCCGACGCCGTGGTCGATGCCGTGGCCCGCGTGCGCGGTGCCGGCATCCGCGTGATGCTGGCCACGGGTCGCCGCTATCGCGACGTGCTCCCCATCGCGGCGCGGCTCGGCATCGACGCGCCGCTGGTGACCGCGTCGGGAGCGCTCGTCAAGGAGCCCGGAAGTCATGCCACGCGATTTTGCGCCGGCTTCGCGACGGGGGTCTTGGAGGGTGTCGTCGGGATGGTCGTGGCGGCCGGTCACGAGCCCGTGCTCTATACCGACAGCTTCGCCGACGGCTTCGACTTCCACTGCCGCAGCCTCGACGCTGCCACCGCGGTCGCCGAACCGGGGCAGGGGCTGCGGGAATATCTCCATCGCAACCGGGCGCTCGCGAGGGTCACGCCCGATCTGCACCAGTCGCTTCCGCCGGGCGTATTCGCCGGCTTCGCGATGGGGTCGCATGGCGAGATGCTCGCGATGGAGGCTGCGCTCAGCGAGCGGTGGCCGGGGCATCTTTCGCTCCACACGATCCGAAGCCCGAGGTATCGCGACTTCATGTGCGAGATCGCGCCGGCGGGCGTCACGAAGTGGTCGGCGGTGCTCGACATCGCGACGGGCTGGGGGATCGGGGTGTCGTCGATCTGCGCGGTGGGAGACGATGTCAACGACCTGCCGATGATCGAGGCGGCCGGTCTCGGGATCGCGATGGGCAACGCGACGGAGCCGGTGCGGCGGGCGGCCGACAGGGTCGTGGGCCGGCACGACGACGACGGCCTCGTGGATGTGGCAAACCTGCTGCTTTCCGGTCTTGCCCAGCCTGCGTGACCTGCGGTGGATGCCTGTTGCCGCACAGCAGGGCGATCCGTATCGTCCCGCCATGGACCTCAAGATCCATCGAACGCGAGGAATGTGCGCCCGCACCGGTCGGCCGTTCGCGCCGGGCGAGCCGATGGTGTCGGCCCTCGTGCGCGAAGGGGGCTCTCTCGAGCGCATCGATTGCATCGCGGAGGCATGGGAGGGGCCGCCGGATGGCACGCTTGCCTGGTGGCGATCGCTCTATGCTCCGAAGGAAGCGGCCGGCCCCACGCTCGCGCCCCCGGAGGTGCTGCTGGACGTGCTCGAGGATCTCGAATCGCGTCCTGAGGATGCGGCCCTGCGGTATCTCATCGCGTTGCAGCTGGTCCGCCGCCGCGTGCTACGGATCACGGATGCGGCGGAGGCGATCGAGCCGCTCCCCGACGGTCGCGAGGTGCTCGTCTTCGCCTGCCGCAAGCGGCAGTGTGAATACCGCGTGGCCACCGTGCCGGCGGCAGAGGCCGCGGCGGAAGGAGTCGAGGAACGGCTGCAGGCCCTGCTCTGGTCGGGAGGCGAGGCATGATCCGCGCACCGCTTTCCCGAGGCATCGCGCTTGCGATCGTCGTCTCCGCGATCGCCTCAAGCGGCGCCACCTGCCCGCAGGTGCTTCGTGGCTACCAGGTGGGCACGATGCCGTTGCCGCGGGCGCTGCCCCTCCAGCCGACGCTCGACCAGATCATCACCACCATCCACGACAACACGCGGCGGGTCCGCAACTACATGGCGCCGCAGGCGGTGCTCATCGTGCCGGGAGTGCCGCGGCTCTCGGCGCACGTCGCCTGCGAGCCGCCGCGGCGGTTTCGCCTCCGCGCCCAGACGGCCGTCAGCGGCAATGAACTCGATATCGGCAGCAACGACGACCTCTTCTGGCTCTGGATCCGCCGCCACGAGCCGCCGGTGATGCTCTTTTGCCGCCACGACCAATATGCCCAGTCGTCCGCCCGCCGGCTCCTGCCGATCCGGGCCGACTGGATGCCCGAACTGCTCGGGCTGGTCTCGTTCGATCCGGCCGACAGCCACGAGGGGCCGTTCCCGCTCCCCGATGGAAGGATCGAGATCCGCAGCCGCATCGGCTCGCCCGACGGTCACCTTCTCAAATCGACGCTCGTCGATGGCACGACGGGACTCGTGCAGGAGCAGCATCTCTTCACGCAGCACGGCGAGCGGCTGGCGAGCGTGCGGACGTCGCAGCACCGGGTCGATCCCACGTCGGGCGCGGCGCTTCCGCGCCAAGTCGAGGTGTCGTGGCCGGCCTCGGGGGTCAACTTCCAGCTCGAGCTGAAGGCCGTCACCACCAACATGCCGACGTCCGATCCGGGCCAGCTCTGGCAGATGCCGGCCTATGAGGGCTACGAACCGGTCGATCTCGCCGACCCGTCGGTGCAGATCGGACCCCGCCAGCAGTGATTCAGCCGGGGGAATCGCCGCGCATCTTCGCGCGGGCCTGCGACAGCGCCGGTCCGACCGATCCAAGCGGCATGCCCGTGATGCGGCTGATCTCGCCGTATGACCGTCCTTCGAGATGATGCAGCCGCACGAGCTGCGCCGACGCCGGATCGAGCCGGCCGAGCAGGGTCTCGATTTCCTCACGGTCGGCGATCTCGGCCGCGTGGCCCTGGCCGGCGGCGGGCTGGTTCGCGCCATCCGCGGCGACCGTCTGACGGGCCCGCGCCGATCGCACGAGCGACCGGACCGCGATGCGGCGGGCCACGACCGTGAGATACGACGGAAAGCTCGCGCGGCCCGCGTAGGATCGGAGCACCGCCGCGTCGTTGCGAACGATTTCAACGAGCACGTCGGCGACGAGGTCGTCGCGATCCGATGTGGAGAGCCGGATGCCCCGATGGCCGGCCGTCCGCTCGACGACGAACGCGATCAGGCCGGCGTAGCGGTCCACGAACCGATCCCAGGCGTCGGGGGCGTTCGCGAGACACCGTCTCAACAACTCTCGGTCTTGTGCCGAGAAGAGGTCATGCACCGGTTCGGTGTGGGTGGGCGTCACGGTCGCCACGGGGGGCACCTGCTGGATGTCGCCACGGAACCGGCGGCGCCCGGCGTTCGATCTTTCCCCGCTCCGTGGGGTCAGCCGCGCGTCGCCCCGACAGCCTCATGATAGGGAGGCCTGCCGACGGGGAGCAATGCGATTCCGGCCGAGCCACCCCGGCTCACGAAACAGGCCGCGAGATGCCGATCCAGAAATCGTTGACAGGGGCGAAACGGGCCCCTAGGATTCCGCGCGTCGGCGGGCTGCCGCGGCTCGAGGCCGGTCAGCCGCTCGCAGGCGAAACTCACCCGAGGTTTTTCGAGCAGGTTTTTCCAGGATTTTTCCGACAAGGAGAGCAATCGACCATGACCCACGTCGTCGCCGAACCATGTTTTGCTTGCAAGTACACCGACTGCGTGGTGGTTTGCCCCGTGGAATGCTTCTACGAGGGCGACAAAATGGTCTACATCCACCCCGATGAGTGCATCGACTGCGAGGCCTGCGTTCCCGAGTGCCCCGTCGAGGCGATCTTCCACGAAGACAACCTTCCCGCCGATTGGAAGGACTTCAAGGAACTCAACGCCGAAATGTCGCCGCAGCTCCCGGTCATCACCGAGAAGAAAGACCCGCTCTGCGGCTAGAGCGCACTCTTGATCGCTCTAGCGACGATCTGACAACTGAGAAACGTAGGGGAGGGGGTCGGCGAACGCTCGAGGAGCGTGGGGCGTATCCTCGCCCCGCGACGCGCTTTTGCCGCCCCCGAGCCGGCGATACACGTCCGGATGCGGCTGAATCGATCGCTACCGCAGATCGACGGTCCAGTAGGCGTTGTCCACGAAGTTCTTCCAGCTGGCGTATTTCGGGTTGCCGAGCTTGATCGCCAGGAGCGGGCTTCGCTTCGGCTTCACGGGCTGGCGGATGAGGTTCATGCTCGCCTCGTGCGGCGTGCGGCCTCCCTTGCGCACGTTGCAGGATACGCAGGCGCACACGATGTTTTCCCAGGTCGTGGTGCCGCCACGGCTGCGGGGCACCACGTGATCGAGCGAGAGTTCGCTCGTCGGGAAGTGCGAGCCGCAATACTGGCAGCGGTTGCTGTCGCGGGCGAAGACATTTCGCCGATTGAACCGCAGGCCGTGCCGCGGCGCGCGGTCGCAGGCCACCAGCCGAATGACGCGAGGCGCCTGCAGGTCGTAGCCCACGCCGCGGATCCAGTCCTGATCGGGTGAGCGAAACTCCGACTGCAAGGCCGAAAGCTCCCGCCACGACTCGATCGAATAGGCGGCGAACTGCCCCTCCTCGATGTGCACGACCTCGGCCAAATGGCGGTAGAGAAGCGTGATGGCCCGCCGCACATTGGTGATGTGGACGGCCACGAACGACCGATTCAGCACCAAGACGCTCAGGCCCAGTGCGCCGCCATAGCCTCCGGGCAGGGAGGCGGGGGCAATCGCCATGCCAGACATCGCCATACCTCGGGAATTTCCTGCGGGCACCTCCCGCATCGGAGAGTCTACCCCCTGTCAACGAAGCCTGCCAAATCCGCGCAGTCTCCGGGGACGGGGGTCGTCGGGGAACGTCTCATGCCGACTCCTTGCCTTTCGCGCACGTTGCAGGCAGACTCACGGTCACGGGTCGTGCGTTCCTCGCGGTCTCACGAATCATCAATCCCATGCCGTTCCCGGCGGCACAGCCTTCGTGGAGAAGACGATGCTTCACTATTCATGCGATGTGTGCAAACGACCGATCGACACGCAGATGGATGTGAGGCATGTGGTGAAGATCGAGGTCTTCCAGGCCGTCGAGGATTGCACACAAAGCGGATGCTGCGGCAACGAGCGGACCGACGACGCCAATCACCTCGAAGAAATGCAGGAGATGCTCGAGCGGCTCGACGATCACGACTGCGCGGGCCTGCTCGACGACGGCACCGTCGCGATGCGATTCGATCTGTGTGACGCCTGCCGGCAGCGGTTCCTCCGCAACCCGCTCGGCATGAAGACAGGCAAGGCGGTTGGGTTTAGTCAGAACTGACCACACGCCCGCAATGCCCTCGTGGCCATTGCGGGCTTGCCGACCTCCGGTCGGAAGAAACCCGGGCCTCCTGCCCTCGCTCCACGCAGGCCTCGCCATCGTGGCCTCGCCATCGTGGCCTCGGCCTGCTTGAGGCCTCCGCGACCGCGGGTCGCTGCGGCCTCAAAACCCGGGCCCCCTGCCCGGGGTGGCAACCATTCACAAGCGGATGCGGCGGCCTTCGGTTTGGCTCGTCGTGGCGGCGTGGACGACGTGCATCGCCGTGAGGGCGTCGTCGAGGCCGCTCATGGGGCGGACGAGGCTCGTCACCTTGCGGTGGAATTGCAGCAGCATGCATTCGCCGATCGGCCGCTCGCTGTCGAGCGATTCCTGGTGGCGGCCGGCGGTGTCGAACCAGACGAGGTTCGACGGCAGATCGATGAACGCGATTCCGTGCCGGCAGACGACCTGCAGCGCCGGCGGCGGACGGAAGCCGACGGCCTCCTCCCATTCGCGAGGCATGTAGTAGCCGCAGCTGATCTGCGCGAGCGTGCCGTCGCCGGGAGGGGCGTCGGCGGTGAAGTCGAGGCTCATCATCTGGTAGTCGAGCGTGGCTGCGCCCGGTGCCTCGGCATGCCGCACCGCGACGACGCTCGTCGGGTCGCAGCCGGCGACGTAGCGGCACCAATCGACCAGTTCCATGAGGTCGCGGGCTTCGCTCGCCTGGTCCCGCGGCGGCGCGGCGGCCGTGCCTGCGGGGAGCGGAACTCGTCGGTGGCAGAAGAGCAGCCGCGGTGGGCCGAGCCGGGTGGCGATCAGCTCCGTGAGCCGGACGGTGGCCGGAGCGTGCCGCCGGGGCAGTTCGGCCATGAAGGCGATGCCCGATTCCTCCACGCGGGTCCGCAGCAGCCGCGATTCGTCGGTGTCGAAGGGAAGCGAGATCGCGGAATAGACCGCCTTGCCATGATCGCAGGCGGCGAGAATCGGCGTGGCCCCATACCACTGGTCGGCGAGGTAGAGGATCGCATCGATGTCGTCGCGGGCCGTCAGGGCCCGGAAGCCGTCCGCGGGCACGGCATTGAAGGCCGACGCCGCCCGCTCGGCGAGATGGGCCACCTGCTCGCAGATGCCCCTCACTTCGAACCGATCGGCGAGCGCCCGCAGTGCCGGGAGATATCGCGACTCCCACTGGCTGCCGAGCCCGACGATGCCGACCCGAAGTTTCATCCGTTCGACTCCGCGGTGCCGGCATCGGCCCGGGCGACGGCCGCCACGCCTCGTCGCTCGTGGTCGAACGCCTTGTCGGAGATGTCCTTGCGACACCAGGCGCCCTGCCAGCGGATCTCCCTGACGGCCGAATAGGCCCGCAGCTTCGCCGTCGCCAACGAAGACCCCACGCCCGTGACGGCCAGCACGCGACCGCCGTCGGTGACGATTCCCTCGGCCGTCCGCCGCGTGGCGGCATGGAACACGACCACGTCGTCGAGGGTGGCCGCCCCATCGAGGCCGCGGATCAGCCGGCCCTTCTCGACCGAGCCTGGATAGCCCTCGGCGGCCATGATCACCGTGACGCTCGCCCCCGGCCGCCACCGGGGTGGCTCGATGGCGTCGAGCCGACGATCGACCGCGGCGTCGAGCAATTCCAGCAGGCTCGAATCGAGCCGCATCATCAGGGCCTCGCACTCCGGGTCGCCGAATCGGGCGTTGTATTCGAGCACCTTCGGGCCCTGGGCCGTCAGCATGAGCCCCGCATAGAGCACGCCCTGGAAAGGCACCTGCGACCGTCGCATCGCGTGGACCGTCGGCACGAGGATCCGCTCCTCGATCTCCGCGATCAGGTCGGGCCCGACGAACGGGGTGGGGCAGTAGGCCCCCATGCCGCCGGTGTTGGGGCCTGTGTCGCCGTCGTGAGCGGCCTTGTGATCCTGCAGCGGCGGCAGCGTGACGATCGTGCGGCCGTCGGTGATCGCCATCACGCTCACTTCCATGCCATGGAGCCGTTCCTCCACGAGGATGCCCGAGGCGGCCTTGGCGAATTGCGGGTCGCTGCCGAGTGTCGTGATCGCCGCGAGCGCCTCGTCGCGCGAATCGCAGACGAACACGCCCTTGCCGGCGGCCAGCCCGTCTGCCTTGATGACGACGGGTATGTCTTCGCGGGCCTCGAGGAACTCCCTCGCCCTCGCAATCGATCGGAATTCTTGAAACATTCCAGTCGGCACGTCGCCGCGATGCAGGATCTGCTTGCAGAAGATCTTGCTGCCCTCGATCTGTGCGGCCTTGGCCGTGGGGCCGAAGATGCGAAGCCCGGCCGCAGTGAAGGCATCGACGATGCCCGCCACGAGCGGCGCCTCGGGGCCGACGACGGTGAGATCAATGCCCCGATCCCGGGCCAGCGTCACGAGGGCGGGAATGTCGTCGGCCGCGATCGCGACGTTTTCGGCGATCGACGCCGTGCCGGCGTTGCCCGGGGCCACGAGCACCTCCGCGCCGTCCCGAACGAGTTTCCAGACGAGGGCGTGCTCGCGGCCTCCACCCCCCACAACGAGTACTCGGCGGGATGTGGGCATGTGGGCGATTCCTCGTTCCGTGGGCGATGGGGCGGGCGGCGGACGACGCGGCGGATTGTGTCGCGGACGGGCAGCCCGATTCAAGCCGCAGCGAAACGAAGCACGACCCTTGCACGTTTGCGCCGTTGCGGAAAGTTCGAAAGGGGGGATATTTCGGCTGCCGTCGCCACGCCGACGTTGACACCACCGGCGGTGTCGATACAGTTAGTCTGGAAGTTCGTGAAAAAAATCACGAACCCTGGAATTCGCGGAAAAAAGGCTTTTGCAGGGCTCCCGACGGGCCGTTGGGACGAGGCGATGGCTGAGCGAAAAAAGATGTCGGTTGCGGAGATTATGGCGGCTGCGCGCGCCCAGAAGGGCGGTGCGGCTCCCGCTCCCAAGGCCGCTCCTGCTGCGGACGCCGCGGAGCCTTCTGCCGCCGAGGCCGAAAAGCCCGCGGCCCCCAAGCCCGCTGCGAAGCCGGCCCCAAAAGCGGCGGCTCCGACCGGTGGCAAGACGGGCGTTCAGCGGGACACGGCGAGCATCCTTGCCGCAGCCCGCGCCGGTGCGAAACCGGGCCCTGTCAGCAAGGCCGAGGCGCCGCCGCGGCCCGTGAAGCCCAAAGAGCCCGGTGCTGCTCCTGCGAAGGTGGCTGCGGCGCCGGCGCGAGTCGTGCCCCCGATGCCCACGCGTCCCAAGCCCGCGGCCAAAGCAGCCGCCGAGGTCGAAGAACGCCGGTCGTTCCTGTCATACGCCGTCGGGTCGTTCATGGCGGTCGGCTTCACCGCGCTTTCCGCGACGGGCGGCCTCTTCACGCTCGGGCTCGCACGGTTCATGTTTCCCAACGTACTGGCCGAGCCGCCGAGCCGGTTCAAGGTCGGCTCCAAGGAAGGCTTTCCGTCCGGCAAGGTTGAGACCAAGTTCGTGGCCCAATACGGCGTCTGGGTGGTGAACAGCGAATTCCAGGGGCAGCAGCAGATCTACGCCCTCAAGACCGTCTGCACGCATCTTGGCTGCACGCCCAACTGGCTCGAAGCCGAGCAGAAGTTCAAGTGCCCGTGCCACGGCAGCGGCTTCTACAAGGACGGCATCAACTTCGAAGGCCCGGCGCCCCGCCCGCTGGAGCGCTATGCGATCCGCATCGCAGACGATGGCCAGCTCGAGGTGGACAAGAGCCGTGCGTTCCAGGAAGAGCTCGGCCAGTGGGCCGATCCCGATTCGTTCGTCAACGTCTGATTTTCCGAGTTCCGCGACAGCACTTTCATGGCCATCGGCGAAACCATCCGCAACTCCCAGATCTGGAAGAGCATCTTCCGCCATCCGATGCCGCTCGACAGGCGGAATCGGATCGTGGTGATGCTCACCAACTTCTTCCTCCACCTCCACCCGGTGTCGATCAAGAAGCAGGGCATCGCCCTCTCGTTCACCTGGTGCATGGGCGGGGTGACCTTCTTCTTGTTCCTCGTCGAAACGGTCACCGGCGTGCTGCTGATGTTCTACTACCGTCCGACGCTCGAGTGGGCCTACAACGACATCCTCGCGCTCCGCGACGTCACGAGCCTCGGCATCCTGCGTGAGCTCCATCGATGGGGGGCCCATGCGATGGTGATCACGACCTGGCTCCACATGTATCGCGTCTTCCTCACCGGCAGCTACAAGCCGCCGCGCGAGTTCAATTGGGTGGTGGGCGTGATCCTGCTCTTGCTCACGCTCCTGCTGTCGTTCACCGGTTACCTGCTGCCATGGGATCAGCTGGCGATCTGGGCGATCACGGTCGGGTCCAACATGGCCCGGGCCACGCCGATCCTCGGCTACGAGGGGCCTGGGCAGCAGCTCCTCACGATCGGTGGCATCGACATGATCACCGACGGCTCCGATGCCCGCTTCGGTCTGCTCGGGGCGCGGTTCGTCGGCGAAGAGACGCTCAATCGCTTCTACGTGCTCCACTGCATCGCGATTCCCCTGGCCGTCGCCCTGTTGCTGGCGATCCACTTCTGGCGCGTGCGAAAGGACGGCGGCATCAGCGGCCCGCTGTAAATCGACCCCATGCATTCGAGCGGCTTTTTCCTCAGAGACGTCTCCGGCTTTCTCGGCGGCTACTACGCCTTCATGGCGGTCATGAACGGCGTTGCGGCGCTGATTCTCTGGAGGCAGAAGAAGCAGCCGGGGTGGGCGGTGGCATGGGCCACGTTCGCCGGCGTGATGTTGATCCTGGCGAGCCTCGCCCTCTCGGGCTCCGAGCTGCTCGTGCCGGCCCTGCCGGCGTCCGTCAGGAGCCTCGTCAACAGGCTTTCCGGCCCGGTTCTCTACACGCTCGGCACGACTGTCCTCCTTGTCGTGCTCTTCGTCTTCCGGGCGTTCTTCGTGCGGCCGATGGTGGCCTGGACGATCCTCAACACCATGCTGCTGTTGATGGGGCTGTCGATGGCCGACGAGAATTTCGCCGCCATCGTGATGAAGCCCGACAACGTGCCGATCGTGGGGCTCGTCTTCCTGCTCGCTTTCTTCACCTGGGTGGCGACGAAGCAGGCGGTCGTGAACGACGCGCGGATCGCGCAGGGCCTTCCCCCGATGGAGAAGGTGAACGACGAGAAGGTGCTCGTGTGGCCCGACCTCGTCTACACCGAGCTCATCTGCATGGTGGGCGTGGCGGCCTTCCTGCTGTTCTGGGCGATCTTCCTGCCGGCCCCGCTCGAGGAGCCGGCCTCGAGCGTGAAGACGCCCAATCCCTCGAAGGCACCGTGGTACTTCCTCGGGCTTCAGGAGATGCTCGTCTACTTCGACCCGTGGTATGCCGGCGTGGTGCTGCCGAGCCTCGTTGTGTTCGGGTTGATGGCCATGCCCTATCTCGACTTCAACAAGAAGGGCAACGGCTACTATTCGATCGAGGAGCGGAAGTTCAGCTATCTCGTCTACCAGTTCGGTTTTTTCGAGCTCTGGATCACGCTGATCATCCTCGGCACCTTCCTCCGCGGTCCCAACTGGAACTTTTTCGGGCCGTTCGAGTATTGGACGCCCTACAAGGTCGAGGTGCTCAACAACGTCGATCTGCCGCAGATGTTCTGGGTGAACCTGCTCGACCGTCCGCTGCCGCGGGCGCCGCAGGGCGCCGGCACGCTGGTGCAGATCGGCTACATCCTCCTGCGTGAGTCGCCCGGATTGGTGCTGCTTGGAGGCTATCTCCTGCTGCTGCCCCCGCTTTTGGCCGTCACGGTCTTCCGCGGCTTCTTCGCGAAGATGGGGCTCATCCGCTACATGATCATGGCGAACCTGATGCTCCTCATGCTGTCGCTGCCGTTGAAGATGATCCTGCGGTGGACGCTCAACCTGAAGTATCTCGTGAGCATCCCCGAATTCTCCCTCAACTTCTGAACGATGCCCGCAACCGAACAGACCTGGCGGAATCTCAAGACCCTGCACGTCGTGTTCGCCGTGGCGGCCCTGGTGCTGCTGGTGGCGACGGTGCTGCTGTTGGCCGTCGATCACAATCGCCCGTGGAAGAAGTACCAGCGTGAGTTCCGGGCCCTCGAGACCTGGTCTGCCGCCGCCCGCATCGACGAGCAGGAATCGCGGGCCTACGAGGAGGCGGCGAGGCAGCTCGATGCCGCGTTGGCCGACGCACGCCGGGCCGATCTCGATCCGGCCATCGCCGAATCATTCACCAAGCAGATGCGGTCGGTCTCGGCCGACGCCCAGGCGGCCGACCTCGTGCAGCTGGATATCGATCGTCTCCGGTCGCAGTCCGATCCCGACGAGCGGCTCGCGCTGCGGGGCGACCTGCTCCAGCGGTGCCGCGACACGGTGGCCCGGGCGAAGTTCCGTGAAGACAACCTCGCCGGAGCCCTGAAGCTGCGGAAGGCCGAGCTCGACAAGAATCGGGCCGATTACGAGCTGGCCATCTCCGACGGCCTCCCCGAGGAGAAGCAGGCATCGCTCCTGGCGCTTGCCGATGCCAAACGGGCCGAGGTCGAGGCGGCCACGCTCGCATTCCAGTCGGCCAACACCCACCGCAAGAGTCTCGAGTCGCTCGCGCGGCAGCTTTCCGCCGCCGAGGATGCCGCCGCGAAGGCGGTGGCCGATCACCGCCAGAAGATCGCGCTCCTGAAGAAGACGCTCGCGGACAAGGCCCCCAACGTCGGCAAGAGCGTGCTCGAACTTCCGGTGCTCGATGCCTTCAACCGCCCGCTCCGGGTCGATCAGATCTGGCTGCCGCAGCTCACGCTGAACAACAATTTCCGAGACGTGGCCCGATTCGATCGCTGCGTGACCTGCCACCGCGGCATGGATAAGTCGATGCCCGGGGCGCCGTCGGAGGGGGCCTATCCGCAGACGGATCTGCTCACGCTCTCGCTCCCCACGCCCGCCGAACCGTCGGTGTCGGCGGTGGTCGAGGGGGATGCCAATGCCCAGCTCGAATCGCTCTACGGCTTCCAGCTCGCGCCCCGGGGCCTCTTCAAGTTCGAGGATCCGACGGTGAGCGTCGTGCTCCCCGAATCGGCCGCCGCGAAGGCGGGTCTGCGTCCTGGCGACGTGATCGAGCAGATCGCCGGCGGCCGCGTCGCGGCCCGCAGCATCGCGGCGACGGCGCTGGTCGAGATGCCGTCGTGGGGTCGTCCGCTGTCGCTCGTCGTCCGCCGCGGCGTGCCGCAGCCCTATTCGTCGCATCCGCGGCTCGATCTGTTCGTCAGCGATTCCAGCCCCCATCCGATGAAGACGTTCGGCTGCACGATCTGCCACCAGGGGCAGGGCAGCTCGACGAGTTTCAAGTGGTCGTCGCACACGCCGAATTCACCGAAGCAGGCCCATGAATGGCACGACGAGCATGGATGGTTCAACAACCATCACTGGATCCTGCCGATGCTGCCGCAGCGATTCGAGCAGTCGAGCTGCTTGAAGTGCCACCACCAGGTGGTCGATCTCGAGCCGAGCCCGCGGTTCCCCGAGCCCCCGGCCGACAAGCTCGTGGCGGGCTACCACCTCATCCGGCAATACGGCTGCTACGGCTGCCATGAGATCAACGGATGGGCCGGGCCCGACAAGCGGATCGGCCCCGACATGCGTGTGGAGCCGTCGTATCACGAGGTGGCGGAGGCGTTGCTCACCGATCCGGGGCTCGCGTCGATGGGCGACACGGTCGTCCGCTGGGCGCGTGACGTGAAGTCGAGCCCCGATGGCAATGATGCCAGGGCCCGGCTGCGCGAGGCGATCGAGCGGGATGCGGCGGCCGGCGCCGATGCCAGCCTCTCGCCGCGGTCGCACTCCCTCGCGGCGGTGCTCCGGGATCCTGAAACCCCCGGCACGCTGCCGAAGGTGGGGCCGTCGCTTCGGCATGCCGCCAGCAAGCTCAACTTCGACTGGACCTTCGCGTGGCTCCGCAATCCGCAGGAATTCCGCCCCTCGACGAAGATGCCGCGATTCTTCGGCCTCTGGGAGCACCTCGAAGGGAAGGGGCTCGCGGAGTCTCGGAAGTATGAGCCGGTCGAAATCCGCTCGATGATCCACTACCTCTCCACGTCGAGCGCCCCCTTCGAATTCGTCCCGCCCCATGCTGGCATCACGGCGAAGCCCGATGCCGCCCGGGGCAAGAAGGTGTTCCAAGTCCGCGGCTGCCTCGCCTGCCACAAGCACGACGAATTCCCAGAGGCGGCGAGCACGCACGGCCCCGACCTCTCGCGGATGGGGGGCAAGCTGGCCGGGAATCCCAATGGCCGCGCGTGGCTCTACAGCTGGCTGCGCGAGCCGGCCCGTTATCACCCCAAGACGATCATGCCGAACGTGCTGCTCGAACCGGTGTCGCTGGCCGATGGCACGGTCAGTGATCCGGCGGCCGACGCGGTCGAATACCTGATGGCATCGGGCGCCGACTGGAAGCCGTCCGCCGACTGGGGCGTGAAGACGCTCTCCGGCGAGACGTCGTTCCCGATGGCATCGGCCGGGTCGCTGTCGGCCGACGAACGGGCGGCGCTCGACGAACTGGCGATGATGTATCTGAAGGAACGGTTCACCGCGACCCGCGCCCAGCAGGTGCTCGCGTCCGGCCTTGCCGCCGATCAGGCGGGCATCCAGGGTGACGAGCAGATGCTCGTCGGGCTCGATGGGCCGCGTCGCGATGCGGTGCTGCTCGGCTATGTCGGCAAGAAGACGATCGCCAAGCTCGCCTGCTACGCCTGCCACGACATCCCCGGCTTCGAGGATGGCAAGCCCGCGGGCGCGGCCTTGGCCGACTGGGGTCGGAAGGATCCATCGCGGATCGCGTTCGAGCAGGCATCGCACTTCGTGACGCACCAGTTGGCCGGCCACGGGCACGGTGGGCACGGTGGGCATGCCGGTGATGACCCGCACGGCGAAAAGAAAACCCCCGAGATCGGCTCCGGCGATCTCGCCTACGCGGCGCCCGGTCACGACGCCCATCACATCGATCCTGAGTCGGTCGATCCCGACACCGGCTACTTCTTCCAGAAGCTGCTCGGCCACGAGCGGGAGGGCTTCCTCTGGCAGAAGCTGCGGCAGCCACGGAGCTACGACTACAAGAAGGTCGAGAACAAGACCTACAACGAGCGGTATCGGATGCCGCAGTTCCCGTTCGACGACGGGCAGCGTGAGGCGGTGATGACGTTCGTCCTGGGGCTCGTCGCGGAGCCGCCGGCGCCGCAGTTCGTCCATCGGCCGTCGCCGCGCGAGCAGGCCCGGCTCGACGGGCTGGTCGTCGCCGAGCAATACAACTGCGGCGGCTGCCATGCCCTCGAAATGGATCGGTGGGATGTCCGCTACGCGCCCGGATCGATGGGCGAGGCGGCCGAGGTCCGCGATTATCCGTTCCTCGCGGCCCACTTCACGCCGCAGGACGTCCAGAAGTCGCTTGCGACCGATTCCCGTGGTCTGCGGCAGGCCTCGATCATCGGCATGCCGGTGCTCGATCCCGAGACGGGCAAGCCGCAATTCGTGGACGAGGATGGCGTGCCGGTCGAGGAAGGGGATCCGGAAGCCGTGCTCCATCGGCCGGTGATGCTCTGGCGGGACCTGCTCGTCGATGGCGAGCCGCGGCTCGTCGGCAGCCAAAACCTGATCGTGCCCGAGGCCGCGATCGAGGCCGGGCGGCATTATCCGGCCCGCGGTGGCGACCTTGCGAAGCTGCTCTTCCCGGTCGTGATCGCCGACGAGAAGCAGATCAATCCCAACGTGAAGCCCGACGACGCCTGGGGCTGGCTGCCGCCTCCGTTGGTGGGTGAGGGCAAGAAGGTCCAGTCGAACTGGCTCCATCGGTTCCTGCTCAACCCGCAGACGATCCGCCCGTCGGCCGTGCTCCGGATGCCGAAGTTCAACTTTCAGTCGCAGGAGGCGGCGGCGCTCGTCGAGTATTTCGCCTCGGTGGACGGAGTCGATTCGGCCTATGTCTACGATTCGCGGCTCGATGAAAGCTCGCTCGTGGCGAAGGAGCGGTCGATGCCGGGGCATCTCGACGGGGCGATGAAGATCGTCACGAACAACAACTACTGCGTGAAGTGCCACCTCGTCGGTTCCTACGCGCCCCCGGGCAATCCCAAGGCGCTGGCGCCTCAGTTGGAGCGGGTGCACGAGCGGCTGCGGCCGGGCTATGTGCACGACTGGATCGCCAACCCGAAGCGGTTCCTCCCCTACACGGGCATGCCGGTCAACATTCCCTTCGATGCACCGGTCAGCCAGGATCTCTACAAGGGCACGAGCGAGCAGCAGGTCGATGCGCTCACCGACCTGCTCATGCATTTCGACGCCTTCGCGAAGCGGAGCCTGTCGCTCGAGCGGTATCTCGGGCCGCTCGCCGCACCCCGGTCTCGACCGGGTGCGCCGGCGGCCGCGGCGCCGCAGCCACAGGCCGAGTCCGCCCCGGCGCGTGCCTCGGTTCCCTCGGCCAATCCCCCTTCGGCGGCCGTTCAACCGACCAAAAACTCCCGTGATCCCGGCGTCGCGCTAAACTGAATCATGCCGGCCGATGGGCCGCCACGTTCCCCCAGCCTTCGGAGACCTGCCATGATCGCCCCCCTTCGTCATGCCGTCCTGTCCGTCGTTGCCGCATGGTGCCTGGTGTCGGCCGCGGGTGCCGAGGAGTGGGGCACGATCAAGGGGAAGTTCGTCTTCGGCGGGGCCCCGCCATCGGCCACCGAACTGAAGGCCGACAAGGACGTTGAGGTCTGCGGCAAGCACAAGCTCGTGAACGAGGAGCTCATCGTCGGAGCCGACAAGGGCGTGGCCAACATCGTCGTCTTCGTGCGAGACAAGGGGGTCAAGGTGCATCCCGATCTCGGAGCGGCAAAGTCGGAGAAGGTCGTGCTCGACAACAAAGACTGCCGGTTCGAGCCGCATGTCGCCGTCGTTCAGACCGGGCAGCCGCTGGTTCTCAAGAACTCCGACACCGTCGGCCACAACAGCAACGTCGCCACGCTCAAAAATCCGCCGTCCAACAGCCTGATCCCGGCCGGCGGCGACTCGACGCTCACGTTCAATACAGAGGAGGCGCTTCCCGCCCAGGTGACCTGCAACATCCATCCCTGGATGAAGGCGTGGGTCGTCGTCCGTCCCAATCCCTATGCGGCGGTGACCAAGGCCGATGGCAGCTTCGAAATCCCGAGCGTCCCGGCCGGTGAGGTCGAACTGCAGATGTGGCACGAGAAGGCCGGTTTCATCGCCGAGGTAAAGGTGGGCGGCAAGGCCGAGAAGACGGCCAAGGGCCGCAAGAAGGTGAAAGTCACGGCGTCCGGCGCCGACCTCGGCGAGATGGTCGTCGATCCGTCCCTGTTCTCCAAGTGAGGCCGATGATCCGTTCGCTTTGTTTCGTCGTCGTCGTTGGTTCGCTCATGGTCGCGGGCTGCGGCCCGACGCGTCTGGATGCGCCGCGAGCCGATGCGTCCGCCGCCTCGTCGCTTCGGTCGTCGCTGCGGGCCGCGCCGTCCGGCGGGGCCGCCGAATCGACCGCCGCGACGGGCACCGGCTGGGGCACGCTCAAGGGCGTCTTCACGTTCGAGGGTGCGGCTCCAGCGCCCAAGGCCCTCGTGATCGATAAAGACACGGAAGTCTGTTCGAAGGGCGGCATGAAACTCTACGACCGGTCGCTCCTGGTCGATCCATCGACGAAGGGGCTGGCCAACGTCGTCGTCTTCGCCCGCAAGACGAGCCGCGTCAAGAATGCCGCCGCCGAGTCGCCGCTGATCTTCGACCAGAAGAACTGCGAGTTTCTGGCGCCCGTCTTTGCGGCCCGTGTCGGCCAGCCGGTGGACGTCCGCAACAGCGATCCTGTCGGCCACAACACCAACATCGCCGGCTCGAGTTTCAACCAGCTGATTCCGGCGGGGCAGGGCACGCTCTACAAGCCCGATTCGGAGACCGGCATGCCCGTCTCGGTGACCTGCAACATCCATCCTTGGATGAAGGCCTACGCCGTGTTTCGCAAGGATGGCTACGTCGCCGTGAGCGCCGCCGACGGCGGGTTCACGATCCCCGATCTTCCGGCGGGAGAACCGATCGAGTTTCAGGTCTGGCACGAGCGTTCGACCGGCCCCAACGGCGCGCTTGGCATCGCCAAGCCGGAGCTGAAGTGGACGCCCAAGGGGCGATTCCAGGTCACGCTCCAGCCCGACGAGGCGAAGGATCTGGGAATGCTCGTCGTCCCGGCCAGTGCCTTGGGAATCTGAATCCGCACATGAAAACCACGATGATGACGACCGGCATGACACGTCCGACCATGGGCCCGCTCTCCCGCACCGGGAGCCTCGTGACCGCGATCCTGTGCCTGGTGCCGCTCTCCGGCTGCGGCCGCACGCCCGCGGCATCCTTCCGCCCAAACATGGTGGAGGCGACCAAGCAGCGGCTCACGCCCGACCAGGGTCGGCAGGTGGCGACGATCCTCCTGGCGATGTTCGGCACGCCCGACGAACCGGTCTGCCTGCCCGAGGCGGGCCTCGACGAAGCCAAGCTGCGGCTGGCGGCCGGCCCGGTGCGGAGCGACATCGCGGGCCGCAAGAACGGCCTCTACCGAGAGCACTGTGCCCACTGCCACGGCGTCACCGGCGACGGGCTCGGGCCCACCGCGGCCTTCCTCAATCCCTACCCGCGCGACTACCGCCCGGGCGTCTTCAAGTTCAAGAGCACCGAGCGGGCCGACAAGCCGACGCAGGCCGACCTCGTGCGGATCCTCCACAACGGCATCGCAGGCACCTCGATGCCGTCGTTCGCCCTGCTGGGCGATCTGGAGATCGACGCCCTCGCCGAATACGTCCGGTATTTGAGCATGCGTGGCGAGACGGAGATCGCCCTGATGCGTGCCTTCTTCGAACTCGACGACGAGGACCAGGGCAAGCTTCCCGAGACCCGCGAGTTCCTCGTCGATGAGACGCTCGCCCCGATCGCCGATCGGTGGCGGTCGGCCGCCGACGCCGTGATCCCGGTTCCGGAGATGCCCTCCGGCATCGAACTGGCCGCCTCGATCGATCGCGGCAAGGAGCTCTTCTACGGCGACAAGGCCAACTGCGTGAAGTGCCACGGTGTCACCGGCCTCGGCGACGGACAGGCCAACGACTACGACGACTGGAACAAGGCGATCGTGCAGTGGAGCCAGGAGGTGGCCAACGATCAGGATGCAGGCTGGTCGGCGAAGGCGGAGCAGGTGCTGCTGGGCGACGCGCTGCGGCCCCGCACGATCCCGCCCCGCAACCTGCGGCAGGGGATCTATCGCGGCGGCCGCCGGCCGCTCGACCTCTACTACCGGATCCATGCGGGCATCAACGGCGCGCCGATGCCGGCCGCGAAGGGCACCGTATCGCCCGAAGACATCTGGCACATCGTGAATTACGTCCGCTCGTTGCCCTACGACTACGACGGCGAGCAGGGTGCCGGCCGATGAAGAACCAAGGGTGAGTGATCGGAGGAGACTGCCGTGGGAAAGCGACTGTCGGGAATCTTCTGGGCGCTGTTGTTCCTCGCCGTGCCGGTGCTCGGTGTGGCGACGTTCGCGATCGCGCCGGCCTACGACCACTGGCTGCCCAAGGACGTCTCGGCCCATGGCGCCGCGATCGACGGGCTCTTCTACTTCATCCTCGGCCTCACCGGCGTGGTCTTCATCGCCACGGAGGTGCTGCTCTTCTGGTTCCTCTGGAAGTACGACGCCGCGAAGAACGCCGGCCCAGCCGTCTACATCCACGGCAGCCACACACTGGAGGTGGTCTGGACGATCATCCCCGCGGCCACGCTCCTCTTCCTGGCGATCTATCAGATGAATGCCTGGGCCGACGTGAAGATGCGACGGCCCCAGATGCAGCCCACCGTCGAGGTCGTCGCCCGGCAGTTCGAGTGGCGGCTCCGCTATCCCGGCCGCGACGGCCTGATCGGCACGCCCGACGACCTGCATCTGGTCAACGACCTGCATCTGCCGATCGACGAAGATGTCCTCATCCAGCTCAAGAGCATGGACGTGCTCCACAGCTTCTTCCTGCCGCATGTTCGGATCAAGCAGGATGCCGTGCCGGGCATGAAGATCCCGGTCTGGTTCAAGGCGCGTGAGACCGGCGCCTTCGACATCGTCTGCGCCGAACTCTGCGGCTGGGGACACTACAAGATGAAGGGCCGGGTCACGTTCGTGACACGGTCGGAATTCGATGCCTGGCTCGAGCGGAAATACGCCGAGCAGGAAGCGACCCAGCCCGGTCCCGAGACGGTCACCGTCAACTGAGGAGGCTTGCCATGAGCACCATCACCGCCACCCCGACGATCGCCCCGCCGCCGGCCCCGAGCCATCGGCCCGTGGCCGAGTTTCTTTCGACCTACGTCTTCTCCAAAGACCACAAGGTGATCGGGCTGCAGTTCCTCTTCTCGACGCTCTTGTGGTTCCTGATCGGCGGCCTGCTGGCGCTGGCCGTCCGCTGGCAGATCGCCTGGCCGTGGTCGGATGTGCCGGTGCTCGGCAAGCTCTTCGAGCAGCAGGGGGGTCAGATGAGCCCCGAGTTCTACACGATGCTCTTCACGATGCACGCCACCGTGATGATCTTCCTCGTGATCATCCCGATCCTCGCCGGCGCCTTCGGCAACTTCCTGATCCCGCTGATGATCGGGGCCGACGACATGGCCTTCCCGACGCTCAA
>JBJTDB010000385.1:0-8114 GCA_046092145.1 Planctomycetia bacterium | reverse complement strand
GGGCGGGAGCAAACATCCAACGCTTTCAGCGAGCGCTCCATTTTCGCAATAACAATGACGCCGTATGCGTTGGAAACACAACAACCGCCAACACCCGCGCTCCGCCGCGAACGAATCGCCATCGACGGCCACACCGTCGCAGCGGACGTGCATCTGCTGGCCGATGGCCGGCCGCCGGTGCTCTTCGTGCATGGCATTCTGGCGTCGATCGATCTCGCGACGGAGCTGTTCACGAATCCGTCGGCTGAATCGTGGATCGCCCTGAGCCTCCCAGGGCATCATCCTGGCCGGCTGCCCGACGGAACCGAGGCATCGGTGCTCGACGAAGAACTCTTCGCGAGGCTCTATGAATCGGCGCTCGAGCAACTCGTGGGGCCGAGGCGGGTGATCGCATCCGGCTGGTCGACGGGCGGGTTCGCCGCGCTCAATCTCGCCATCCGTCATCCGCACCGCGTGGCCGCGGTCGCGAGCCTGGCCGGCTTTGCAAGCGGCCGGGGCATCGGAGGCATGATGGGCTGGGTCGTGTGGCTGGCCGGGAGGCCGCTGGGCCGTCGCGCCGTGTCGGTGGGGCTCCGAATGGCCGCCGCCTGGCCGTGGATCCATCGCACCGTGCTCGGCCTGCTGGCGGCCGATGCCAGGGCGTCGGCCTGGATTTCGCCAGAGATCGCGCGACGGATGCACGTGGCGTTTGCCTCGCACGATCCTGAATCGCTCGTGCGGGTGCTCGCTGCGATTCGCGGGCTTGCCATCACCGAGGCGCTTGGCAGCATTGGTGTGCCCGTATGGATCGCGGCCGGCGGCAACGACGACGTCGTGCCGCTTCGTGAGACGCAGCGACTCGCCAGCCGGATTCTGGGGGCGACGCTCCAGATCTACGATGGAGCCGGCCATCTCTTCTTTTGCGAATGGCCGAGGCTCCGCGAGGATTTTGCCAAGTGGCGCCGTGGCCTGCGGCTGCCCTCCACGGTGCAGCCCCTTCCGAAGGCAGATCCATGACGAAGCCTTTCTCGCGGATCGCGATCACCGGCCATGCCGGCGTCTATGGAAGAGCGCTTCTGCGGGCAATTCGCCGCGAGCATCCCGATGCCCACGTGCTCGGCCTCGACTGCCGTCTGGCAGCATGCGATCCGCCCGATAGTGAGTGGCAGGGCGACATCCGGGATCCCCTCATGGCCGAGGTGATCCAACGCTTTCGCCCCGACACGGTCATCCACCTCGCGTATGTCGTCCAGCCGCGGCGGGATCGTGCGGCGATGCGGGCGATCAACGTCGAAGGCACGCGGCATGTGCTCGCATCGGCGGTGTCCTGCGGCGCGTCGCGGGTGCTCGTGGCCAGTAGCGGCACCGTCTACGGTGCCTGGCCCGACAATCCGGCCCTCTGCGACGAGGCGACGCCGCTCCGCCCGCGCGACGACTTCGCCTATTCCTGCGACAAGGGGATCGTCGAGCGGCAGGTAGCGGCCTTCGCCGGCGATCATCCGCATATCGCCGTCGCCTGGACGCGGCCGGCGATCATCTGCGGTCACGGGGTCAGGAATTTTCTGAGCGACATCTTTCTCACGGTGCCCTTCATGGCATTGCCGGATGGCGCCGACACGCCGCTGCAGTTTGTCCATGAAGATGACGTCGCGGCCGCGACGCTCGCAATTCTTGCGCGCGGAGGGCGTGGGCCGTTCAACGTGGCGCCCGAGGACTCGATGACGCAGCGGGAGATCGCCCGGGCGATGGGAATCGCGGCGGTAAGGATGCCGTTTTTCGTCGTGAATGCGGCGAGCAGGATCTGGTGGTCGCTCCGGCTTCCCTGGCTGGCGACACCGCCCGGCCTGGCCCATTACCTACGCCACCCATGGATCATGACATCGCAGCGCCTGCAGCGGGAATGCGGCTTCGCATGCGCGCATTCGAGCCAGGCGGCGTTTCGGACGCTTCTGGAGCCACCGCTACGCCCAGGGTAGATGGGCCGGGGGGCTTCTCATCGCGTGGTGTCGTCACTCGCGCAGCGATTCGAGATACGCGAGGAGGTCGGCGACCTGCTCGGCCGTGAGGTCGCGGAGCAGATGCTCTGGCATCCGCACGAGTTCCGCGTCGGTGCCAGCGTCGTTCCATGCATACGAATAGCCATGCCAATGCCGGCCGTCGAAGTGGAGCAGCTGCGTTTCGAGCTTCCAAGACAGACTTTTTTGCTGGTCGTCCTCGAGAATCCACTTCTGTCATCACCGCGGCCCGGCGGCATGCACGCTGGCGTCGCCGCCGGCCACGCAGATGCTTTCGATGGCCGCATTTCCCGCGGACCATGGATGCCGCTTGGAAAATTCATTCCCCAAGCTTTCCGGAATTCCGGCGGTTTTCGCTTGGTCGACATCCGTCGGCTGGTTCTCGCCCAAGCCCCGGCAGACCATGAATCATGTATTCAGCCCTCAATAAGCCCCGATCACTTCAACGGATGCAGAGGCTCCCGGGATGCCGGCGAGCTTCATGTCGCAGGTGATCAGCGGGGCGTCGAGCGCTTCCGAGAGGGCGAGATAGGCGGCGTCGTACGCTGTGCAGTTGACGCGCATCTGCCAGACCCTGTCGAGCAAAACGTCGTGGGGATACCGGCTGATCCCCAGAGCGCGATGATCTTTGATCGCCTTCCGGGCACGAGAGTCCGTGAGCTCACCGGCCATGACGAATCGACGAAGCACGTGCGCCACTTCCAAATCGAGGACGTGGGGAGCCGCGATGGTTTCGCCCGAGCGTAGGACTCTGTCGACGAGGCGCGGATGATCCGGTGCCCGGAGCAGCAGCTCCAGGGCTGCCGACGCATCGAGGACGATCATCGTCGATCCCGTTCAGTCCGCACCGCCTTGGACGGCGATGTCTTGAGGATGACGCGGGGGCGGCGCAGCAGTCTCTCCGCCAGTTCCTGCGGCGTGGGGCGTTCGGCGACCCTCTGGATTTCGGCCAGGAGGTAGTCGGTGAGCGGCTGTCCAGCGAGCGCCGCCCGCGATTTGAGGGTGGCATGCACCGCGTCCGGAACATTTCGAATTTGGATCATCTTGCTCATGCTACGAGGATAACCGCATGTGGTGCACATGACAATCGGTCAGAGAGAACGCGGCTCTTTTCGATCCGGAACAAACGGCCGGATGGTGCTGGCAGTTGTTATCCCCTCGGCGCGTTCACGTCGGCGGTTCGCCGGCAAGCTCCGGCACGCCCGCCTCATAGGACTCCCGCGTCACGAACACCGCCTCGGCGGCGTTCTGGTGTGCGGCCTGAAACTCGTCCACGGCCTGCCGCGCCCGCTCGGTGATCGTGTCCCAACTCACCTGCACGGGGATCGGGCCGTCGGCTCCCATCACGACGAAGTCCACTTCGCGGCGGCCGCGCCAATAAGACACGTGGCGGTAGCGGCGTCGCAGGAGCAGAAACGTGGCACATTCCAGCTGCTTGCCCCGGTCGCGACCGGTCGTGCCGACGCAGGCCCGCCGCAGGCCGGTGTCGATGGGATAAAACTTCTTATTCCGCACGAGCCGCTTCCGCATCGACCAGGCGAAGAATGGACAGCCGAAGGCGAGGTAAGCGCTCTCGGCGGCGGCAACGTAGAGCCCGGCCGTATCGACCGACACCCCCAGGGCCGCGCTCGCCCGCCGCACGCTCATCTCTGACCCGGCCGATTCGTAGAGCATCTGCACGAGATGGCGAAGCGGCAGGCTCGATCGCGCGGCCACCCGCTCGCGCATGTCGCGCTCGACGATGTCCTGGAAATAGCCGCGGAGCAGCATGTCGCGATCGGGCGAGGTCGCCATCGCCGGGAAGCCGCCGCAGTCCAGATAGTCCTCGACGCTGGCTCCCGGCCGGGCCACGCGAAACTCGTCGAGATCGAAGGGAAACAACTCGACCGTGGTGTGGCGGCCGGTGAGGGACGAGCCGAGTTCGCCCGAAAGCAAATGGGCATTGGAGCCGGTGACGACGAACCGTCGGCCCCGCGGGCGGTCGAGCTGGGAGCGGAGCCAACGCTGCCAGCCATCGACCCACTGGATCTCGTCGAGGAGGTAGGTGCAGTCGGGGCCGCGTTCGGCCTCGAAGGCGTTGACCATCAGGTCGAGCGTGGTGTGATCGAGCGACGGGGCGAGCCGGGGATCCTCGAAATTGATGAACAGGCAGCGGCTGCGGTCGAGCGAATAGCGATCGACGAGTTGCCGAAGCAGCGTCGATTTTCCACAGCGACGCACCCCTTGGATGATCAGGGCGACTTCAGGCTGCAGGGTTGAGGGAAGCGTGACCGACCGTGGCACCGTGGGCCTGGGCGGCGTGTCCCAGTGACTCCACTCAGCGGCAATTCGCAGAAATTCGGCCGATTCCATGATGTGTCGAGTTTACTCGACACATTGCATCGCGTCCAGTTTAGTCGACACAATCGCAAGTCTTGACCCAAAATGCCATTCAAAATACCATTTTGGCATGAAGACTACCATTGATACCGCGGGCCGGCTCGTCGTGCCAAAGTCGCTTCGCGAGCAGTTCCACCTGACCCCCGGGAGCGAGATCGAGATCGAGCCAACCGCCGACGGAGTGATCATCCGGCCCGCTGACCGGGATGCGGCGCTCGTCGACCGGGCGGGCGTGCTCGTGCACCACGGGCCGCAGACCGTCGGCATCGACATCGCCGCCTTCGTACGGCAGGAACGGGAGTCGCGGGCTCGCCGCGGAGGGACTCGCCGGGAATGAAGGTGCTCTTCGACACGTCCGCCCTCGTCACCGCGGTCGTAGATCAGCTTCCAAACCACGAGGCGGCACTGGCCTGTTTCCGACGATTCGCCGTCTCGGGCAGGGCAGGCCGCGACGCGATATGCTCGACCCATGCCCTCGCCGAGTGCTACGCGACGCTCACAGCCCTGCCGCTGGCACGGCGCATCCAGCCGGGAGAGGCGGCACGGCTCATCGACGAAAACTTCCTGCGATATCTCGAGGTGGTGCCGCTCTCGGTCGCGGATTACAAGGCGGCACTCGCCCGGGTGGCGGGCCTCGGCCTTCGGAGCGGCACGATCTATGACGCCTTGCACGCGCAGTGCGCCGAACGACAGGGATGCAGCCGCATCATCACCTACAACACGGCCGATTTCGAGCGACTAAAGCCCCCGGGCATCGAGATCTCCACGCCGTGACCGTTCTTGCCGGCTTCACGAGACAAGGCCTGCTTACGGACGCGGACGCAATCGACCTGCAGCCCGAGGCGGAGGGCCTGATGGCGGCCGGCGAACGCCACGTCGATTCGCGGCTGGTGCTCGAGCTCGTGCGGGACAGCAGGTGCACGGCCTATGACTGCGAGTATGTCGCCCTGGCGATGGCGCTCGGCGCGAAGCTGGTCACCATGGATGCGAAGCTACGCCGGTCGTTTCCCAGGTGGGCCGTGCCGCTCTCGCCCGACTGACTACCCGCTGGAGGACCGGCTACGTCTTCATAGTGGGCGTCCCGATGCGGACCTCGTACCCAGTCCGCGTGAGCACGACGGCGAGACGGTCGGCGATCCTGGCATCGAGCGCAGCGTCTCGAAGATGGTCGTTGCGGCGATAGTCGCGCTGGGCATCGAGATAGGCCTGCCATCGAGGCACCGCCGCCTCGATGCCGGGCCAGGCGAAATGGTCGTAGATCGACCGGAGCACGCCGATCGGATCGGCCACGAGATCCTCATACCGCGTGCGGAATCGCTGCGGCTGCGGGACGGTTTCCCAGGTCGTGGCGATCCGCTCGTCCATGGCCGTGATCGAGTCGAAAACCTGCTCCTCGAGATCACGACAGCGGGCCCGCTGCAGGCCGTATTGCTCGAACATCCGCTTCCAGAAATGGAGGCACGATGGAACCAGGTCATGCGGGTCGCGCACGATGTGGATGAACTCGGCCTTGGGGAAGACCGTGCGGATCAGCGGCACTCGATAGGTATGGAGCGGATTTTTGAGGACGAGCCGCCCGGGATGCTCGAACTGCACATGCCGCAGAAAATCGGTCCAGGCTCGAACCCAGCGATCCCGCTCAGCCTCGCTGACCCCTTCGAAGTCGGTGTAGAGCGGGTCGGGGGGCGGCTCGTTGGGGAAGGCGACGATCCACCAGGGGCTCGGGAACCCGAGATTGCACAGGGCCAGCTCGTCTTCCTGAGGCCTCTCGTAGCCCATCGGCATGCCATCCATCGGCCGCCGCTCGGGCAACAGGAACCCGAGGTAGTCCTGGGCGAACTGCTCCGAGAGGACGAAGTGGCTCGGGCAGGCGCATTGCACGGTGGAGGGCGCGACGAGCCGCGGATCGCAGGCGAGCAGTTCGTGGAGGAGCGTCGTGCCGCTTCGCCAGTGCCCGAGGATCACGATCGGGTCGGTCTCGATCCGCGACTGCTCGAGCCCCTTGCCCCAGATGGCCCACTGGATCGCACGCAGGGCCTCGCCGGCGATGCTCGCGGCCGTGATCGCGGCGGCCCTGGGAAGCCGCGAGGGTGCGACACGAAACCCGTTACGAGCCAACAGCCGCAGCCAGGGCACCAGCCTCACGCCGGTCCACATCGGAAACACGATCGGTCGCCTGCCGGCCATCGGGTCCTCGTCACGCAGTCTCGATAGGCGCGTTGCCGGCACGCAGAGTACCCTCTGCCGAAGGATCCACGGAAGCGTGCAGTATCACCGCAGCGAGTCGCCGCCCCCATGCTTCCGTCGTTCTTCCAGCGGCACTCCCGAACGATCCTCGCCGGATTCGCGTGCCTGCTGCCGCTCATGGCGTGGGCGTCGTGGCATGCCTACGATCACCGCGACAACAGCGTCCTCGGATGGCTTCCCGAGCGGTCGCCCGTGACCCTCGCCTACAACCGCTTTCTCCGGATTTTTGGCCCCGACGAGACGGTGCTCGTCAGTTGGGATGGCTGCCGGCTCGATGCGGTATCGCTCGACCGGCTGGTGGCCGCGGTTGATGCCCAGATGGCCGAGGCCGATCGGGGCGAGGCGCCGCGGTGGTTCGCCGCGGTGACCAGCGGCACGCGGCTGCGGGACCACGTGGCGGAGGCGGCTCGGCTCCCGGATGACAGGGCGGCGGCTCGGCTCGAGGGCACGCTCGTGGGGCCCGACGGCGCGGCCACCTGTGCGGTCATCACGCTCCACCCGCTCGACGATGTCGGCCGCGGCGCGGCGATCGACTGGCTCGTGGAGGCGTCGGTGGCGGCAGGCGTGGCCCGCGAGGCGGTGCGGCTCACGGGCGATGCCGTCGTCAGCGTGGCGATCGACCGGGAGAACGAGCGGACGGCATCGACATGGTCTACCGTGGCGATGATCGTGGCGCTCGTGCTGGCCTGTGCCTCGCTCCGTAGCGTGCGGCTGGGGCTCATGGTGATCGCGGTCGCCGGATTCTCGTCGCTCTCCGTCGAAGCGGCGATCTGGCTTTCGAGCGGCTCGATGAACATGCTCGTGTCGCTCGTGCCGGTGGTGACGTTCGTGCTTGCGATTTCGGCGACGGTCCACTTCCTCGGCTACTGGATCGATGCGCTGGCCGAGCATGGTGCCGCCGACGCGCCCGCGGTGGCCGTGGCACACGGCTGGCAGCCGAGCGCGATCGCCGGCCTGACGACCGTCTTCGGGATGATGTCGCTGTGCGTGAGCCAGGTGCGTCCGGTCTGGCAGTTCGGGCTCTACGGGGCCGTGGGCACGGTCGTCGCCTTCGCGGCCGTGTTTCTCGCGCTACCGGCGATGCTGCAGCTTTTCCCGCCGCGGCCCGAGTGGTCGCCCACCCATGCGACATGGCCCGGCGTGCAGCGTTTCGTCCGATGGCTCGTGCGGTGGCATGTGGTCACGGCAACCCTTTCGTTCGCCGCGATGATCGGCCTGGGCATCGGCCTCTTGCACCTGGAGACGGAGGTCCGCCCTGCGCGGTTTCTCCCCTCCGCGAGCCGCTGGATCACCGATCTCGACTGGTTCAACGCGCGCATCGGGCCGTTTCAATCGGTCGATGTCGTGCTCGGCTTCGATGCCGGAAGCCAGAGCCCCGGCGACCGCGCGGCACTCGTCCAGGCGGTCGAGGCCCGGCTCCGCCGGATCGACGACGTGCGGGGCACGATCTCGGCGGCGACGTTTCTTCCGGAAGGATTGCTCGGCGCGGCGGAA
>JBJTDB010000384.1:0-918 GCA_046092145.1 Planctomycetia bacterium | reverse complement strand
GAAGGGCCGTAGCGAACGTCCGGCGATATGGCATGGGCAGCCCCGAGCCCGGCTATGAGGGCCGCACCGCCTCGATCAGGTGATACGTCTTCACCTCCTCGCGGGCGACGTCGAGCCACCGTTGGGGCAGATGCTCGACGTACCAGGTCGGCTGCTTCGTGACGACCAGCAGCGTTCCGCCGGGTGCCAGGGCCCGCCAGGCCGCATCGACGAAGAGTTCGGCAATCCGGAAATCGCCGTAGTAGGGCGGATTGGCGAGGACGAGGTCGTAGGTGCCGGGCTCGTCCAACTCGCCCCCCGCCTCGAGTGCGACCGTGACATTCGCAAGGCCGTTGATCTCGGCGCCCCGCCGCGTGCAGTCGACGGCCCGCGCCGATGAGTCGATCGCATGCACCTGCACGCTCGGATCCCGGGCTGCAATGCCGATCGCCACGGCCCCCGAACCGCACCCGATGTCGAGCACACGGGTGTCCGCTGCCATATCGACGGCATTCAGGAGATGCCGGGCGCCGGGATCGATCCGGCGATGCGCGAAGACGCCCGGCCTGGTGATCACTTTGAGCAGCCGCTCGCGGTCGCGAAACACGACCTCGCAGGTGAAGTCGCGGATCTTCGCGGGCTCTCGGGTCTTCTCGACGACATACGCGACCGCACCGGGCTTCGGGCCGGCCGCTGGCCTCACGCGAACGGTTTCACCGGTTCCGGCGAGCTGCTCCCGGAGCCAGGTGTCCCGAGGGTTATCGACCGCCGCCACGAGCCGTCCGCCGATCTCGAGGTTCAGCATGGCCTGCTGGAGGATGTCACGCGAGAGTTCGGCCTCGCCCTCCTTGGCCAGCGGAATGACCGTGAGATCATGGGGCCCCGGGGGCAGGTCGGGCAGACAGGCCGACCGAAGGTTCGATGGCGAATCACCCCATG
>JBJTDB010000383.1:0-23989 GCA_046092145.1 Planctomycetia bacterium | reverse complement strand
CGACATCACGATCGAGAGTGAGCCGGACGGCATCTCGCTCGACTGGTATCGCGGCCGCCCCGTGGGCCGGCTCCTCGCCGCCCAATGGGTGGATGGTGACGATGGTTCCCGGCCCCGGTTCATCGTGCTTGCGGAGGGCGCGGCCGGCGACATCACCGCCCGCACCGACGGCCCGATCTATTTCAAGATCAACGAACCCCCGGGCGCCATTGCCGACACCAAAGACTTTTTCACCGTGAACATGTCGGCGACAAAGAATCCGTAGCGACGTCCAGTGAAGGGCTCCCAGGCATTCGGCTCGCAGACGGTGGAACACGTCTGCCCGAGCAAGGATGCGATGGCGTTGATCGGGGAAACCCTCGGCGTTTCCCGCGATCAACCACGTGGAAAAAGGTCATGGATGACTTTTTCCACGAATAGCTATGCGTGCACTGCGAATTCGCCGGCGGAGAGGCTCGGGAGGTTCGTCTGGCCCGTCAACCACAGATCGACCGACCGCGCGGCCTCACGGCCTTCGTGGATCGCCCACACCACGAGCGACTGGCCGCGGCGCATGTCGCCCGCCGCGAAGACGCCGGGCAGGCTCGTCATGTAGTCGGCGCCGGTCTTCACGTTGCCACGCGGGTCGAGTTCGAGGCCGAGATCGGCGATCGGGCCGTGCTTCTCCGGGCCCACGAATCCCATGGCCAGGAGCGCGAGCTGGCAGGGCCACTCCTGCTCGGAGCCGGGCACTTCCTTGAACTTCTGCTGGCCCGTGGATGGATCCTGATACCACTCGATCCGGACGGTTTTCAGTCCGCGCAGGCGGCCCGTGTCGTCGCCGATGAATTCCTTCGTGAGGATGCCCCACTCGCGGCGGCAGCCCTCTTCGTGGGATGAGCTCGTGCGGAGCATCTGCGTCCAGAGCGGCCACGGGGAGCCCGCCGGCCTCTCGGTTCGCCGTGGATACTTCCCGAGGTCCGGCGGCTGCGGGAGCAGCTCGAACTGGGTGAGGCTCTTGCAGCCCTGCCGGTTGCTCGTGCCATCGCAGTCGCTGCCGGTGTCGCCGCCGCCGATCACGATCACGTCCTTGCCCTCGGCCACGATCTGTCCGAGCACCGCGTCGCCGGCGTTGCGCTTGTTCTGCTGCGGCAGGAACTCCATCGCGTAGTGCACGCCCTCGAGCTGGCGGCCGGGAATGGGAAGATCGCGGCCGAGCGTGGCGCCGCCGGTGAGCACGATGGCGTCGTACTCGTCGCGCAGGGTCTGCGTGCTGACATCAGTCCCCACGTTCACGCCGCATCGAAATTCGACCCCCTCCTCTTCCATCTGGCGGATGCGCCGCCAGACCCGCCACTTTTCGAGCTTGAAATCGGGGATGCCATACATGAGCAGGCCGCCCGGACGGTCGGCGCGTTCGAAGAGCGTGACGAGATGACCGGCACGATTGAGCTGCTGCGCCGCGGCCAGGCCCGCCGGCCCGCTGCCGACCACCGCCACCCGCTTGCCCGACCGCACCACAGGCGGCTCGGGGATCACCCAGCCCTCGTCGAAGGCCCTGTCGGCGATCGACATCTCGATGCTCTTGATGGCCACCGGGTCTTCATTGATTCCGAGCACGCATGCCGCTTCGCACGGAGCGGGGCAGACGCGGCCCGTGAACTCGGGGAAGTTGTTGGTGGCGTGCAGCCGCTGGCTCGCCTCGTGCCACTGGTCGCGATACACCAGGTCGTTGAAGTCGGGGATGATGTTGCCCAGCGGGCAGCCCGTGTGGCAGAAGGGTACGCCGCAATCCATGCACCGCGCGCCCTGCTTCTTGAGCTCGTCGACGGGAAGGATCGTGAGGAACTCGTTGTAGTTCTTGAGCCGATGGTCCACCGGCTCGCTGCCGAAGACCTTCCGCTCGTACTTCATGAATCCGCGTGGATCACCCATGGACCTTTTCCTCCGCCTTTCTGGCCTCGTCCTGTTCCTTCGCCTGGAGTTTCCGCAATTCGGCGAGCGCCCGCTTGTAGTCGGTCGGCATCACCTTCACAAACTTCTTCTGTTCGCTCGGCCACGCTGCCAGGATCGCCTTGCCACGATCACTGCCGGTGAGGTCGACGTGCTTCTCGATCCGCCCCTTGAGGTAGTCGAGGTCGTGCTCGTCGAGCTGTTCGAGCTCCACCATCTCCATGTTGACCTTCGGCCGGAACGTGCCCGTGGAATCCCAGACATACGCGATGCCGCCGCTCATGCCCGCCGCGAAATTGCGGCCCGTCTCGCCGAGAACCACGGCCCTGCCGCCGGTCATGTATTCGCAGCCATGATCGCCCGTGCCCTCGACGACCGCCTCGGCTCCCGAATTTCTGACGCAGAAACGCTCGCCGCAGATGCCGCGGATGAAGATCTCGCCGCTGGTGGCCCCGTAGGCCACGACGTTGCCGGCGATGACGTTGTCTTCCGCCTTGAAAGGGGCGTCGCGGTCGGGCCGCACGATCACGCGGCCACCCGAAAGCCCTTTGCCGCAGTAGTCGTTGACGTCGCCCTCCACCGTCACCTCGACGCCCGGCACGCCGAAGGCCATGAGGCTCTGGCCGGCCGAGCCGCGGAAGTGGATGCGGATGGTGCCATCGGGCAGGCCCCCCGCACCGTGCCGCCGGGTCACCTCGCTCGACAGGATCGTGCCCACCGTCCGGTTGACGTTCCTGATGGGCAGGTCGAGCACGACGGGCTTCTTCTGTTCGATCGCCGGCGTACAGAGGCCGAGGAGCGAGGTCATGTCGAGCGACCGCTCGATGCCATGGTCTTGCGATTCATCGTGGTGCGTCTTGACGCGGGCCGGCACCTCCGGCTTGTGGAGGATCGTGGAGAAGTCGAGCCCCTTCGCCTTCCAGTGCGCGATCGCCTTCCGGGTGTCGAGCCGATCGACACGGCCCACCATCTCGTTGATCGTGCGGAATCCGAGCCTCGCCATCAGCTCGCGAAGCTCTTCGGCGAGCATGAAGAAGAAGTTGACGACGTGCTCCGGCTGGCCCGTGAACCTCTTGCGGAGTTCCGGATCCTGCGTGGCGATGCCCACCGGGCAGGTGTTGAGGTGGCACTTCCGCATCATGATGCAGCCCATCACCACCAGCGACGCCGTGGCGATTCCAAATTCCTCGGCGCCGAGCATCGTGGCGATGGCGACGTCTTTGGCGGTGCGGATCATGCCGTCGGTCTGCACGACGATCCGTCCGCGGAGGTCGTTCATCACGAGCACCTGGTGGGCCTCGGCGAGGCCCAGCTCCCACGGGAGGCCGGCATGCATGATCGAGGTCTGTGGGCTCGCCCCCGTGCCGCCATCGTGGCCCGAGATGAGCACGACGTCGGCCTTGCCCTTCGATACACCCGCCGCCACCGTGCCCACGCCGACTTCCGCGACGAGCTTCACGCTGATCCGGGCGTGGTGGTTGGCGTTCTTGAGATCGTGGATGAGCTGCGCGAGATCCTCGATCGAGTAGATGTCGTGGTGGGGCGGCGGGGAAATCAGGCCGACTCCCGGCGTGCTATGGCGGATCCGGGCGATCTCGCGATCGACCTTGTGGCCGGGGAGCTGGCCCCCCTCGCCCGGCTTCGCGCCCTGGGCCATCTTGATCTGGAGCTCCTTGGCGTTGACGAGATAGAGGCTCGTCACGCCGAAGCGGCCGCTGGCCACCTGCTTGATCTTCGAGTTCTTGCTGTCGCCGTTGGGCTCGAGCTGGTAGCGGACGGGGTCTTCTCCCCCCTCGCCCGTGTTGCTCCAGCCGCCGAGTCGATTCATGGCGACGGCGAGGGTCTCGTGAGCCTCCTTCGAGATCGAGCCGTATGACATCGCCCCCGTGGCGAACCGCTTGACGATCTCCTTGGCCGGCTCGACCTCGTCGAGCGGGATCGGTTGTTCGGCGAAGCGGAAGTCGAGCAGGCCACGGAGCGTGAGCAGCTTCGTCTGCTGCTCGTCGATCAGCTTCTGATACTTCTTGAATTCCTCGCGGCTGTTGATCTGGGTGGATCGCTGCAGGCTGGCGACGACCTCGGGGGCGAGCACGTGGGCCTCGCCCTTGCGCCGCCAGGCATAGCGGCCGCCCACGTCGAGTTCGAGTGTCTGCGGCACCGCCGTCTTCGGCCAGGCATGCTCGTGCCGTGAGAGCGCCTCCTCGGCGACCCCCTCCAGCCCGATGCCGCCGATGCGGCTGGGGGTTCGCGAGAAAAACTCGTCCACGAGCTTCTGGTCGAGCCCCACCGCCTCGAAGATCTGCGCGCCGCGGTAGCTCTGCTGCGTCGAGATGCCCATCTTGCTCATCACCTTGAGCAGCCCCTTCGTGGCCGCCTTGATGAAGTTTTTGTGGAGCTTCTCCCGCGAATAGTCGCCGGCGATGATCTTCTCCGCCTGCATCTGATCGATCGTGGCGAAGGCCAGGTAGGGGTTCACGGCGCCGGCGCCGTAGCCGGTGAGCAGAGCGAAGTGCTGCACCTCGCGGGCCTCGCCCGTCTCCACGACGATGCCGCAGCGGGTCCGCGAGCCCTCGCGGACGAGGTGATGGTGGACGCCGGCGGTGGCCAGCAGCGAGGGCACGGCGGCCTGCTCGCGGCAGACACCCCGATCGGACAGGACGACGATCGTGGCGCCCTCGGCGACCGCCCGTGAGGCCTCGGCGCGGATCGCATCGAGCCGCTTTCGCAGGCCGGCGGCGCCCTCGGCCGCGGGGAAAAGGATCGAGATCGTGCATGCCTTCAGGCCGGGCCGCGGGCTCGCCTCGAGCGCCTTGATCCGCGCACACTCGGCGTTGCCGATCACCGGCGTCTCCAGCCGCAGGAGCCGGCATTGCCCGGGCTGCGAGTCGAGCAGATTCCCCTCGCAGCCGATCGTGGTGATCATCGACGTGATGATCTCCTCGCGGATCGCGTCGAGCGGCGGGTTGGTGACCTGCGCGAAGAGCTGCTTGAAGTAGTTGTGGAGCAACTGCGGCCGATCGGAGAGCACGGCCAGGGGCGTGTCGTTGCCCATCGACCCGATCGGCTCCGCGCCATCGGTGGCCATCGGGGCGAGGATCACCTTCAGATCCTCGAGCGAATAGCCGTGCGCCCGCTGGAGCTCCACGAGGCTCGACGGCTCGCCGGCGACGCCCGCGGCCCGCCAGGGATCGGTCGCGTGCGGGGCAGCCGCGCCGTCGCCGTTACCCGCGGGCGCGGCCCGAAAAACCTCGTCGGGAAGGACGGCACGATTCATCGTGACCTCGGCCACGTTTGCAGGATCGGCAAGCGAGTCGAGCCGCACCTGGTTGGCGGTGATCCACTCCCGCCATGGCTTGGCCGTCGCCAGCGTTCGCTTGATTTCGTCGTCCTCGACGATCCGTCCTTCCCTCGTATCGACAAGGAACATCCGCCCGGGACGCAGCCGGCCCTTGCGGACCACGTCGCCTGCCGGCAATTGAAGCACGCCCGCTTCGCTGGCCAGCACGACGAGGCCATCCTTCATCTGCCACCAGCGGCCGGGCCGCAGACCGTTGCGGTCGAGCGTGGCACCGATCTTCGAACCGTCGGTGAAGGCGAGGGCGGCGGGGCCGTCCCATGGTTCCATCAGGCAGGCCTGGTATTCGTAGTAGGCCTTGAGGTCGTCGGCCATGCTCTCGTGGCCGCTCCAGGGCTCGGGGATGAGCATGCTCACCGCTTCCTCGATCGGGCGTCCGGCGAGGACAAGCAGCTCGAGCACGTTGTCGAACGTGGCCGAATCGCTCCCTCCCTCCCGCACGACCGGCTTGATCTTGTCGAGATCGGGGCCGAAGACCGGGTGGGCGAGCATGCTCTCGCGGGCATGCATCCAGTTGATGTTGCCGCGAACGGTGTTGATTTCGCCGTTGTGGGCGATGTACCGGAAGGGGTGGGCGAGATCCCAGGTGGGAAAGGTGTTGGTGCTGTACCGCTGGTGGACGAGCGCCAGGGCCGACGTCATCCGGGGGTCGGTGAGATCGGAATAGTACTGGCCGACCTGGTCCGCCAGCAGCAGCCCCTTGTAGACCAGCGTGCGCGAGGAGAGCGAGCAGGCGTAAACGAAGCCCTGCTCGGTGAGCCCGAGCCTGCCGAGTTCGATGCCGAACCGCTTGCGGACGACGAACAGCTTCCACTCGAAGTGGTCGCGGGAGACTTTCTTGCCGCGGCCCACGAAGGCCTGCCGCACGACTGGCTCGACGTCGCGGGCGGTGCCGCCGATGCTCCGGTTGTCGGTGGGCACGCTGCGCCAGCCGAGGAACTCGAGCCCCTCCTCCCGGCACACCTTCTCGAAGAACTGCTCGGCCGCCTCGCGGTCTTCCTCGGATGGCGGCAGGAAGATGTTGCCGACCGCCCAGTCGCCCGGCGCGGGGAGCGTGATGCCGGCCTGTGGGGTGACGGCCGAGAAGAACTCGTGCGGCGTCTGCATGAGGATGCCGGCTCCGTCTCCGGTGAGCGGATCACAGCCGCAGGCGCCGCGGTGCGTGAGGTTTTCGAGGAGCTCCAGCCCCTTGCGGATGATGTCGTGGCTCTTGCGGCCGTGCATGTTCACGACGAAGCCCACGCCGCACGCATCGTGTTCGTTGGCGGGATCGTAGAGCCCTTGCGGAGCGGGGAGGCCGTGCGAACGCTGCGTGTCGCTCATATCAGTCTTTCGTTTCTGAAAACCAATCGATCCGTGTTCGTTCGTCCGTGGCGCCCGGCGGCCGCCCCAATTCAGGCGGTGGCCGAGATGGCCGCACCGAGGTCGGCGTCGGTGTCACTCGCGTGGCCGCGAAGCAATTCCACGAACCGCTGCGCCGTGGGGGCGAGCGGTTTGCCGCGGGCGTGGATGATGCCCAGCGGCCGCACGAGTTCCTCACCGGCGATCCGGACGGTGCAGAGCGTGCCGGCGGCGAGCTCACGGCCCACGGTCGGTTCGGGAAGAAGCGAGACACCCGCGTCGATTTCGACAGCCCGTTTGATCGTTTCGATGTTGTCGAACTCCATCACGACGGCAGGTTCGGCATCCTGGGCCGCGATCGCCCGGTCGAGTTCGTGGCGGATGACGAGATCGGGGTCGAAGCCAACCATCCGCTGACCGTGGAGCTCCGCCAGCGACATCTGCACGCGGCCCGCGAACGCATTGCCGGGTGCACAGACGAGCACGATCGGCTCCTCTCGCCAGGGCTCGGCCTCGATCGTGCGGGTGCTGCGCGGATAACTGACGATGCCGATGTCGGCCTGCCCACCTTCCACCGATTCGAGCACGCGATCCGGGTGCAGGTATTCCAGTCGGACGTTGGCCTTGGGATGGCGGCTCATGAATTCCTGCACGAAGCGGCTCATGTGGTGGAGGCCAACGGAATAGATCGCGGCCACGCGGACGCGGCCGGCGACGTCTTCGTGCAGCGTGCGAACCTCGTCCTCGAGGGCGTCGTAGCGGGCGATGAGCTTCTTGCAGCCCTCGTAGAAGACCTGCCCTTCGCGGGTGGGCACGAGGGGGCGTTTCGATCGCTCGATGAGCTGCACCCCAAGCCGGCCCTCGAGCTGGCTCACCACCTGGCTGGCCCCGGACTGCGAAATGCCATTGTCCTCGGCGGCACGGGAAAAACTCCGCCGGGCGACGATGTCGCAGAAGATCTTCAGGGACTTGAGATTCACGGGAAGCTGAAAAATTCAGGCCCAGCGAGCGGGCCAGCCACCATCCGTGATGAAAAAAACGAATGCTGCATCCCTGCATCATTCGGAAAACAAATACAGCCTAGCGGTGTTTTTTGTCCCGTCAAGCGGCTCGTCCACGTTGAACGATCACCCCATCTTGCCCAGTTGGAAAAACCTGCAGGATCGGTGGAATCCCACCCGATTCTGATGGTGGGTGAATCCATGCCTGCTTCCGCCATCTCCATCCGATTTCTGCATCCCGCTCTCCTGCTCATGGCTGGAGTGCTGGGGCTTTGCTGCAGGACGGCCCGTAGTGAGACATCGAACGCCTCCGTGACGCCACAGTCCGTTCAGAGGGTGGAGGAGGAAGGCGAACCGGAGGCTGGCGGTGATGCCGTCGAGCCGGTCCAGTATCTCGAGGAAGCGATCACGCATGTCGATCCGGTGCAGGAGGCGGAGCTGCAGGCGATGGTGGACGCGGCCGTGACGGCTCGGCTCGCCGGCATTCCCCGCCCCCGGTACATCCCGGCCACCGGCCTCGCGCCGCCCAAGGGATTGATCCTGCTCCGGACCGATCCGAAGCGGGGTGAGTTTCCCTTCGGCATGGCCCTCGGGGGCTACATGCAATTGCGATGGTTCGAATTCGCCCGCAACGGTACCGAACTGAGCTACACGCCGACGGTGCCGCGGCAGATCGAGAACATCAACACGTTCAACATCAACCGGTTCCTGCTTTCGTTCCACGGGCACGTGCTCGACGAGCGGCTTGTCTACAACTTCGCCCTCTTCGGCACGACGAACGTCGGCATCCGTTCGGGCGTCGTCCCGATTGGCATCCTCGGATGGAAGTTCAGCGACGCGGCGACCGTCGGCGGAGGCATGTCGCCGGTGCCGGGCACCCGCGAGTGGATCGACTCGTCTCCGTGGACGGTCGGCATCGATCGCAGCATGGCCAATACCTTTTTCCGGCCAGGTTTCAGCCCGGGCGTGGCCTCGCTCGGGTCGCTCTTCGACAACACCGTGCACTACCAGGCCGGGGCCTGGAACGCGATCGATGGCGGCACGACCGGCGTGCTCCGCCGCGGCACGTCGATGGCGTGGGCGGGCAACACCTGGTGGGAGCCGTGGGGGGCGTTCGGCCTCGGATGCTCCGACATGGAGCACCACGCCGATCCGGTGATCCGCATCGGCATGAGCGGCGTCTTTGCCCGCACCTATGCCGCGGTGCTCCAGGGAAACAATCCGGAAGACACGATCGTGCGGCTCTCCAACGGCATGCCCCTGTCGGCGGAGGGGGCCTTGGGGCCGGGCACGACGGTCGACCGATTCAACTACAAACTGGCCACGGTCGATGCGGCCTGGAAGCATCGGGGGGTGGGGCTCTCGTTCGAGTATTACTTTCGCATGCTCGACGACTTCTTCGGCGAGGGGACATTCGATCGTTCGAGCATCTTCGATCAGGGGGGCATGGCCTACGTGTCCTGGTGCTTCGTGCCGAGGACGTACGAGGTCTACGGCCGATCGAGCGTGGTGACCGGCCCGTTCGGTACCGGCCAGGAATATGGGGGCGGATTCAACTGGTACCTCAAGCAATCGCGGCAGGCCCGGCTCACGATCGAGGCCCTCACCATGAGCCGCAACCCGGCCCAAAACTTCCTCTACCCCTACCGGGCCGGCTACAGCGGGACAGCGATCCAGACGCAGTTCGTCGTCGTTTTTTAGCGGCTTGCGAGGCCCGACGGCTTGATACAATTAGGAGTTTTCCCGAGTGTCCGAACCGCCGCCTGACTGCATAGGCCGCGTGACTGCTTAGAAGGATCGTTCGCCACGTGCCGACCCACTCCACCAGCAAAGCCCAGCAGAAGGCGATCCAGAAGGCCGACACGCTCATCGAGGCCCTCGGCTGGATTCGCCGGTTTCGCGACACCACCACCGTGATCAAACTCGGCGGGAGCGTCGTCGAGCATCCGGAATCGCTCCGCCACCTGCTGATCGACATCGTCTTCCTCTCGACGCTCGGCATGCGGATCGTCGTCGTCCACGGCGGCGGCAAGGCGATCAGCCGGGCGATGGATCAGGCCGGGATCGAGCCTCGCTTCGTCCAGGGGCGCCGGTATACCGACGCGGCCACGCTCGCGATCGTGGAGCGGGTGCTGGCCACGGATGTGAATCACGATCTCGTCGCCAAACTCGAGGAGTATGGCGGCCGGGCGATGTCGCTCAACTTCCTCTCCACCAACGTGTTGTTCGGCGAAAAGCTGACGCTCGAAGGCCCCGACGGCGCGGCGATCGACCTCGGCAACGTCGGCGAGGTGACCCGCGTCGATCGGCTGACGATCGACAACCTCACCTACGCTGGACAGGTGCCCGTGATCCCGTCGATGGCCCTCGGGCCCGACGGCGACAAGCTCAACGTCAATGCCGACACCGCCGCCACGGCCGTTGCCGCGGCGATCGGTGCGGAGAAGCTCGTCGTGCTGTCCGACATTCCCGGAGTGCTTCGCGACATCAACGACCCGGAAAGCCTGATCCACTCGCTCACCGCGTCGGAGGCCCGCCGGCTGATCGCCGATGGCACGATCTCCGCCGGCATGATCCCGAAGATCGAGGGCTGCCTCGACACGCTCGAGCAGGGTGTCAAAAAAATCCACATCATCGACGGCCGGTTGCGGCATTCGCTGCTGCTGGAGATCTACACGACCAGCGGTGTGGGCACGGAACTCGTCCGCGACGATGCCGTCGCACCGTCCGCCCGAGCCTCCGCTGCCGTCGGCGCCCGCTAGGCCCGTTCCGCGTCTCCCGAGGAGTCAGTGCCATGGCCACCATCGAGTCGTCCCCTTCGATCGGCGCGAAGACGCGGTCGGTCATCGACGTCTTCGACCGCTACGTCGTCCCGAACTACAAGCGGTATCCCGTCTGCCTCGTCCGCGGCGAAGGCTCGAAGGTGTGGGATGCCGAGGGAGCCGAATACCTCGACCTCTTCCCAGGATGGGGCTGCAACCTGCTGGGGCATTGTCCGGAGCATGTCGTGCGTGCGGTGCAGGAGCAGGTCGCGAAGCTGATCCACGTGCCCAACACGTGGTACATCGAGCCGCAGGGGGAGTGGGCGAGGCTGCTCTCGGAGCGGTCGTTCGGCGGCCAGGCCTTCTTTTGCAACTCGGGCACCGAGGCCAACGAGGCTGCGATCAAACTCGTTCGGCTGCGTTCGGAAGGGAAACGGTACAAGATCATCACCTTCCGGGGCGGCTTTCACGGACGGACGATGGGAAGCGTGACGGCGACCGCGCAGCCCAAGTACCACGAGGGCCTCGGGCCGATGCTCGCCGGCTTCCAATACGCCCCCCATGGCGACCTCGACGCTGTGGAGCGGCTGATCGACGACCAGACGGGCGGAATTCTGGTCGAGCCGATTCTCGGCGAGGGGGGCGTGGTGCCCGCTCCGGCGGGGTTCCTCCAAGGGCTGCGTCGGATTGCCGACGAGCGCGACCTGCTGCTCGTCTTCGACGAGGTGCAGTGTGGCTGCGGACGGACCGGCACCTGGTTTGGCTACCAGCACTTCGACGTCACGCCCGACATCATGACCCTCGCCAAGAGCCTCTGCGCGGGCGTCGCCGGAGGGGCGATGCTCACCACGGTCGAACTGGCCAAGCACCTGCGGCCCGGCATGCACGCCTCGACCTTCGGCGGCAATCCGATCGCCGCGGCGGCGGGCATCGCGGCCATCGAGATGATCGAGCGCGACAACCTGCTCTCCCATGTCGGCACGGTGGCGGCTGTCTTCCGCGAGCGGCTCGGGCAATTGCGAGAACGATGCGACGTCGTTACGGATGTCCGCGTGATCGGGATGATGATCGGCGTCGAATTGTCGATCGATGGCACCGCGGTGGTGCAGGCCTGCATGGATCGCAAGCTGCTCGTGAACTGCACGCAGGGACGCGTCATCCGGCTGCTCCCGGCGATGACGATCTCGCCCGACGAGGTCCGCGACGGCTGCGATCGACTCGCCGACGCGATCATCGAGGTCGCGTCGCGGGGCTGATCTCCCTTGTTTTCCAGGCAGTGCATTCCATGCGTCACGTGATCGTTCCCGAGGATCTTTCGGCCCAGGAGGTGGAGGCGGTCTTTGCCGTCGCCGCCGACCTGCAGGCCAAGCACGAGGAGGGCCGCCGCGAGCCGGTGCTGCCCGGGCGGGTGCTGGCGCTGGTCTTCGAAAAGCCGAGCCTGCGGACCCGTGTCAGTTTCGAGGCGGCGATGGTGCACCTCGGGGGCTCGAGCCTCTTTCTCGGCGAGGACACGGGATTCGCATCGAGCCGAGAGAGCATCGCCGACTTCGCCCGCGTGCTCTCGGACTACGTCGATGTGATCGTCTGCCGATCCAAGGCCCACGACACGATCGTGCAGCTGGCGGCGGCCGCCGAGGTGCCGGTGATCAACGGCCTTTCGGACTACTGCCATCCCTGCCAGGCGCTGGCCGACCTCTACACGCTCCAGCGGCACGTGGGCAGCGTGGCCGGCCGCATGCTCGCCTTCGTCGGGGATGGCAACAATGTCGCCCGATCGCTGGCCATCCTCTGCGGCATGCTCGGCATGCGGTTCGTGCTGGCGGCACCGAAGGCTTATCACTTCGACGAGGCGTTTCGGGGACACCTGAAGAAGGTCGTGCCGAACGCCCGGATCGAGGAGATGACCGATCCCGTCGCGGCGGTGACGGGCGCGGCGGTCGTCTATACGGACGTCTGGGCCAGCATGGGGCAGGAAAAGGAGCGGGCCAAGCGGCTCGGCGATTTCCGGGCCTACCAGGTGAACGAAGCCCTCATGAAGCATTGCCCCGAGGCCCTCTTCATGCACTGCCTGCCGGCCCGCCGTGGCGAGGAGGTGACCGACGGCGTGATCGACGGCCCGCAGAGCGTGGTCGTCGAGGAGGCCGCCAACCGCATGCATGTGCAGAAGGGGCTCCTGGCCTGGTTGTTGAGATAGACCGCAGGACGTCGCCGACCATGCCCTATGACCACGAGCGGTATTCGCGGCAGGTGCGGTTTGGGCCGCTGGGAGACGATGGCCAGGAGAAACTCTCCCGCAGCCGCGTGGTGATCGTCGGGTGTGGGGCGCTCGGGGGCGCCAGCGCCATGGCCTTGGCCCGGGCCGGCGTCGGGAGCCTGCGGCTGATCGACCGGGATCTTCCCGAGATCAGCAATCTGCCGCGGCAGGTGCTCTTCGACGAGCAGGACGTGCGCGACGGGGTGCCGAAGGCGGTGGCGGCGAAGCGGCGTTTGGAGCGGATCAACGGCGCGGTGGCGATCGAGGCCGAGGTCGCCGACCTGACGCGGCATACCGCCGACCGCCTGCTTGGTGGCGCCGACTGCATCGTCGATGGCACCGACAATTTCGAGGCACGGTTTCTGGTCAACGAATTCGCCTGCCGGGAGGGCATCCCCTGGGTGCACGGCGGCGCCATCGGGGCCGAGGGACGCGTGCTTCCGGTGCGGCCGGGCGAGACCGCCTGCCTGCGGTGCCTGATTCCCGAACCACCGGCCGCCGGGGTGCTGCCGACCTGTGAGACCGCCGGCATCCTCGGGCCGGCCGCGCTCGTCGTCGGGGCCGTGCAGGCGGCCGAAGCGATCAAACTCCTGGCCGGTGTCAAACGCACGGGCAACTCGCTTCTCGCCTGCGATCTCTGGGAAGGGGCATGGCGGACGATCGACCTCTCGCCCCTCGCCGTGACGGGCTGCCCAACCTGCCGGGGCCGTGACTTTCCGTGGCTCGAGGGACGAGCCGGAGGATCTGCGGTCGCGATGTGTGGGCGGCATGCGGTGCAGCTTGGTGGGGGGGCCGCGGGCTCGATCGATCTCGCGTCGCTCGCCGAACGGCTTCGGGCGATCGGGCCCGTCACCGCGAACCCGTGGCTCGTGCGGCTCGATGTCGAGACGGGCATCCAGCTTTCCGTGTTCGCGGACGGTCGGGCGATCGTGAGCGGCACCCGCGACGAGTCGAGAGCTCGTGCGATCGTGTCACGGTACGTGGGGACGTGAGGTGTGGCTCGGGGTTGCCCGTGCCCTCTCGCCGGACGTTCGCTATGGCCCTCCAGGCAATCGTGCTCGGCACGGCAGATGCGTAACGGGTCGATCGGTATCTGGCGTGGCTCGGGTCTGCCCACGCCCTCTCTCCGGACGTTCGCTTCGGGCATCCCTGCCCTCCGCTCTCTCGGAGGTGGCTGCGCTCTCGCCCTCCGGGCTGCGCTGGCCACCTACGCCGGCTCGAGAGCATGGGCAGACCCTCGCTCAACATCGTTCATGTGCACAATGTGGTCGCCAGTCTCGTGGAGAACTCGCATCAGCCATCGGAGGTGGCTGCTTCCAGGATGTTTTCTTCGGTTGCCTCCGACCTCGGGAACTCGGCTGTCAGCCGCCCTTCGGCGAGAACGATGATGCGGTCGGCAAGCGTGAGCAATTCTGGCAGTTCGCTCGACGTCAGGATCACGGCCAGCCCGTCACGGCAGAGCCGGTCGATCAGGGCGTAGAGTTCCGCCTTCGCGCCGACGTCGATGCCGCGGGTGGGGTCGTCCAGGAGCAAGACACGCGGCCTCGTGAGCAGCCAGCGGGCGATCAGGCACTTCTGCTGGTTGCCGCCCGAGAGACCGTTGATCGGGGCATGGAGGCCGGATGTCTTCACGCCGGTGTCGCGGATCGGCGGGGCTACGAGAGATTCCTCGCGGGTCCGGCTGACGAGGCCGCCCTGCGCCGCGTCGTGGAGGCTGCAGAGGCTCACGTGGGCCGCCACGTCGAGATCGGGAAAGATCCCGAGCCGCTTGCGATCCTCGGTCACCATGCCGATGCCGGCGTCGCAGGCCTCGCGTGGATGGCGAAACCGGACGGGGGAGCCGGCGAGGACGATCTCACCGGTCCAGTTTGGCTCGCCCGATCCGAAGATCGTCTCCAGCAGTTCGGTGCGGCCCGCCCCCATGAGGCCGGCGACGCCGAGAATTTCACCGGCATGGAGATCGAAGGACACATCCCGCAGCCGGTATCCGCGCGGATGTCCTGGCCAGGGGAGAGTGAGGCCGCGCACCTCGAGCAGCCGTTCACCGCGGGCACGGGCCTGGTGGGCATCGTGGCCGGCGATCTCCCGGCCCACCATCCAGCCTGTGATCTCCCGGGGCGATGTGGCCGAGCGATCGACCGTGCGGATATGCCGACCGTCGCGCAGGACCGTGATCCGGTCGGCGAGGCGGAACACCTCGTCCATCTTGTGGGAGATGTAGAGGATCGTCGTTCCTCCCTCACGAAGCCGACGAATCGTTCGTTCGAGCCGGGCCGACTCGGCTTCGGTCAGGGCGCTGGTCGGCTCGTCCATGACCACGATCGAGGCATCGAGCGAGAGCGCCCTGGCGATCTCGACGAGTTGCTGGTCGCCCACGCGGCGGCTTGAGACGGATGCCAGCGGCGAGACGTGGCATTCGAGCGACTCCAGGAGTCGCGAGGCTTCCGACGCCATGCCGTGGTCGTCGAGCAGCCCGAGATGTGTCCGTCGCTCACGGCCGAGGAAGATATTGGCGGCGACGGTGAGCTGCTCGACGAGGTTCAGTTCCTGGTGGATGATCGCCACGCCGGCTCGTTCGGCGTCGCGGGTGCCGGCGAACGAGACCGGCCGGCCGTGGAGTTCGAGCGCTCCGGAATCGGGCCCGAACACGCCCGACAGGATTTTCATGAGCGTGCTCTTGCCGGCCCCGTTCTCGCCGCAGATCGCGTGAACCTCGCCACGGCGGATATCGAGCGAGACGCCGTCGAGCGCCACCACGCCGGGAAATCGCTTCGTGATGTCCCGCATCTGGATCGCACGATCGGCTGCCGGAGCGGTCATGCGGGCCTCGATGCGGTCGCCTGCCTGTCTTCACGGAATCGCAGGGCAGCCAGTCCGATGAGCGTGGCGATGCCGGCGGCGACGCCCGTCCGCGGCGACGCGGTCATCGCCACCACGCTGCCACACAGGATCGAGAGCGCCGGGATGACGCACAGGCCCAGACCGCCGGGCAGCAGCCGACGGCCCCCCTTCGCCAACTGACCGGCCTGGGAGAACGTGACGGCGAGCACGCCGACCCCACCCACGCTCAGCCCCTCGTCGGTCTCGGCATCGGTCTTGATCACCTTCGACCCGCCGTCGATCACCACCCGGAGGAATACGGTGCCCAGCACGGTGCCCGGGACCGTGCCGACGCCGCCGGACAGCGAGCATCCGCCGACGACCGCCGCCGCGATGGCGTTGAGCTCGTGGCCACGGGCCTGGGTGGCCGGCGCGGCGACCGACTCGTTGGCGACGTAGAAGAGCCCCGCCAGGGCGGCCGTCATCGCGGCGTAGCAGTAGGCGAACCACTTCACGGTGTCGGTGCGGATGCCGGCCAGCCGGGCCGCCTGCTCGTTGCCGCCGAGCGCGTGCACGTGACGGCCGAGCACGGTCCGCGACAAAAGCAGCCAGGTGACGAATGCAAGCAGGCCGAAGACGGCGACCGGCACCCAGACGTTGTCACGGACGAACTTGAAGATGGGGTCGTAGACGTTGATCTGGCTGTTTCGCGTCGGCAGGATCGCCGCGGTTGTGCTGGCGGCCAAGGCCCGTGCCAGGCTCCGAAGGCCCACGAGCGTGGCGAGCGTCGCGATGAAGGGAGGCAGCCGAACGGCCGTGATGAGCCACGCATGCAGCGTGCCCACCAGGAAGCCCGTCAGCAGGCTCGCCAGGCAGCCGGCGGCCACGACCACGCCTCCCACCGGCTTGAATCCCGTCATCTGCTGCGGCGCCAGTGCGAGCATCGTCGAGGCACAGACCGTGGTCGAGAGGGCGATCATCGAGCCGGCCGAGAGGTCGATGCCGCCGGCGATGATCACGACGGCCGCGCCCAACGCGAAGATGCCGAGCATGGCCGTGCTCCGGGCGATGTCACGGAAGCTCGAGAGCGGCTGAAACCAATAGGAATGGTTGGCGTCGATGATCGCCGTGAGCACGACGGCGACCATGATCGCGACCAGCAAGGCCCATTCACCGCGTCGCAGGAGGAAGCCGCCGGATGGAGGCGGAGCGGAGGCGTCCATGTGATGACTCCGTGGGGCGTGGCGGCCGAATCAGGAACTCGACAGGCCGTACGTCGCCAGCCATGCACGAAAGGCCGAAAGTGGCATGTATTCGAAGCCATCCCCCGCGATGTCGGACTGTTTGACTGGCGGGTTCTCGTCGGGCACGATCAGCCGCAGTCCGGTCGTGTGGATGTCGCCGTCGGGCTGGCCGGCGTTCGGAAACAGCTCGTTGATCGTCGCCGCGTCTCCCTCGTGCATCGCGAGCAGGAGGCGGACCGTCTTGATGCCCATCTCGAACGGATTCTGGACGACCATCGCGTCGATCTGGCCGGCGGCCATCCGCTCGATCGCAACGGCCTGGGCGTCGAACGTCACGACGGTCATCCGGTCTCGAAGCTTCCGCTCCTCGATCACCTCCGCGATCGCCGGCGCGTTGTAGGCCCAGATGCCGACGAGGGCCACGAGGTCGGGATGGTTGACCAATGCCGTGCGGACGTTGTCGCGAGCCCGTGCGAGATCCATCTCGTCGCTCATGCGATCGGCCTCGTTGAATCCCTCGCCGATCGCCTCCTTGAAGCCGTTCATGCGGGCACGGGCGTTGTCGTTGTCGGTGAAGCCGGCGAACTGCACGTATCCGCCCGATGTCTTTCCCCGCGACGCCAGGGCCGCCTTTGCAGCGGCGCCGAGAAGCCGACCGCCCACGATGTTGTCGGTGCCGATGTAGTGGGGGCGGGCATCGCGGAACATCGCCCGGTTCACATCGCCATCGACGGTGATCACCTTCACGCCCTTGGCGGTGAGGTTCTTCATCTCCTCGACGATCGCGGCGTTCTCGGCCTGGATCACCGAAATCGCGACGCCGGCGACATCCGGCTGGCTGGCGAGTTGCCGGAGTTTTTCGATCTGACCCTGGGCCGTGCCATTGCCCTTGTCCATCGCGGCCAGCAGGCCCTTGGCCGCCAGGCCGGAACGCTTCGCTCCCTCGACCAGTCCGGCGTTGCAGGCGTCCCAGAACGGATCGTCGCCATTGCTGATGAAGACGAACCGCTTGACACCGGACGGCGACGGTCGGGCCGATGGATTCGAGCCGGGGGAGTCCGCCGGGCCGGAACAGCCGGCGATAAAGACCGCGAGGGCAACGATCAGCCGAACGTATCGCATTCCTGCAAAACCCCCTCGGGATGAAACGTGTGAAGAAATCGGATCAGTATCGTAAACCATTCTTTCGCAGGTGCACCAGCGGCGGTTCGGTGCCCGCGGCCGCCGCCGCAGTCACCTCCGCGAGCACCACGACGTGGTCCGTGGCATCGCCCCCCACTCGCCCGACGGCCCGGCATTCGAGCCAGCCGACCGAGGCGACGAGCACGGGGCCACCACCTGGCGATCGGGACATGTCGAGCCCGGCGAACGGGTCGTCGCCTTTGGAGGATGGGCGGCCGAACCGGGCGAGCAGGGGCCGTTGCGACTCACCGAGGATGTTGATCACGAACCGACAGCCCCGCTCGATCGCGGCGACAAGATCACGGTCAACGCCGACCGCGACGGTGATCGTCGGTGGTGCGAATCCCGCCTGCATCACCCAACTGGCGAGCATGCCTCGGTCGCGACTTTCGTCCTGCCAGGTGACGACGAACAAACCGCTGGGGATTTTGGCCAGTGCCGCCGCGAGCAGGGACTCGTCGGTCGCGGAAGGCTGGGGGGGTGTCGTGGAGGAATCGCGGGTTTGGGTCATGGTCGTGAGGCTGTGAAGAACGGGCGGGGTGGCAGGCCAGGAAGTCAGGGAAACTGCCCCTCTTGCCGTCGCTCGCGCCCGTCGCGTCGAAAGCGAATCGTTGCTCGTGAGGACGGCCCGCTGAGGCCGATCTTCCTGTGGATTCGGAACAAAGGGCGCGTAGAGTGTCGCAGCCCCCGCCACGATCCGCAACTCGCCGGCCACTCCCGGTTCGATCTCCATGCCCCGTCCCTCGACGCACCGGTTGCTGATGACGGCCATGCTCGTGGCCGCGGTCATGCCGATCGCCGCCGCGCAGTCATTGGGCGAGCCGCCGTCGCCCGAGCAGGAGATGCACATCCTGCCCCCTCCGGCCCTTCCGGACGGGCCTGTCGTGCTCGACGTTCCCTACGAAGAGTTCCCCGCCACGGCCGACGGCGACCTCGTGCCGGCTACACGGTTTCCGGATGGGTTCGACGACCTCTGGGCACCTCGTCCCTGGTTCTGGCAGATCATGCCGAACAACCTCATCTATACGAGCTACCTCGCCGGTCCGAAGGAGCCTCGGATCGGAACGGTCTGGTACGACGACACGCAGCCGGACATCGTCAATCCGTCGAAGCAGGAGGGCTGGCTGTGGGACACCACGCTCGGCGGCCGCGCCTCGATTCTCCGCTATGGCTCCGACACGGTCGTTCATCCCCAGGGCTTCGAGGTCCAGATCGAGGGAGCGGCCTTCGTGCGGCTCGATCCGAGCGACGATCGCGACCTGCGGTCGGCCGATTATCGGTTCGGAGTCCCGCTCGTCTACGGGATCGGACGCTGGCAGACCAAACTCGCCTACTACCACAACAGCGCCCACCTCGGCGACGAGTTCTACATCAAGCACCCCAACGCCTATCCGCGGTTGAACTACGTGCGGGACGTGATCGTGTGGGGCAACTCGTTCTATCCACTCGACTGGATGCGGATCTATGGTGAAGTCGGCTGGTCGTTCTTCAACGACGGCGGTTCCAAGCCGTGGGAATTCCAGTTCGGCACGGAACTCATCCAGGCCCGTCCGACGGGCATCCACGGAGCGCCCTTCCTGGCCGTCAACGGAATCTCGAGGCAGGAGTTGAACTGGGGCGGGAATGTCTGCGCTCAGGCCGGGTGGGCGTGGCGCGGCCGTCGCAGTGAAAAACTCTATCGCATCGGGTTCGAATACCTCTACGGCTCCGATCCGCAGTTTGCATTTACGCCTCGCATCCAAAATCGCGCGGGAGTCGGGATGTGGTATGACTACTAGGTATACGTCTGCGAAGCCATCCATGGCCTTCGCAGACGGGGCGGTCGGAGGGAAAGCCGAGGTTTCCCTCGCCCGCCACGCTCGCCATCCCGGCGAGCGGCTGAATCACCGCGAAGCCATCCATGGCCTTCGCAGACCGACATTGTCATGCCGCTCTTGGCCATTGAATCGACGTGCGATGAGACCGCGGCGGCCGTGATCGGGCCGGCGAGGGATGTCCTCTCGAGTGTCGTCGCCAGCCAGGAAGCCCTGCACGCCCGTTGGCGGGGCGTGGTGCCCGAGGTGGCGTCTCGCGCCCATGTGGAGCGGATCATCCCGGTCATCGATGAGGCGGTGAGCCGCGCCGGCGTGGGCCGCGACGACCTCGTGGCCGTGGCCGTGGCCGTGCGGCCCGGCCTCGTCGGGTCGCTGCTCGTCGGCCTTTCGGCCGCCAAGGCGATCGCCGCGGCGCTCGAGATCCCGCTCGTGGGCTATGACCATGTCGCGGCCCATCTCTATGCGTGCAGGCTCTCGCATGGGGAACGGGTCGAGTATCCGTGTGTGGGGCTCGTCGCCAGCGGCGGCCACACGTCGCTGTTTCATGTCCATGGTCCGCTCGCCATCGAGCGGCTCGGCGGAACGATCGACGACGCTGCCGGCGAAGCATTCGACAAGGCGGCGAGCCTTCTGGGTCTCGGGTATCCGGGTGGCCCGGAGATCGAGCGGGCCGCCCGCGATGGCGATCCGAAGGCCTTCCGCTTCCCACGGCCCCTCGCCGCCGATCACGATCGACTCGACATGAGCTTCAGCGGATTGAAGACGGCCCTGCGCTACCAGGTCCGCCCTCCCGGTGCTCCGGAGCAGACGCCGCCTCCGACCGGCCGACGGCGGGCCGATCTCGCGGCTTCGTTTCAGCAGGCGGTGATCGACTCGATCCTCGCCAAGGTGGCCCTCGCCGTCGCGCGGACCGGCTGCCGATGTGTCATCGTGGGCGGCGGGGTCGCGGCCAACACGCTCCTTCGGGAGTCACTGGAGCAATGGGGTGCGGCGCGAGGCATCGATGTCATCGTGCCGCCCCGGTCGCTCTGCACCGACAATGCCGCGATGGGGGCGATCGCCTGGGAGCGGCTCGACCGCGGCGACCACGACACCCTCGACCTCGACGTCACCGCCGGTACCGACCGCAGAACACGGTGATCATCGGGGGCCATGGATGGCGCTCGCTATCGCGCCTCAACCACGGGGTCGGGGGTGTCCATGCCACGTCTCCGGACGTTCGCGACGGCCGTCCGGGCCGTCGCTCTCTGCATGTCCGCTGCGCTTCGGCATCCATGCCTTCGCTTGCTCCCATAGCCCGGAGACGTGGCACGGGCACCCCCGACCCCGTAAAACCGGGATAGACCGGATGCTGAGTCGTGTATGCGAGCCCCGAATTGGCTCGATCGAGGCCCGCCCTTGATTTTTCACCGATTTTGTCCACATTGAGGGGCTTCCCCGATCAGAAAGTTGTGAGCCATGCGTACCAAGAGTGTCGTCCCCCGCCTGCGAGCCAAGAAGCGGCTGTTCAAGCGGGTCAAGGGTTCGGTCGGCGGCCGCCGCCGCCTCCTCCGCACCGCCAAGGAATCGATCATCCGCGCCGGCGTTTACGCCCGCCGCGATCGCCGTCGCAAGAAGCGGGATTTCCGTCGCCTCTGGATCGTCCGCATCAATGCGGCCTGCCGTCAGCGTGGCCTGCGATACAGCCAGTTCATCGCCGGGCTCGAGAAGATCGGTTGCGAGCTCGATCGCCGCACGCTGTCTGAGATGGCCGTGCTCGACCCGACCGGGTTCGACACGGTCGTCGAAAATGTTCGTAAGGGACTCGGCCTGCCGGAGCCCGCCGCCGTCGCGTGACCGGCGGCGGTCCGAAACGGGTATCGGAAACACGCCGGTGGCAGCCGTCTCGCTCGAAGCATTCCTGGCTGAGATCGACGGCCTTCGAGCCGCGGCCGGCGCCGCGCTTGAAGCGGCCGCCGACGATGCCGCTGTCGAGGCGGCGCGGGTCGAATTTCTCGGTGCCCGTAGCGGCCGCCTGAAGGCGATCCAAAAGATGCTCGGCGGCCTCGATGCCGCCGACAAGCCGGCCGGTGGCAAGCACTTCAACGAAGCGAAGAACACGATCACCTCGCTGCTCACGGCCGCCCAGGAACGGCTCGCGACGGGCGGCGTGGCCGCGGTCGAGGCGATCGATGTCACTTTGCCCGGTGCGCCCTTCCGGCTCGGCCACCTCCATCCCATCACGCAGACGATCCGCCGCGTGCAGGAGATCATGGCGCGGCTCGGCTTCGAGAGCGTCACGGGGCCAGAGGTCGAAGACCAGTGGCACAACTTCGAGGCCCTCGCCATCGGCACGGAGCACCCGGCCCGCGATCCGCTCGACAACTTCTACCTGGCCGTGGCCCGCGGAGCCGATCCGATGCTCCTCCGGTCGCAGACGAGCACCGTGCAGATCCGCGTGATGGAGAACCGCGAGCCGCCGCTGCGGATCGTGTCGCTCGGGCGGGTCTACCGCCCCGACACCGCCGATGCCACCCACTATCCGATGTTTCATCAGGTCGAGGGGCTGCTCATCGAGCCTGGCACCACGATGGCCCACTTGAAGAGCGTGCTGCGGTTCTTCGCGTCGAGCTTTCTCGGTGGCGACGTGAAGGTTCGGTTCCGCCCGTCCTTCTTCCCGTTCACCGAGCCGAGCGTCGAAGTCGACATGGAGTGGGGCGGCCGCTGGGTCGAGATGGGGGGCGCCGGCATGGTCGATCCCGCCGTGCTCGAAGCGGTCGGCTACGACCCCGATCGCGTCACCGGCTTCGCCTTCGGCCTGGGCGTCGAACGGATCGCCGCCCGCCGGTATGGCGTCGCCGACATCCGCGACTTTTACCGCAACGATGTCCGCTTACTCCAGCAGTTCTAGAGTGCCATGATCCTCTCCACCAACTGGCTGGCGGACTACGTGACGCTGTCGGCGCCCATCGACGAGATCGTCGAGCGGCTGCTGATGTCGGGGCTCAACCATGAGTCCACCGAGTCGAAGGGGGCCGATACGGCGATCGAGATCGAGGTGACGAGCAACCGTCCCGACTGCCTCGGGCATGTCGGCGTGGCCCGCGAATTGTCGGTCCTGTTCGATCGGCCGCTCCACATCCCCGATCCGCAGCCCGCGACGGGCGGCGGCCCGGCGGCAGGCGAGATCGCCATCGAGATCCAGTCGCCCGAGATCTGCCCCTTCTACTGCGGCCGCGTGATCCGCGGCGTCCGGATCGGGCCGAGCCCGCAGTGGCTGATCGATCGGCTGGCGACCGTCGGCGTGGCGAGCGTCAACAACGTGGTCGATATCACCAACTACGTCATGCTCGAATGCGGTCAGCCGCTCCATGCGTTCGATCTGGCGACGCTCCGTGGCCGGCGGATCATCGTCCGTCGGGCCGTGGTCGGCGAACCGTTCACCGCCATCAACCACAAGACCTACTCGCTCACCGACCACATGTGCGTCATCGCCGACGCCGAGCGGCCGGTGGCGCTGGCCGGCGTGATGGGGGGCGCCGAGTCCGAGATTTCCTCCGGCACGACCGACATCCTCCTCGAATCGGCCCAGTTCGCACCGCTGGCGGTGCGGGCGGCGGCCCGCGGCCTGGTGCTGGCCAGCGGATCGTCCTACCGGTTCGAGCGCGGTCCCGATCCGGCCGCCGTCGAGTGGGCCAGCCGCCGTGCCGCGGCGCTCATTCTCGAACACGCCGGCGGCACGCTCGCGCCCGGCGTGGCCGCGGCGGGCCAGCTCGCCTGCTCGCCCGCCACGATCGACGTGCGGAATCGTCGCGTGTCCGACGTGCTCGCGCCCGGTCGAGCTGTCGCCCCGTGAGTTGGCCGTGCGTCGGGCCTCGGAGGTGCTCGTCGCCGCGGGGTTCTGCGAGGCGATGACGCGGAGCGTCGTGTCGAGCGATCTTGAAAAAACGAAAAGCCCGTGGCCCGACGCGTCGCCGCTCGTCTGCCAGCCGGCCCTTGTCCGCGGGGCCGACTGCCTGCGACGCACGCTCCTGCCGAGCCTGCTCGAGGCTCGGGCCGGCAACCTGGCCGTGGGCGCGGCCCATGCGGAGCTCTTCGAGATCGCCCGCGGCTACATCGCCCGGCCTGCCGACGCCGCTGCCGAGTCGCCAGTGGAAGAACCCCTGCTCGTGTCGCTCGTGACGGGCGGCTCGTTCGCGGCCGCCAAGGGGCTCGCCGAGGCGGTGCTAGCCCGGTTCGGCGTCTGCGCTATCTTCCGCCCCGTCGATCTCGACCTCTTCACCCGCGGCCGCGCGGCCGAGATCG
>JBJTDB010000382.1:0-1775 GCA_046092145.1 Planctomycetia bacterium | reverse complement strand
GAATCCGCAGAGTGCCACTCTGCGGCTACGGGGAGGATGGGCGATGCGGCCGCGAATGGACGTGGTTCGCGGCATCCCCCGGCTTCCGCCGGGGGCTTGGGGGGAGACGGGGCGTCGGCTACTTGCCGCCGCTTTTGACGTTGAACTCGAACCGATTCTCGGCGTTGGGCTTCACGTCGGCGGTGAGCGGCGACGCCTCGTTGCCGTATGACCTGCCCTTCTGCATGTCTTCGATCCTGACCGCTTTCGCGCCGGCGGCGACGGCACATTGAAAGGCGCCGTCCGTGACGATCGTCGCCGACGATCCTCCCCGGCCGTCCGCGGGCATGAAGCTCACCATGCCGTTGACGAGCGGCCGGCCGTCGATCTGGACCGTCCCCGTCACGTTGTAAACCTTCTCGACCTTCTGGGCAGGGCCAGTGCAGCCGCTCGTCATGCAGAGCAGCGCGGCCACTCCGATCCTGCATACGTCCCGAACGCTCATGACAGTTTCCTCGCCTTGCTGAGTGGAAGTCCGGCCCGGCCGAGCGGCTAGAAATCGGCCGTATTCACCTGCCCATCGGCGCGGCTGCCGGCTCGTTGCCAGGTCGTGGGATCGACATTGTTGCCGACGAACCGCACCGAGCCATCGCCCATCACGGCATGGGCGCCGCCCTGGTGAAAACTCCGGGCATAGGCGACGTAGCTGCCGGCGCTCGTGCACGGCGCCGTCGGCAGCACCTCCAGACAGCCGGTGATATTGTCGCCCGTGGATGTGTTCGGCGGCAGGTTCGTCGTCATCAGCGATTCGGACGAATAGTAGAAGTTCCAGTAGCGACCGCGTCGGTCGGTCTGCCGATTGCCCCCAATGATCGTGACCTGCTCGGTGCCCATCACCGTCTTGGAGAGGCCGTCGGTGACGTCCTTCATTTTTATCCCGGCACGGCCGACGGGAAACATCCCGTTATTGGTGGACGTGTCCGTGTTGTTGTTGCTTCCTACGCACAGGCGATAGGTCCCGTGAAAGCCTTCATCGCCCCCCCCGGAAGGATTGTTCTTTACGCCATCACGATTCGACGGGCAGGAGAACGTGGGAACGACGGTGTTACATCGTGAGTAAGAATAAGCCGTACTAGGCCCCGTGCCGGCCCAGCTCCGATAGTTGTCGCTGAGCCAGGCCTCTTCCGTATACGCAAGGATTTCCTGAAACCAACATGTTCTTGTAAAGTGGTAATGCGGATAGTTATAGACTGGTGGGCCTATATTTGCGCCGACCGGGAACGACTCCCGCGTATCGTGGTAGTTTTGCAGCGCGAGCCCCAGCTGCTTGAGATTGTTGCTGCACGAACTTCGCCGTGCCGACTCCCGGGCCGCCTGGACCGCCGGCAGGAGCAGGCCGATGAGCACGGCGATGATCGCAATCACCACCAACAGCTCGACCAAGGTGAACCCGCCCGTACGGATCGACCCGACACGCCGCGAACGCCCGCGGCTGAGAGACACATTCGTGGTCATGAGACACCTCCCAAAGAAAAAGGAATCGATTTAAGAAAGAGGATAACAAACGCGATGCGACGGGGCAAGAAAAGCCTCTGGCTCACGCTTCGGGCTTGACGGGAAGGGTTGCGCGTCAGCCCCGTAGGTGCAGACTGGCAGTCTGCACACGGCGGCCACCCCTTTGGCTCACGGCGAGAGACCGCCGCAACGCGGAATCCGCAGAGTGCCACTCTGCGGCTACGGGGAGGATGGGCGATGCGGCCGCGAATGGACGTGGTTCGCGGCATCCCCCGGCTTCC
>JBJTDB010000381.1:0-4183 GCA_046092145.1 Planctomycetia bacterium | reverse complement strand
TTCACGCCCGCGGGGGCATCCATGCCCCCCGCGGGCTTGGCATCGTGCGAGCCAGCTCGCACGATGCTGGCGGACGCACCTCCGGGCGTCCGTGGCCGCCGCGTTGCGGCGGCGGGGTTGCCCATGCCCCGAGAGCCGGCGTAGCTGGCGAGCGCAGCCAGGGATGGCGGAGCGCGGCCAGGTCCGAGTGAGCGAAGGGCTGGAGGCCCGTAGCGAACGTCCGGAGAGAGGGCACGGGCAGCCCCGACCCCGACACGCTTGAGGATCACGTGGCCGCTCTATCACCTCCGGTGAGCAGGCCGTGGTAGACTCGCGGGGTTGTGCGAGGCACGCGGAGTTTCGACCCCATGTTTCGATGGATGTCAGGATTCACGCCGGGGTCGCGGTCCGCGATCAATGCATCGACCTGGAAGATTGTCGAACGGATCGATTCCCTCGCGGCTGAGCTGGAAGCCCTCGACGATGTCGCGCTCAAGAGGCTCGGCCGGTCGCTCTCCTACCGGGCCAAGGCGGGCGAGGATCCCGACTCGCTCATCGTCGATGCCTTCGCGGCCACCCGCGAGGCGGGCCGCCGCCGGCTCGGCATGCGTCATTACGACGTGCAGCTGCTCGCCGGCGTGGCCCTCGTCCATGGGGCCATCGTCGAGATGCAGACGGGCGAAGGGAAGACGCTCGTCGCCACGCTGCCGCTGGTCCTCTATGCGCTGGCCGGCAAAGGGGCCCACCTCGCCACCGTCAACGACTACCTCGCCCGCCGCGACGCCGAATGGATGGAGCCGATCTACGAGGCTCTCGGCATGAAGGTGGGCATCATCGAAGCGGAGATGGATTTCGACGCACGACGCAAGGCCTATGCCTGCGACGTGACGTATGGCACCGCCAAGGAGTTCGGCTTCGATTTCCTGAAAGACCGGCTCATGAACCGTGAGATCGTCGAAGGCCGCGGCGACCTGGGGGCGATGCTCAGCGGCCGGGACGGCGCGGGCGGACCGCGCCTCATGCAGCGGCCCTATTGGTTCGCGCTGATCGACGAGGCCGATAACGTCCTCATCGACGATGCCCGCACGCCGCTCATCATCGCATCACCGGCGGGCGAGGCGCAGGCCACGGAGCAGGCCCTCTTCCGCTTCGCCGCCTCGGCCGCGGAACAACTCACGGTCGATGAAGACTTCGAGTCCGACGTGCAGAAGCAGTCCTGCGAACTGCTCGGCCGGGGCCGCAGCCGCGTCCGCGCCCTCGTGCGTCCGCCGGAGCTCGAGGCGACGAGTCTTCTGGCGATGTACGACGCGGTCGAACGGGCGCTCCGGGCTCTGATCTTCTTCAAGCGAGATCGGCAATACGTCGTCCGCGACGGCAAGATCGTCATCATCGACGAGTTCACCGGCCGAGCGGCCGAAGGCAGGTCGTGGAGAGACGGCCTGCATCAGGCGGTGGAGGCCAAGGAGAACCTCGGGGGCACTGAAGACGTCGAGGTGACGGTCGGCTCCGGGCATGCGGCCAGGATCACGATCCAAGATCTCTTTGCACGCTGGCCGCACCTGGCGGGCATGACCGGCACGATCGCAACCAGTGCCGGAGAGATCTCGCGCACCTACGACGTCGCCGTGGCGACGGTGCCCACCAACCGGCCGGCCGTCCGCCGACGGCTCGAGCCTGTCGTCTGCGAGAACTATCGCGAGAAGATCGAGCGGATTCTGGAAGAGATCAAGGAAATGCATGCACTCGGTCGGCCCGTGCTCATCGGCACCCGGTCGATCGACAAGTCGGAGGACATCTCCGTGCTGCTCACCAACGCCGGGCTGCAGCACACCGTCCTCAACGCCCGACAGATTGCCCGGGAGGCCGAGATCGTCGCCCAGGCCGGCCAGCGCGGACAGATCACCGTATCGACGAACATGGCCGGCCGTGGCACCGACATCAAGCTGGGCGAGGGCGTGCACGACCTCGGCGGCCTTCATGTCATCTGCACCGAGTTGCACGACTCGGCGCGAATCGATCGCCAGCTCGTGGGCCGATGCGGACGGCAGGGCGACCCCGGCACCTGGCGGCAGTACGTGGCGCTCGATGACGAGATTCTCGTCTCCGGCTACGGGCCGAAGCGGTCCAAGCGGATCGCGGCGCGGCTTCGAGGCCAGCTGACGGGCAATCCGGAACGCGTCCTGGCGGTCTTCCATCATGCGCAGAAGCGAATCGAGGCGAGGCACCAGCGGCAGCGTCGGGTTCTGGAATATGTCGAACGGCAGCGAGCCGAGGCTCACATCCAAATGAGCCAAGACCCCTACCTCGACGCCGCTTCGTGACCGGCTTCTCCATCCCATCGATCGTCTCCATCCCATGTCGCCACGCCCATCGATCCCCCGGTTGTCACCGGAGGCTTCCTTTCGGTTGCGGCCGACGGTCTGCGTCAGACTCGACGACGTCACAGGCTGGGCTGCCCGTGCCCCAGGAGCCGGCGTAGCTGGCGATCGTAGGCATGGATGCCGGAGCGAAGCCAGGTCCGAGTGAGCGAAGCCCAGGATGGGCGCAGCGACCGTCCGGCGATGGGTCACGGGCAGCCCAGCCTTCAAACAGGCCTGAACATCATGCGGAAACCGTACGAAGCATTTCCGGCGTTGACTGGCTGCCCGAGGTGTGTGAGCCTTGCCTGCATGAACATCCGATGGACCGCGTTCGTGGGCCTCGTGGCCTTCGTCTCGTTGCATGACCGAAGCCAGGCGGCCGAGCCGACGGCCCCGGCGGCCGACGGCACGATCTCCGTGGTCGTCCCGTCCACGCGGGCACTCGCGTCCCAGACGGCGACCGAGTCTCCACCGCAGCCGCTCGCAACCGGGCCCGCCTCAGAGTTGCTCTCGGCCGCGCTCGAGCCACTCGATGCCCGGAATGCCGGCGAGCCTGGGCTCTACGCACGGCCTCTCTCGCTGCTGGAGGCGCTCGAGCGTTCCGGTGATCGCACCCGCCGTCTTTGGATCGCACAGGCCTATTGGAAGGTATCGACGGCGTTCGCCGGGGTCCGATTCGCGGCGGAGGCGGTGAACCGGCTTGAACTGATCGCGCCCGGCGGAGACCCCCACGATCGTGCCGCGCTCGACGTCGCCGCGGCCGACGCCAGGGCCGACCTGGCCGAGGCTCGTGCCGGCCTGGTCGCCGCGCAGCAGGAACTGGTCGATCTGATCCGGCTGCCCGTCTCGGAGCCGCCGCCGTGGCCGGTGGATCGGCCCCTCGCCACTCCCTACCAGACGCACTTCGACGCCATCTTCGCGTCGCGACCGGCCACCGGACGGATCCGTGCCATCGACCGCATGCTCCCGAGCAAGCACGAGGCGATCGAGGTCCGGGCCGCCGCGGTGCTGGCCGCGAAAACCGCCCTCGAGATGGTGGAGGCCGACCATGCCAAGGGGAAGCGGCCCATCGAGTCGGTGGTCGCGGCCCAGTCGATGCTCGCCGCCCAGCAGCGGGAGTTCCTCGCCGCCTCCCTCGCCTACAACCTCGACATCGCCGAGTATGCGATGTCGGTCGCCGACGCGTCGGTGGCCGATGATCGCTTCGTATCGATGCTCATCGGCACGCCGATCCAATGGCGGGGCCCCGGTCAGGTCGTGCCGGCCGGAGCGACGGCCCCCGACGCCTCATCCTCCCGCTGATCCGCCATGATCGCCACCGTGCCCGCTGCCTGCGCCGGCGCGAAGCCGCTTGCCATCGGCAACGTCGTCGTCGATCCGCCGGTGCTCCAGGCGCCGATGGCCGGCTACACGAACTATGCCTACCGGCAGGTCGTCCGCGAGTTCGGAGGGGCCGGCCTGCTCGCCACCGAGATGATCGCGGCCCGCAGCGCGACCTGGCTGGAGACACACCGTGGCGAGCATCCCGACCGGCTCTGGGGCGTGCGAGACGAGCCCCGACCACTCGCGGTGCAGATGTGGGACAACGACCCCGACAATCTGGCCGCGGTCGGCCGACGCCTGGCCAAAGAGTTCAAGGTGAGCGTGGTCGATCTCAACTTCGGATGCCCGGTCCGCCAGGTGACGGAGAAAGCCCACAGCGGCTCATGGCTGCTTCGCGATCCGGCACGGGTGGGCACGATCGTGAGCCGCGTCGTGGAGGCCTGCGACGGCACGCCCGTGACGGCGAAGATTCGTCTGGGCTGTGCCGACACCTGCCGAACGGCCGTCGAGGTGGCGCAGCG
>JBJTDB010000380.1:0-4085 GCA_046092145.1 Planctomycetia bacterium | reverse complement strand
TTGCCTTTCAGCCCCAAGTCGATCTGCCCACAGGATTAAGACGATACCTGGACTGGGCAGTGGCGGCCTATCGATGACTTGTTTTGCAAGAGGCTGCGGGTTGGGCTGCGATCATCGAGCGGTCGAGGGGCGGTTTCCCGCCAGGCTTTTTCCCTCTTCCCGCGTGAGATTGAAGATGTGGTTGCGGACCCGGCGGATCGCGCGGACGCCGTAGGTGAAGAGAAACTGCCAGTCGCGCTTGCGGAACGACAGTAGGAACCGCATCTGCCGCAGCAAAAACCGCGGATCGAACGCGATTCCATACATCTCCCGGACCGCCTTGTAGTAGGCATCGTGCGGGATCGGCGTCTTCACGATCAACTTGCTCATGTCGTGGTCGTCGTAGTCGGTCGTGAGCAAGACGCCCTGCGCGATGCACTCCTCGTGGTAGGGCGTGTAGTCCAACGGCGTGCAGAGCGTGACCTGCAGCGTGCGGGCCAGGCCGCGAAACATCAGGCTCTTCACATAGGCGACGGTCTTGTCGAGCTGCTCCTGCGTCTGCCAGTAGTAGCCCACCATGATCGTGAGATGCGGATGGAGGCCATACTTCGTCATCCAGCCGAGGCACCGCTCCACGTGCTGCATCTGGTAGCCCTTGTTGAGCCGGACGAGCGTCTCGTCGTCGGCCGCCTCGAGGCCGATCAGCACGAACCGGAAGTTGGCCTCCGCCAGGAGCTTGATCGTGTCTTCGTCGAGATATTCGAAGCGGGTGTTGAAGCCGAAATAACAGTCCTTCTTGTGGAGGCCCCGGGCGATGATGCCCCGGGCATATTCCTGCGCCTCCTTGCCCCGATACCACACACCTGAGTCATCGAAGATCTCACGGACGCCATGCTTCGTGATGAGCTGCTCGTATTCGTCGAGGCTCTTCTGGACGGGCAGCACGGAGAACGTGAGGTCGGGCCCGTTGTAGCGGCAAAATGTGCACTTCCCGAACATGCAGTCGCGGATCACGCTCGTGGCATACGTGCCGGGCGTTTGCAGGAAGTTGCCGTTTTCGTAGGCGTAGTTCTTCCACTGCACGAGGTCGCGATCGACCAGCGGCGACTTTTCCAGGGGCTCCACCTGACGGAAGTTGCCCGTGTCGCGATAGGAACCGTCGGCCAGCCGGATGACGAGGCCTTCGGTCTGGATCGTCTGCCGCCAGTCGGCGTGGCTCGCCATGAAGGGGATGATCTTCGAGAGCACGAAATCGACATGGTTGCTGCGGAGCACGATGTCGGCAGGGCTCTGGTCGAGCGTCTCGGCAGGCCGCCGCATCGAGTGGTAGCCCGTCATGATCACGACCGTGTCCGGCAGCCGCTTCTTCAAATCGGCCGTCGTCCGCCAGTAGAACTTCATCACCGGCGTCGTCGATTCGAAGACGACGACATCGGGCTTGGCGGCGACCAGGTCGGCCAGCCACCGGTCGAACGTCTTGAGCTGGGCGTTGCCGTCGTCCCAGACGACGTCGTGACCAAGATCCCGGAGCCAGGTAGCCGCCTGGGCGTGGGTAACGGGAAGGAGGTAGGTGGGCGTCTTGAAATATTGGACGTTGCGATTCTGCGACACCATCGCCTTCTGGCCGTGGCGGTTCACGATCGGCGGGTAGGAGATGGCAATTTTCACGGCGACGCTCAGAAAAAGACTTCCGTGCAGATATTCGTGCCCGAGACACCCTGCTCTCGCAAAATGTCGTAGACCTCGTTGATCATGTTGCGATTGCCGCAGAGGTAGTAGGTCGCTTTGGCAGGCTGCGGATGGGCCTTGAGATAGTCGGTCACCCGGCCCCTGAAATCGCCTCCGGCCTCCCGCGACACGCAGTGCACGTACTGACCCTCCGCATAGTCGCCGCGATTATAGCACTCGTCGGCGTAGGACGTGCCGTGGATGATCCGGTAGCGGATCGAGGGATATGACTTCACGAAGCAGTGGAATGGCGCGATGCCGGTGCCCGTGGCCACGAAAACGTATTCCTTCGAGGCGTCGCCGGGATTCTGGATCGTGAAGAGGCCGTAGGCCCCATCCACCTCCACCGTGTCGCCCGGCCTTAGGCTCCGCAGCTTCGCCGACACCTGCCCCCCTTCGACCGCCCGGATCAGGAATCGCAGGTCGGGATCGGTTTCGGCGGAATACGACGAATACTCGCGGTTCACACCGGCGTTTGGCAGGCCGATGTTCACACACTGCCCAGCCTTGAACTCAAGGCCGTTCCGCTCGATGCGAAGCGAGAAGGTCTTGTCGGTGAGATGTTCGACGGCGAGGACCGTGTGAAGGCTTTTGTGCATGGCGAAATGCCCGGAGTCGAGCCGCTACCGCAGGGTGCTGCGGAAGGCCTGCCGGGTGAGGAGGCCCTTCAGAAACATGAAGCCATACACGAGGTGCGAACAAAAAATCGTGAGGATCGTCAGGCAGCCCAGGGCAGGGCTACAGGTGCGGCTGAAGACGTCCACCGCCGCCAGAGAGAAGTATACCAGCATCAGGGCCGCATACATCTTCCAGAACAGGGGGTTTACGAGGCCCAGGGCGACAAGGCCGACGCTGCCCACCAGGAAGAGGCTCGGCACGAAGTAGGTTGGCCGGGCCGACGTTGCAGGCAGGATGCGGGCAAAGTGGCCACGGTGTTTGCCGTAGTTGCCCACCTGGGCGAGGTGCCCCCGCAGGGTCGGTCGGCGGTGGTGAAACACGACGACGTTTGGGCAGTACCAGATCGTGTACCCCGCCTTCACGAGATCGAGACAGAGCTTCGTGTCTTCGCCGGGCCAGAAGGCGTTGTCGAAGCCGCCGACAGCGAGGAATGCTTTTTTTTCAATCAGAAGATTGACGGTCGGATAGTCGTCCACCGGGAATGATTTTCTGCCCGGACGATACCGATAGTCGAGGCCGCCACCGCCGATCGTCGTCTCGAAGAACAGACCGGAGGCCTGTTCGAAAAGCGGGGCGGCGGGGGGCGTGATGCCAGGCCCACCGATCGCGGAGCCGCCCGTCTCGCGGAACGCCTGCTCGGCCATCCGTAGCCAGTCGGCCCGGGGATAGGCGTCGTCATCAAGGAAGGCCAGGTGATCGTAGCGGGCCTTTTCGGCGCCGATATCGCGCTTGATCGCCGGGCTCACCTGGCCGGTCGGCACGAGGGACACTCGCGGGTCGTCGCACCATGCGGGCAGCCTGCCTGCCGGAATCTCATTGGGCAGGACGATCACCTCGAAGGCTTCATAGTCAAGCCGCAGGACGATCGGCATCGATTCCTCCAGATAGGAGTTGATCGCCTTGACCGGTATGATCACGGAAAAGCCTTGAATAGGCTTGGATTGCTCCGGGGATATCCCGTCGATGCCGCTTGTATCCATCGTTCTGACGACCAAAAACGAGAGCCGGAATATCGTGGCCTGCCTGGAGAGCGTCCGATGTCAGACGTTCACCGATCACGAGATCATCGTGGTCGATAACGCCTCCACCGACGATACCAAGGATCTGGCCCGACGCTATACAGACAAGGTGTTTGATTTCGGGCCGGAGCGGAGCGCCCAGCGAAATTTCGGGGTGGCCCAGTCGGCTGGCACCTACATCCTGTACCTCGATGCCGACATGATTCTCGAGCCCGAGGTGGTGGCCGAGTGCGTCGCCATCTGCGAGGCCAACCCGAGAGTCGCCGGAATCTACATCCCGCAGCAGATCGTGGGCGAGGGCTTCTGGATCGCCGTGCGGGCGTTTGAACGGAGTTTTTACGACGGCACGGTGATCGATGCGGTGCGGTTCCTGCCGAAGAGGGTTTTTGAGGCTGTCGGGGGATTCGATCCGACTCTGTGCGGACCGGAAGACTGGGACTTCGACAAGAAAGTCCGAAGGCGAGGAGAGGTGGCCCTATCTCGCACGCGAATCAAGCACAACGAAGGCCGATTCAACCTTTCACAATACCTCGACAAGACGGCCTACTACGCAGGCTGCTTCGATGCGTATGCGGCCCGCTGGGGCCGCGACGACCCAGACGTGAAGCGGCAGCTCGGGCCCCTCTACCGATATGTCGGCGTGTTCATCGAGCGCGGCAAATTCTGGCGACTCCTGCGGCA
>JBJTDB010000379.1:0-6465 GCA_046092145.1 Planctomycetia bacterium | reverse complement strand
TGGGATTCGATCGGCGTGTCAGTGGGCAAGCCCTCAACGAAGGTTCCCTCGCAGTCGTTTGCCATCTGGTGGAAGGGGCAGTCGGCGCTCCCGGCCGACAAGCTCGTCGGCATCCCTGAAAAACTGGTTTCGATCATCCAGCAGGGGCCGGAGAAGGTGTCGGACCCCGCGGCCATCGCGCGGCTCAAGCAGTATTGGCTGACGCGGGTCTGGGCCAGCCCGCCGGACAGGCTCGTGGCCGCCGCCGCCGATTACGACGCGCTGGCGAAGATCCGTGACGGCATCGACGATCTCATCCCGCGGAGCCTCGTCTTCAACGACCTGCCGGCCATGCGCGACAGCTTCGTGATGCAGCGGGGCGCCTACGACAAGCCGGGCGACAAGGTGACCCGCGGCACGCCGGCGTTCCTGCCGCCGCTCGCGGTCGAAGAGGGCAAGACGCCCTCGCGGCTCGATCTCGCGAAGTGGCTCGTGTCGAAGGAGCATCCGCTCACGGCCCGCGTGGCGGCCAACCGGCTCTGGCAGCAGTTTTTCGGCACGGGGCTCGTGAAGACCCACGAAGACTTCGGCCTCCAGGGGGAGCCGCCGAGCCACCCCGAACTGCTCGACTGGCTCGCGGCCGAATACCGCGACAGCGGCTGGGATACTCGGACGATCGTGCGGCTGATCGTGACGAGCGACGCCTTCAAGCGATCGGGCGTGGTCAAGCCAGAGCAGCTGGCCCGCGATCCCGAGAACCGGCTCGTGGCCCGAGGCCCGCGGATTCGGCTCGATGCCGAGCAGATCCGCGACCAGGCGCTCTTCGTGTCGGGGCTGCTCGTGCCGACGATGGGCGGCCGCGGGGTGAAGCCCTATCAGCCCGACAACATCTGGGAGCCGGTCGGATTCGCGGGCTCGAACACGCGAACCTATTACCGCGACTTCGGCGACAACCTCTACCGCCGCAGCCTCTATACGTTTCTCAAGCGGACGGCCCCGCCGCCGTTCATGTCGAACTTCGACGCCCCGAGCCGCGAGGCCTTCTGCGCCCGCCGCGAGCGGAGCAACACGCCGCTGCAGGCCCTACAGCTCATGAACGACGTGCAGCATGTGGAGGCCGCGCGGGCGCTGGCCGCGCGGGCGCTGGCTGCGAGCGCCGCCGACGATGCCGCGCGGATCGGCTGGCTCTTCGCGACGCTGCTCGCCCGCGAGCCCGAGCCGGCCGAGGCGAAGCTCGTGGCCGAATCGCTGGCCGCCCATCGCGAGCGGTACCACGCCGACGCAGTCGCCGCCGAAAAGCTCGTCCGCATCGGCGACTCGGAGCCACCGGCCCATGTGGAGCCGGCCGAACTTGCCGCCTGGACGCTCGTGGCCAACACGCTTTTGAATCTCGACGAGTCACTCACTCGGAACTAATTTGTCCGCGGAAAAAGCCATCCATGGCCTTTTTCCGCTCTGTCGGCCGCAGGAAAAGCTGAGGTTTTCCTGGGCCAACGGGCATCGCATCCAGCGACGCCACCCTGCTGACGAGAGGTTTTTCACATGCTCCCATTCGGATTCGATACGTTTCGCACCGCGATGGCCCGGCGGGTGTTTCTGCGCAGGTCCGGCGTGGGGGTGGGGGCGGCGGCGCTCTCGCTGCTCGAATCACGGGCCTTCGGCGAGGCGGCCACCGCTCCGGCCGCGGCGAAGAAAACCGGCCGCGTCCACCCGCCGCTGCCCGGGTTTCCGCACCATGCCCCGAAGGCGAAGAGCGTCATCTACATCCACACCAACGGCGGCCCCTCGCAGATCGACCTCTGGGACTACAAGCCCACGCTCGCCGACTACTTCGACAAGGACATCCCGCCGAGCGTCCGCGGCGAGCAGCGGCTCACGACGATGACGAGCGGCCAGGCCCGGTTTCCGGTGGCGCCGTCGAAGTTCAAGTTTGAGCAGGTCGGGAAGTGCGGCCGCTGGATCTGCACCGAACTCCTGCCCCACACCGCGAAGATCGTAGACGAGATCGCGCTCGTCAAAACCCTCCACACCAATGCGATCAACCACGATCCGGCCTGCACGTTCGTGATGACCGGCAACGAGGTCCCGGGCAAGGCGAGCCTCGGCAGCTGGCTCTCCTACGGCCTCGGCAGCGAGAGCGACGATCTGCCCGCGTTCGTCGTCTTCACGCCGCTGCCCGACATCAATCCCAGTCAGGCGATCTTCACCCGGATGTGGTCGAGCGGGTTTCTGCCGACGCGGTTCACGGGCGTGGCCCTCCGCGGCTCGGGGGATCCCGTGCTCTACCTACAGAATCCGGAGGGCATGACGCGGGCCGACCGCCGACGCACGCTCGACACGCTCGGCCAGCTCAATGCCCGCGGCTTCGAGCGGTATGCCGATCCCGAGATCCAGACGCGGATCTCGCAATACGAGATGGCCTTCCGGATGCAGGCGAGCGTGCCCAACCTCGTGGACATCTCCGACGAGAGCGAGGCCACGCTCCAGATGTATGGCGACGACGTGAAGAAGACGGGCTCGTTCACCCACAGTCTGCTGCTTGCGCGGAGGCTCGTGGAGCGGGGCGTGCGGGTGGTGCAGATCCTCCACCGCGGCTGGGATCAGCACGGCAACCTGCCCAACGACCTGCGGTCCCAGTGCCTCGACACCGACCAGGCCACGGCCGCGCTGGTGCAGGATCTCCGCGCCCGCGGCCTGCTCGACGAGACGCTCGTCGTGTGGGGGGGCGAGTTTGGCCGCACGGTCTACTCGCAGGGCACGCTCACGAAAGACAACTACGGCCGCGACCACCATCCGCGAAATTTCTGCATGTGGATGGCCGGCGGCGGCGCGAAGGGGGGCTTCTCCGACGGCGAGACCGACGACTTCAGCTACAACGTCGTCGAGAACCCCGTCCATGTAAACGACTTCAACGCCACGATCCTCCATCTCATGGGGATCGACCACGAGCGGTTCACGTTCAAATTCCAGGGGCTCGATCAGCGGCTGACCGGCGTCGAGCCGCAGCGGGTCGTCACGGAAATCCTGGCCTGACGCCCGCACAGAGGTTACGAATCGCTCGTCCATGCGGTTTCCCGTTCATGGCCGGGCGATGCCCGCCTCGCCGGAGGACTGTGCGCGATCATGCCCGACCACCATTCCGTTCCCGTCTGGATGTCGCGGTGGCTCGTCGCCGCCGGCATCTACAACCTCGCCTGGGGAGGACTGACGGTCCTCTATCCCCGCTGGCTGTTCGACCTCACCGGCCTGGATCAGCCCAACTATCCGTTCATCTGGCAGTGCGTCGGCATGATCGTGGGCGTCTATGGCGTCGGCTATCTCGCGGCGGCCCGCGATCCGCTGCGGCACTGGCCGATCGTGCTCGTGGGGTTTCTCGGCAAGATCTTCGGACCGCTCGGGTATCTGCTCGGCGTGCTTCAGGGGGATGTGCCCGTGGGCTTCGGTGTGACGCTCCCCACCAATGATCTGATCTGGTGGGTTCCCTTCGGCATGATCCTCTATCATGCGGCGAGGGCTCATGGCATCGGCCGAGGACGAGCGTGACACTCCAGGAACTCCTTCTGTCATCGCAGGCAGTCGCGTCGTCGGCGATGTGCGGGCTCATCTGGTTCGTGCAGGTGGTCCACTACCCGCTCTTCGCGCGGATCGGCGGGGACGCTTCCAAACCATTCGCCGACGAGCACCAGGCCCGCACCGGCCGCGTCGTGATGCCGTTCATGCTCGTGGAGGGGCTCTCGGCCGCCGTGCTTGCCTGGGCGCCGCCGCCGGGCGTGCCTCGGCCGGTCGCCTGGGGCGGCCTCGCGATCGTCGCGATGCTCTGGCTTTCGACGGCCGTCGTGCAGATGCCGCTCCACGGGCGGCTCTCGCGGGATGGGCATGATCCGGCGACGGTCGCCGCGCTCGTGCGGTCGAACTGGCTGCGGACGATCCTCTGGTCGCTTCGGGCCGCTCTGGCGGTCTGGATGCTCCGGGTGGCCGGATAGGCCATGCACGGGGCCGCGATCACGCGCCCTGGGCGGAGTCAGGCGGTCGCGTCGAGCAGGCCGCGCATGTAGCCGACGGCGAAGAGCCGGCCCATCATGTGGTAGCCGGCCAGTTCGTTCGACTCGCCCTCGAGCGTGGGCACGTGGTCGGGCCGTGCCGGCCCGGTGAAGCCGATGTCGCGGTAGGCGCGGATGCACGCGGCCATGTCGGTCTTGCCGTTGTCGTGAAACGTCTCGCGAAACCTCGGCACGGCCCCCTCCACGTCGCGGAAGTGGACGTAGTGAATCCGCTTGCCGAAGCGACGGATGAGGGCGGGGAGATCGTGGTCGCCCATTGAGGCGAACGATCCCTGGCAGAAGCACATGCCGTTGGCCGGGCTGTCGTTGAGCCGAAACACCCGCTCGAACGACTCCGGCGAGATCACGATCCGCTCCTGGTGCTTGAGCGGCGACATCGGCGGGTCGTCGGGGTGGAGCGCGAGCTTCACCCCTTCCTTTTCGGCGACCGGCACGATCCGGTCGAGGAACCAGGCGAGATTCTCCCAGAGCCGCTCGGCCGTGATCGGGCCGCCGCGGCCGGGAGAGGGATCGAGGTCGGCCGCGTCGAAGGCCGTCACAAGCGCGCCGCCCCGCTCGGGGGCGGTGGTGGTCGTGCGGGTCCAGTCGTCGTCGGGCATGAAGTTGTAGCAGAGGATCTCGACGCCGAGCCGGGCCATGTCGCGCACGAGATCGACGAAGCCGGCAAGCTGCCGATCGCGGCCCTCTCGGCCGTGGGTCAGGTCGTCGTGAGGGATATAGCCCTCGACGATCGACAGCCGCAGGCCGTGGGCCCGGGCCTGCGCGACCATGTCGTCGAGCGTGCGGCCGATGTGGGCGGGGTATCGGGCCACGAGGTCGCTCGCCCCCATCTGGGCGGCGAGCCGGAGCGTGGAATCGACGTGGGGCGTGCAGACGAGGGCGATGCGCATGATTGGTTGTTCGCAGGATAGCAGCCATCACCCTGCCGCGGGTGTGTCTCCGCCCCGCCGCTCACTCGGCCTTGAGATCGAATGTGAGATCGCGGATCGGGCCGGTCACATCGACGGCGAGGCCGGACTTCTCGAGATTCCCGTATCGCTTCGGAATGTTGGATTCCACAAGATCGGGATCCATCATGACGCGCGGCTTGTCGGCATCGCGGACCGGCTTCGGGCTCACGATGCTCACCTTGTAGGGCCCCTTCACGACGCCGGGGAAGGATTCGGCCGATTCCATCGTGAAGCGGCCGTTTTGAACGCGGCCCATGGCAGAGTGGCCTTCGGAGCTTTGGGGCACGAACTGCACCGTTCCATATTCGAGGGGCTTGCCATCGACCGTCACCCGACCAGTCACCGACACCCGATTGGGAATCTGCACCCCTCGCTGGCCGCATCCTGCCATCGCCAAGGCCAGGCCGATGATGGAGAGGAGGTGGCGTCGCCGGAATGTTCTCGATTGCGAGGCGTGCATCATGAGGGCTCCTGAGGTCGGCGGTCGGTCGGAAATCAGTATCCCGAGCTATCGATCGCCTCGCCACCATTGATCGTGCCAAGATCCTGCCAGACGCTTTCCTTGATCGTGTTGGCGATGTACCGCACGCTGCCATCGGCGAACGCGGCATTGACCCCGTCGCCATGGTAGCTGCGGGCCAGATGGGCCCAGTTCCCCCAGCCTCCGGCCGTAGCATCACACGGAGCCTTGTATTTCGTCTTCGGGCTCGCCATCGTGTTCGAGCACAAGCTGGGGTGCGAACTCCACACACGGTCACTTGTGGTTGAATTTGGGCCCTTCCAAGTCGAGAAATTCGTTCCGAATTGATTCCACCACGCACCGCGAAGGTCATCGGTGCCATCGGGGCCTTGAATGCACTCGGAAAATGCGAGCGTCGAAGCGAGCCCGTCTGTGACCCGTGCAGGTGTTCGTGAGACATTGAAATTGAAGAGCGGGAGGTTTGTGCTCGTGTCTTTACCTTGAGCGGTAAAGGGCGAATCGCTGCTGATGAAGATTCCGCCCGAGCCGCCGAACGACGCCACGTAGTTGCTCCGCGAGTAGGGATTCGACGTGTTCCAGGCAGTGCATGTTCCTCGCTGATCCGACCCGCACTGGTACCCGCTCACCCAGGTTCGGAATGCGGGTCCATTAACGGAGTCGCTGGTGCTCGCTCCTTCGCCGACGGCGAGATCGATCGTGTTGTAGAGATCCTGTTGCTCCACGAAGGGGAGCAGCCAGACGGCCCACGTGACACGGTTGAGGCTGGTTGAATTATTTATCCTGCACCCCATCGGGAACGTGTTGTGGGTGGAGAGGTGCGTGTGGCTGGCGAGGGCGATTTGCTTGAGGTTGTTGGTGCAGGCCGATCGACGGGCCGATTCCCGGGCCGCCTGCACCGCGGGAAGGATCAACCCGACGAGCACCCCGATGATCCCGATCACGACCAATAGCTCCACGAGCGTAAATGCCCCGCGAGCATGATTTTGTCCAGCCA
>JBJTDB010000378.1:0-4076 GCA_046092145.1 Planctomycetia bacterium | reverse complement strand
CCTCGATCCCCTCGGAGTCGATGATCAGGATGCGTGGCTGCAGCACGGCGGCGCGACCCCGGGGACCACTTCACCCATCCATCGCGTATTCGTCGAGCAGGGACTCGATGCGGCCGAAGACATCGGCCATCTGATCGGCGTCGGGCAGGAGCGTGACGCGAAAATGGTCGCGATAGGGCACGTTGAAGCTCGACCCCGGCGCCACGAGCACATGCTTCCGCTGCAGGAGATCGAGGGCGAACGCCTGGTCGCTGAACGCCTCCACGCCTCCCGGCAGCCGCTCGGCATGCACACGCACGAACGCATACCTCGCCCCGCGGGGCGGCACGACCGAGAGATACGTGCTGCGATGCACCGCCTCGAGCATCGCCGCCCGCGTGGCATGGAGCCGCCCTCCGGGCCGAGTGAGGTCGAGGATCGATTGGTAGCCGCCGAGCGCCGTCTGCACGGCATATTGACCCGGCACGTTGGAACACAGCCGCAGCGAGGCGAGCAATTCCACGGCGTCGATGAAGTCACGGGCGTGCTTCCGCTCACCCGAGAAGACGAGCCATCCCACTCGCAGGCCGCAGGCGCGGTAGATCTTGCTCAGGCCGCCGAAGGTGAGGCACAGGCCGTTCCGGGCGAGCGTCGCCGTCGGCACGAACTCCGCGCCGTCGTAGAGCATCTCGTCGTAGATCTCGTCGGCGCACAGCACGAGCCGCCGCCGCTCGGCGATGTCGGCCAGCGCCTCGATCACCTCGCGCGGGTAGACCGCGCCCGTCGGGTTGTTGGGATTGATGAGCACCAGTGCCCGCGTCTTGTCGGTGACGAGCCGCTCGACCTCGGCCGGATCCGGCACGAAGCCCCGCTCCGGTCGGCATGGATAGTGCACCGCCGAGGCGCCATGGATCACGACCGACGCCGTCCAGAGCGGATAGTCGGGGCTTGGCACGAGCACCTCGTCGCCCGGATTGAGCAGCGCCCGCATCGCCATCATGATGAGTTCGGAGACGCCGTTGCCGATGAAGACATCGTCGGCGGTCACGTCCATCACGCCGCGGTTCTGCTGTTGCATCACCACGGCCTCGCGGGCCGGAAAGATGCCCTTCTGGTGGGAATAGGGATCGGCCTGATGGAGGTTCTCGACGATCGCAACCCGCATCGATCCCGGCATGCGGAAGCCGAACAGGCCTGGATTGCCGATGTTCAGCTTGATGATCTCATGGCCTTCCTTCTCCAGCTGCTCGGCGCGGCGGGCGAGGGCCCCACGGATCTCGTATTTCACACCGTGGAGATGCTCGGACGCACGAAGTGGAGGAAGGCTCATTCCCCAACATTACCATACGCCAGTGTCGCCATCCTGACCTCCGCGTGCTTGACGAAACTCCGTTCGCTTTCGAACGCCCGCCCCTCCCGGAGGGCAGTCACAGGTCCAGGAACAGTTTCGGCACCACCTTGGCCACGCGATAGCCTGGTCAATGACGATTCCGCGAGCATTTCCCGGGGCGGAGCGATGTGCGAGCCACTCCTCTTACCGCCGCCACAGCAACTGCAACGACAACCCGATGCCGGGATCGAACTCGACGACGTCAGTGCGGCCCGAGGTGAAGTTCGTGCCCTGGAAGATCTCGCGGTCGAAGAGCCACGAGGCGAGCCCCTCGAGCGTGAAGCCGCCGCCGAGAGACCGCTCCAGGCCGACGGCAGCTCGTTGGTCGAAGACGTAGAACCGCTCCGCGTCGCGGATTCGATCGGCAAGGAAGTAGATCTGCGTATCGGTGCGGTAGAAGGCGACGACGCTCCAGTCGTCACCGAGCCGGCGACGGGCCTCGACGTTCACGTTCACCAGCGGGAAGTATGCCGCCGAGATGGTCCAGTCGGCGTCGGGCCGCCATTCGAACGACGCCGGCACGCCGATCTTGGCCTCGAACGTGTCGGCAGGCCGCCAGGCATAGGCGAGGCCGGGGAGCGGGTAGGGGAGCTGCGACGTGGGCGAATAGAAGAGGCTCATGTTCCACTCGTCGCGGTCGTTCTTCGCGGGAGTGTTCCAGAACGCGATCGCCATCAGCGTGAGGTCACGGGCCGCGGCGAATGGCTGGTCGCTCGCCGAGCCGAAGAGAAACGTCCCGCCGGCGGTGCCGCCGCCCGCCAAGGGGCGAACGTGTGTCAGGCCGGTCTCCACCAACCACAACTGATCGGGCACGGGCTGGCGCGAGTCTGGCAGGATCGCCGCGGTGTCGAGTTCGAGCCGGCCGAAGCGGCTAATCCCGATCCAGACCGGGGCACCGTCGGCCGGTGGCACCAGCGGCGCGGCGACCCGCGCGAACGGGGCGTTCATGCCAAGCGTCGCCGGCTGACCGACCACCGCGGTCGGCGTCGCCCAGAAGCCTCCGAGCGAGACGGGAGCCGCGGCGCCGAACGGCCCCCCGCCGCGCCGCGGGAGCGGCGAGGGCACTGAATTCGGGTCGGCGTCGGCGATCGGCTCGCCGGCGAAGAAGTCTTCCTCAAGGTTGAACTCGACGGGCGGCAGGGCGGCGATCCGCAGCGGCTCGGCGGCGGCGCCCTCCTCGGTCTGGGCCGACGCGGCGAGCGTGCTCCAGGCCAGCATCGAGAGGATGGCGGTCAGACATGGGAGGCGGGGGATACGCGGCGGCACGGCCATCGGCCTCCGGTTCGTCCGCGAACTCGAGCGGGGCGGGAAGGGTAGCCTCCGCGGCCCGGCCCCACAACGGGGAACCGCCGGTCGCCGTGGGACAAGCCGAACGCAAGCGGGAGAGAGCTGGAGGAGACTCGAGCGGTTGGGCCAGATACGTGGGGGCTCCTTTCACGTGGGCGGACCACGTCCCGCATGGATATCGCGGCCTCGGCCCCCTCGTCGCTCACGACAAAAACGGGCTGACGGCGTCGGCGGCGTCGCCAAACCCGATGCCGATGGCCCGAGCGGCCTGCACCGCCGACCCATTCGGATCGACACGCGAGAGTGTCCGCACCGCGGCGGCCAAGGGCCGGCTGCCGATCTCGGGCGGCCGAAAGCAGACCATCCTGCCGAACTCACCATGGTGCACCAGCCGGACGGCATGCGCCCCCAGTTCGGTGGCCAGCACGCGATCGAACGTGGTCGGGTCGCCGCCTCGCTGCAGGTGGCCGAGGACGACCGCGCGGGTCTCGCGCCCCAGCCGCCGCCCCACTTCATCCGCCACGAACTGGCCGATGCCGCCGAGCTTCACCTGGCCTCGCCCGGCATCGCCGGCCGCCACGAGCTCGCCGTTCGGGAGCCTCGTCCCTTCGGCGACGACGATGAGCGTGAATCGCCTCCCCATCGATTCCCGCTCGAGCACCTTGGCGCAGACCTGCTCGAAGGTCCACGGGATCTCGGGAATGAGGATCACGTCGCCGCCGCCTGCGATCCCGGCATGCAGCGCAATCCAGCCCGTGTTTCTCCCCATCACCTCGAGCACCATGATCCGCTCGTGGCTGGCGGCCGTGGTCCGCAGACGGTCGAGCGCGTCGGTGGCGGTGGCCACGGCCGAATCGAAGCCGAACGTGAAGGCCGTCGCGCCGAGATCATTGTCGATCGTCTTCGGCACGCCGACGAGCGGCACGCCGTGCGCGTGGAGCTGCTCGGCGATCGTGAGCGAGCCATCGCCCCCGATGCAGATCAGTCCGCTCACCGAAAGGTCACGGATCGTGGCGGCGGCTTCGTCGAGGAGGGCCGGATCGAGGGCCACTCGCTCGTCGGTTCCCACCTTTCCGGCGAAACGCCCGCGGTTGGTCGAGCCGAGGATCGTGCCCCCCTCGGCGAGGATGTCGGCAGTGTTCCTCGCGTTGAGCGGCATGTACGAAACGGGCTCGACGAGCCCTTCGAAGCCCCTCAGGAATCCGAGGCACTCATACCCCAGCCGCTCGGCCGATTTCACGGCCGCACGGATCACGGCGTTGAGGCCGGGGCAGTCGCCGCCGCCGGTGAGCAGTCCGATGCGAGGTTTCTTCGTCACCATCGCCGGGGATTCTACCGACTCAGCCGTCGCCGCGGCGAAGCCGCGCGAAGAGCCTGCGGTAGTCGCCGGGCCTGACCGCGACGATCGAATGCCTCGCGG
>JBJTDB010000377.1:0-3511 GCA_046092145.1 Planctomycetia bacterium | reverse complement strand
CGCCGGGAAAGAGAAAGGCGAAGCCGATCCGGCTGTCGTGCCCAATGCCGCGGCGGACGTCGTCGATGTCGGCTTCCATTCTCTCGCAGAGATTGGCCACCTCGTTGATGAACGAAATCTTCGTCGCGAGCAACGCATTGGCCACGTACTTCGTCATCTCCGAACTTTCGGGCGACATCACGAGAAACGGGTTCTCCGTTCGCAGAAACGGCAGATAGAGGCCTCGGAGAATGTCCGCGACCTCGGCGGCTCGAACGCCGACCACCACCCGGTCCGGCTTCTGGAAATCCTCGATCGCCGCTCCCTCTTTGAGAAACTCCGGGTTGCTGGCCACCCGGCAGTCACGGCCCGTGCTGCTCTTCAATCGTTTTTCGATGCCCGCGCACGTGCCGACCGGCACCGTGCTCTTCGTGACCACGACGGCCCGGGGGTCGAGGTGCGGGGCGATGGTGTCGATCACCTTCCAGAGGGCCGACAGGTCGGCCGACCCATCGGCAGACGGCGGCGTGCCGACCGCCAGGAACACCACCTCCGCACCATGGATCGCCGAGGCCGTGTCGGTCGTGAAGAGGAGCCGCCCGGCCTTCGCGTTGCGTTCGACGAGTTCCTCGAGCCCCGGCTCGTAGATCGGGATTTCTCCCCGCTTCAAGCGGGCGATCTTCCCGGCATCGATATCGAGGCAGGTCACAGTGTTGCCGCTGTCGGCGAAGCACGTCCCGGTCACCAGCCCCACATAGCCCGTCCCGACGACGGCGATCCTCATGTCTGCTGGTCCCCTTCGGCCGGAGCGTCGGCTTCCTCCTGCTCGCTTGGAGGCACCGTCACCATCGCGGCGAGCGAGTCGCCATCGTCGAGCCGCATGATGCGGACACCCTGCGTGTTGCGGCCCATCGGCCGGATTTCGCGGACATTCACCCGCTGGATCTTGCCGCGGGCGGTCATCATGAGCACCTGGTCTTCGTCCCGAACCGACACGATCGACACCACCTGGCCATTACGGGAGGTCGCCTTGATGTCGCGAATGCCCTTTCCGCCGCGATGCTGGGTGCGATACCGCGTTCCGCTGGAGCCCTCGGCGTCGCCATCTTCGCCCGCTTCGGGCGACTCAGCCGGTTCCGCCTCCGCGGCATCCCCCTCCTCGCCCGGTGCCGGGCCGGAGAGCGGCGTGCCGGCACCGAAGGGGGTCCGCTTGCCGTAGCCCTGCTCGCAGACGGTGAGCAGCGTGGCGTCGGGATCGGCCACCACCATGCCCACGAGGCGGTCGCCCGAGCCGAGCTTGATGCCACGGACTCCACTGGTGTCGCGGCCCATCGGCCGAACGTCCGATTCCGGAAAGCGGATCGCCATGCCCTTGGCCGTTGCGAGCACCAGTTCGTCGCCCGGCTTGGTGACGACGGCATCGACGAGTTCGTCGCCTTCACGCAGCTTGACGGCGATCAATCCCTTCGTGCGGCGGCGACGGTACTGCTCCAGCGCGGTCTTCTTCACGACGCCGCCCCGAGTGGCGAGCAGGAGATACTGATCGGGATCCTCGAAGCCGGAGACCGCCCGACAATCGGCCACCTTCTCGCCCGCCTCGAATTCCAGCAGGTTGACCAGCGCCCGGCCCTTGGCATCGCGGGCCAGTTCGGGCAGCTCGAAGACCCGCATTGAAAAGACCTTGCCGAGCGTGGTGAAGACGAGCAGCCAGTCGTGGGTGCTGGCCACGAAGAGGTGCTCGATCGGATCCTCCTCGTCGGTGCTGGCGCCCTTGAGCCCCTTGCCGCCGCGGCGTTGGGCCCGATAGACGTCGGCCGGAGTCCGCTTCACGTAGCCGGAGCGGCTGATCGTCACCACCATCGTGGCCTCCGTGATCAGCTCGGCCATGTCGCGGATGTCGCCCGCCTCGCCACTGATCTCGGTCCGCCGATCATCGGCATGCTTCGATTCGAGCTCGACCAGCTCCGCGCGAATCAAGGCCTTGATGTTGGCCTCGCTCGAAAGAATCCGCCGGAACTCGCCGATCCGCGCAAGCAGCTCGCGGTGCTCGCCCGAGAGCTTCTCCTGCTCCAGGTTCACGAGTTGGCCGAGCGTGAGCCGAAGGATGGCATCGGCCTGCACGGGCGAGAGGCCGTAGGTTTCGGTCCGCCCCTTCTCCTCGACGAGGATCGCGAACCCGTCTGCCCCGAGGGCCCGCTCCAGGAGCGCCGCGGGCGTCTCCAGCGCCACGAGCCGCTCCTTCGCCTCGGCCTGCGACTTCGAACTGCGGATGATCCGGATCACCTCGTCGATGTTGGCCAGGGCGACGAGCAGCCCCTCGAGCGTGTGCTTGCGGCTGCGGGCCTTGGCCAACAGGTGCTGCGTGCGCCTGCGGATCACGGTCGTGCGATGGCGGAGGAACTCTTCGAGCAGATTCTTGAAGGAGAGGATCCGCGGCTTGCCATCGACGAGCGCCAGGAAGATCAGCGAGAACGACGTCTGCAGCGGCGAGAATTGATAGAGCTGGTTGAGGACCACATCGGGATCGGCATCCCGTTTGAGCTCCAGGATGAGCCGAACCGGCTCTTTCAGATCACTCTCGTTGCGGATCGCGGAAATCCCCTTGATCCGATCATCGCTGACCAGTTCCGCGATCTTCTCCTCGATCGCGTCACGGGTTTGCTGATAGGGAATCTCGGTGACGACGATGCGGTGACGGTTCTTGCCGAATTCTTCCACGTGGGCCCTCGCCCGGAGCGTGATCGTGCTGCGGCCCGTCAGGTACCCGCGCACGAGCGCCTCGCGGCCCATCACGATGCCCCCCGTCGGAAAGTCGGGGCCCGGAACGATCTCGAGAACTTCGGCCATCGACAGAGCAGGGTTGTCGATCAGCCCCACCAGCGCCCGGCAGACCTCGCCCAAATTGTGCGGCGGGATGCTCGTCGCCATGCCGACGGCGATGCCGCCGGCACCGTTGACGACGAGGTTCGGAAAACGGCTCGGGAGCACCACCGGCTCGGTGTTCCGCTCGTCATAGGTCGGCACGAAGTCGACGGTATCGAGATCGAGATCGTCGAGCATGAGCGACGCAATCGACGACAGGCGTGCCTCGGTGTACCGCATCGCCGCCGCAGGCAGGCCGGCGATCGAGCCGAAGTTGCCCTGCTTGTCGACGAGGACGTGCCGCATGTTCCATTCCTGGGCCATGCGTACGAGCGTGGGGTAGATCACGCTCTCGCCGTGCGGGTGGTAGTTGCCGCTGGTGTCGCCGGAGATCTTCGCGCACTTCACCCGTGCCGCGCCGGGCGAGAGATTGAGATCGTTCATCGCGACGAGGATCCGCCGCTGCGACGGCTTGAGGCCGTCGCGGACGTCGGGCAGCGCACGGCTGACGATCACGCTCATCGCGTACGTCAGGTAGCTGTCCTTGAGTTCCTGTTCGATCGGCAGCTCGATGAGCCGCCCACCGGCGCTGTCGCGAAGTCCTCCGGTATCTGCCCCGTCGGCGGGGCCGCCACCCGTTGCGTTGCCGTCGCCCGCCGGATCGATCTCG
>JBJTDB010000376.1:0-978 GCA_046092145.1 Planctomycetia bacterium | reverse complement strand
GCCACGGCGCAGGCCGGTGCCTCTCCCGGACGGCCGCCACGAAACTGGCCAAGGGCCGTAACATCCGCGACGAATTGCTCAAGGAGAGCGGCGTGGTGGCTCGCTGCCGCAGCCGCGAGGGCCTCGCCGAGGAACAGCCGCTGGCCTACAAGGACGTCGATATCGTGGTGGACGTCGTGCACCGCGCGGGCCTCTCGCTCAAGGTCGCACGGCTCAGGCCACTGGGCGTCATCAAGGGCTGAACAGGCGGAAAGCCGCTCAATGCGCCGGCTCGAGGGCCTTCGCCCATTTCGAGGCGGGCGAGCCGAACTCGCGGAGCAGCTCCACCACCCGCTCGTCGGTCACCTGCTCGAAGTTCCGGTAGAACTGTCCCACCGCCCAGAAATCGATCGGCTCGATCAGGCACTCGACCCGATCACACATCGGCCGCAGGGCGTCGATCCGATCGGGGGCGCCCACCGGCACCGCCACGATGAGATGCTTCGCCCCGGCGGCGGCCACCGTTTTGAGCGACGCGATCATCGTCGCCCCGGTGGCGATCCCGTCGTCGGTGAGGATCACCGTGCGGCCGCGGACTGCCACCTGCGGCCGGACGGCTCGAAACATCTCCCGCCGCCTTGCGATCTCCTCGAGCTGCCGCTTCCGCTCCAATTCGATGTAGGCATCGCCGGCGTCGGTCATGGCGGCCGCGAAATGGTTGAGGTAGACCTCGCCCGACTCCGACACGGCGCCCAGCGCCAATTCCGGCTGGTGCGGCGCCCGAAGTTTCCGCGAGAGCACGACGTCGAGTTCGCAGCCAAGCCCCCTCGCGATCGCCGCACCCACCTCGACGCCCCCTCGCGGGATCGCCAGCACGACCGGCTTCTCCGTCTCGGCGTCGCGCAACCGCTCCACGAGCATCCAGCCGGCCTCGTCACGATCCGTAAACATCGTCACCACCATGTCAGTCGCCTCCCCTCATGTGGCCAGTCGTTTCGC
>JBJTDB010000375.1:0-10526 GCA_046092145.1 Planctomycetia bacterium | reverse complement strand
TCAAATGGGGCCGCTGGGACTCGAACCCAGGACCAACGGATTAAAAGTCCGATGCTCTAACCAACTGAGCTACGGCCCCAGAACAATCGTACCGCAGACCCGCGCGGGAGCAACCGCCGACGGCCCGCGGCGTCGCTTTCTGGGGGATCACCCTCTGGTACATTCACGGGTCGAAATCCACACGATCCAGGAGTGCCCCGACCGTGCCCATCGATCCCTATTCCCCCTGTCCCGGCGGCCTCGACAAGAAGATCAAGTTTTGCTGCCCCGACATCGTCGGTGACCTGGAACAGATCGAGCGGCTCGTCGAAGGCGACCAGATCGCGGCCGCCCTGGACCAGACACGTCGGCTCGCTGCCAAGCACCCCGGCAAGGCCTGCCTGTTCGCCACGCAAACAAAGCTCGAACTCGCCACCCGCGGGTTCACGGAGGCCGCCTCGACGAACAAGGCGTTCCTCGAGGCATTCCCCGACAATCCGCTGGCCCTCGGCCAAGGGGCCGTGATGGATGCCATCGCGGGCAACGTGCAGGAAGCGGCGACGCGGTTCGACAAGGCCCGCGAGGCCTGCCGGGCAGAGGTGTCGCCCGAGTTTGTCCGCATTGCGGCGACGCTCGTGCAAGCAGGCGCCCAGGCCGGCCATGTGTGCTTTGCACAGGGGGTCGTCGAGTGGCTGATCGATCGGGATCTTGGAACCCTGGACGATCGCCGGCTGCTGGCTGCGGTCGTGGGCTCATCCGGCGTGCCGCCGGCGCTCCGCACGAAGGTGCATTTCGAGCCGGCCAGCGGTGACGAGTCGTGGCAGCCCGATTTCAACACAGCCCTCGGCCACGCCCAGGCCTGGAGGCTTTCCCGCGCCCTCACGCTCTTCCGCAGCCTCAAGGGCGTCGCGGCGACATGCCCGGCGGTCTTCGTGAATATCGCGGTCCTCTGCGAGATGCTCGCGAAGCCCTTCGAGGCCTCGGAGGCGTGGCTCGCCGTCGCGAAGCTCCGCGCCGATTCGCACGACGACGCCGTCGAAGCGACCGGCCGGGCGATCGCGCTGGAGACCGAGGCCGACCCCGACCGCTCGCCGCTGGTGAGCTTCTGCGAGGCACGGGCCCCGCTCACGCTCGAGGGGCCCGACGCGCTCGATCTGCTCGAGGACCGCGTCCGCCACGACCCTCACTGCGAGCCCGCCCCGTTCGACCGATCGGAATGGGTGCAGCGCGGGGCCGCGCCGCCCCACTCCGTCTGGCGGGTCTACAGCGGGCCCGCCGATGCCAGTCCGCCCGCCCGATTGCTCGCATCGCTCATGCTTTTCGGCCGGCAGACCGACCGCGAGCCCGAAGCGATCATTCAGGGATTCGCCCCCGATGTCACGGACGTGATGCCGATCGTCGCCTCGCTCCTTGGCATCACGCCCGTCGTCGAGCCGCCGCGGGACGGGCTGCCGGTTGCCTCGCCGACCGGCTGGCTGCTCGGCACGCAATTCCGCGCCACGATCCCGAAGAACGGGCCGGAACCCGCGAAGCCCGGCGAACCGGCGATGTTCGACACGATCATGGGACAGCAGCGCGCGGCGCTCTGGCAGCGATTGGAATCGGTCTGGCCGACGACGCCCCTTCCGGAATTGCTCGGCAAGACACCGAAAGAGGCTGTGGCCCGCCCCGATGATCGCCTGCGGGTCGAGGCGATTCTGAGCGAAGGGGAGGCCACCGGCCGACGTGTCGATATCTGCGAGGCGTGGGCCCGAATCCGCACGGCGCTCGGCATTCCGACGCCGGCGACGATCGAGTCGAGCAATCCGTTGGAAGAGGTGCCGCCGCTGCGATGGCACAGGCTCGACCTCGCGCGGCTGGCCATCGACCAGCTTCGTGGACTGCTCCTGACGGCGGTCGATGCCGGCTTCGAACTCGCGGCCGAGCGGGTCGCCCGCGCGATCGTCGCGCGAGACGACGCCACGCCCGAGGATCGCGGAGAGGCCTACGGCTTCCTCGAACAACGGGCCACGACGACCATCGACAAGCTTGCGATCATCGCCGCGATCCGCGAGATCGCCGCGGCGCTCAAGGCCAGCACCGGCATGCTCGACGTGGCCGAGATGCGAATCCGGCTGCAGCGGGGCGATCAGGCCGACATAGTGCGGCTGCTCGACCATGTGCGCCGGCACCATGCCCGCGACCAGCGGGTGATCTCGGCGCTTGCCGAGGTTCTGATGGAGGCGGGCTTCGATCTCTCGGCCGGTGCAGGCCGGATGCCCCCGGGGGCGATGCCCGGCGAGATCGGCCGGATGCCCGGCGCGGCGACCGCCCCGGCAACGGCTCCGGCCGCGGAAGCAGGCAAGCTCTGGACCCCAGGCGGCGAGCAGGCCGGCGGAGGGGGCGAGAAGAAGATCTGGACGCCGGGGTAAGGCGCGCGACGATGTTCGATGGCCACGATACCGCCGCGATGGCCCGGGCGATCGACCTGGCCCGTCAGACCGCCGGCCGCGTGGAGCCCAACCCCATGGTCGGCGCCATCGTCGCCGGCCGCGATCCTGCCGGTGGCATCACGATCATCTCCGAAGGCTGGCATGCCGAGCATGGCGGCCCACATGCCGAGGTGATGGCCCTTCGCGACGCGGGGCCGCGGGCCCGAGGCGCGACGCTGTATGTGACGCTCGAGCCCTGCTGCCACCACGGCAAGACGCCCCCTTGCACGGATGCCGTGATCGCCGCCGGCATCGAACGTGTCGTGATCGCGGCTCGCGATCCCTTTCCCGCCGTCGATGGTGGTGGCATCGCCGCGCTTCGGCACGCGGGGATCACCGTCGAGATCGGCCTGCTCGAACGCGAGGCGGTGCGGCTCACCGCCCCGTTTCGGATGCTCGTGGAGCGGGGCAGGCCGTGGGTGACGGCGAAGTGGGCGATGAGCCTCGACGGGGCGCTCGCCACCGGAAGCGACGCCGAACGATGGCTCTCGTCGGAGGAGTCGCGAGCGATCGTGCATGACCTCCGCGGCCGGGTCGACGGGATTCTCGTCGGCATCGGCACGGTGCTCGCCGACGATCCACTGCTCACGGCGCGGCCTCCGGGGGCCCGCACGCCGCTGCGGATCGTGCTCGACTCGACCGCCCGGCTTCCGATCACCAGTCGCCTTGTGGCGACGGCCCGCGAGGTTCCCGTGCTCGTGGCCGTCGGTCCGGAGGCTCCGCAGGATCGTGTGGAGCCGTTGCGGGCGGCCGGCTGCGAGGTCTGGAGCCTGCCCGCCGGCGACCGCCCCGACCGACTGGCCTCGCTCCTCGGCGAACTCGGTCGCCGCCGCCATACGAACCTGCTCGTGGAGGGCGGGGCCGACGTGCTGCGGGCGTTTTTTGCGGCGCGGCTCGTCGACGAGGTGTGGACCTTCATCGCGCCCAGGATCGTGGGGCACGGGCCGACCTCGCCGATCCCCACGATGCCCGACGCACCTCCGATCGACATCGAACATGTCGATCATCCCGGCGGCGACATCCTGATCCGCGGTGTCGTGAGGTAGCGATTACTTCGGCATGTCGCGGATCACGTTTCGCCAGTGCGTGACCGTGGCATCGGGCTTTGTCGTCGTTTCGGAGGTGGCCGCCCGGAGCGACTTGGCCGCCTCGAAGACCGTCTTCATCTGATCGAGCACCTCGCGCACCTGCGGATCCTCCACGTCGTCATTCATGACGAGGTCACGATCCACGCTGCCATCACGCTGCTGCACCGAGCCGTAGCGGACCAGATAGACGACCCACGGCTCCATGAGGTCGATCAGGCCGGCGATATCGAGCGCCGACGCCCCCGCCAGGGGCTCCTCGAACCGGGTCAGTTGCGAGCCGGTCTCCAGGGGCGCCTCCACGATCAGGCGACCAGCCTGCTTGGGCACGAGCGAGAACACGGCCGCATCCTTGCCCAGCGCGATGGCGGGCCGAAGTTGTTCGTCGAGGCCGGCCTTCTTCAGGGGCCACGACCAGATCGTGCCACCTTCCACCTTCGACTTCTCGGGCTCGGCGATGCGGTAGTCGTCTGGCACGGAGTCGGGAGCCATCGCGCGGACGGCCTCGACCAATTCATCGGCCAGCGCGAAGAGATCGTTCATGCCCTCGCGGAAGAGACCCGGGTCGCTGATCCCAAGCACGATCGCCGGCTCGACCAGCGGCAGCGGCTGCTCCGCGGCAGGCAGCCCGTTCTGAAGACGCGATGTCTTGCTCTTGCCATCGATCACGAAGCCGAACTGCCCGCCCGCGAGCGCCGGCACGAACGTGCGCCGGACGATCCCGACGAACTTCTCTCCCAGCGGCACCATGTGCTTCTCGAACCCCGCGAACTGCTCCTGCACGGTCTCGTCGGCACGCGGCAGAAGGTGATTCGTGAAGAACTTCCATGCCATGCCGATCCATCCGACGAGGTGATCGAACCGCGGCACGTCGGTCCGCATGCGGGTGACGGTCGCCGCCAGCGGGGCGCCCCCCATGTGCTCGAGGAGATCGAGCCGCTTCGTGCCGTCGATCTGACGGTTCTTCGACCAATCCCAGGCGTATCCCTCGTAGCCCTCTTCCGCGAGGAAGGAGAAGCTCATCCACGGCCCGGGCGCCGGCATCCATGCACGGTATTGCTCCGACATCTTTCGGAGGCTCGTCCGGGCATCCGCGGCGGCCTCTGGCGGCAGGTCGGCAAGCGAGGCGATGTCGTCGGCGAGTTCGGCCAGCTGGTCGATGTCGGCCGTCGATGGGGCCACCACCTTCATCAGCGCCTCGCTCACGTACGACACGGCCGTGATCGGCTTGCCGCGGTACTCCAAGAGCGGCTCGAACGGCTTCCCGGCGATCAGCCCCTTCGTGGGAGCGGTCGCAAGCTTCGCGAGGTGGTCGGTCGAATCGCCCACCGACAGGATCACGCGATTGCCCATCGTGCCGAGCGCCACCACCATCTCCAGATCGTCGAGCACGCCGAAAATCGCGTCGAGATCCTTCTCGCTGGCCTCATCGACCGCCACGAGCTGCCGCGCCGCGGAGAGATCGGGCTTGAAGGTGAGCGTGACGAACTCGCCGCCGGCGATCGTCTTTCGCTGGACGGCCCCGGCGAGCGCGGGATTGGCCTGCGCGGCCAACTGCAGCAGAACCTCCAGCCGCTTCAGCTGCGTGACGGCGGCATCCCGCTTCGTGGTCGTGAATCCCCAGACGAGGTCGGGGATCACGATCAGGTTTTTGTTGTCGGCGATCGTCTTGAGCACAAGACGCATGGCCAGCTCGTTGCCCTGGAGATCGAGATCGCCCTCGAGCACCTGGAATCGGGCCGGTCGGGCTTTCACGCGACGACGGGCATCGGCGTTGTCGTCGTCCTCGTCTTCTTCGTCATCGTCCTCCTCGTCGTCATCCAGTTCGGCGTCGAACTCGATGCCGAGGCCACCGACGTCGAACTCCGAGATGCCCCCGCTGGCCATCGTGAGGATGTTGGCCGCCTGCTGGGCACGCTGCACTTTCATGAGCAGCTCCATCAGCGTGACCCACGATGCATCGCCGTAGACGAATGTGTCGGTGGCGACCATGTCCTGCAAGACTTCGACCGCCTGCTGGTTTTCGGGAAGCTGCATGAACGTGTCGAGGATGGAGAGCGGGCTTCCGGGCTGCGACTGCTGCTCCTCGAGCGAGCCGAGGAACTTCGCCACCGCGGGAAGCTTGCGGATCGCGGCGAAGGCATTGCTGGCGGTCACGCGCTCGTATTGCTCCCGAAGCCGCAGCGTCGATGACACGAAGGCGGCATCGGAGGGAATCACGGCCAGACCGGTCTCGGCCACGTCGGCGGAGATGGCGGGCCGCGCCGTGGCGGCGAACACGATCGCGGCGGCAGCCACGACGACAATGCGAGAACGGAAGGCAGATCGGGGGAAAGCCATCGTGAAAACCCTTCGGGAATGTGCGCGGCGACCAAGGATCCGTAGGATATGCGAAAGCCTCGGTCCGGGAGAACCCTGCTTGCTCATCGAAACGACACACATCGCCGACACGTTTGCCGAGGCGTTTCGCCTGCGGTTCACCCGGCTGGTCGTCACGGCCCACGATGCCCACTGGCTCGATGCCGCCCTGCGTGCCGCCTGCGGGTATGGGACGAGCGTGATCGGGTGTGACGCCGAAATTGGCGTGGAACGGATGCTCTCGCGGGACGAAACGCCGGACGGGCGGCCCGGGGCCGCCGTGCTCGCCTTCGGGTTTTCGGCCGAGGGGCTCGGCAAGGCCGTGGCCAACCGGGCGGCCCAGTGCCTGCTCACATGCCCGACGGCCGGCCTCTTCGATGGCCTGCCGGAAGCGGGCGATCGAAGCCCGCTCGGCGGCCACATCCGCTTTTTCGGCGACGGCTTCGAAAAATCAAAGGTGATCGAGGGACGGCGGTTTTGGCGGGTGCCGGTGATGGACGGCGAATTTCTGGTCGAGGAGACGGTCGGCATCGAAAAGGGCGTAGGAGGAGGCAACTTCATCCTCCAGGCCAGGTCGCTCGACGCCGGGCTCGACGCCGCTCGCCGTGCGGTCACCGCGATCGCCGCGGTGACCGGGACGATCACGCCCTTTCCCGGCGGGGTGGTTCGCTCCGGGAGCAAGGTCGGATCGCGGTATGAGGCCCTACGTGCATCGACCAACGACGCCTTCTGCCCGGCCCTCGTTGGCCGGGTCGAGACGGAGCTTTTCGACGGCGTGGCCTGCGCGCTCGAAATCGTGATCGACGGCGTGGACGAGCATGCGGTGGCCGCCGCGATGACGGCCGGCATCCGGGCGGCCGTCGGCCCGGAGATCGTCGCGATCTCTGCCGGCAACTACGGCGGCAAACTGGGGAAGTTTCATTTCCATCTTCACCAGGTTCTCGGCGGGGCCTGAAACTCCCACCCAACCGGGGTCGGCCAGTCGCAATGATCTTCCGATGTGGGGGGGCCATGTGGTAGTTCCCGCGGCGATCGTCCTCCAGCGCATGGAGGCTCCCCGCGAGGATCGTTGCCATGGCCGCCAGCGAGAGACCGTCACGCCAGACGTTGGTCGTTCCCCAGAAGCAGTCGAACCTGCCGATCGTTCTCGGCGCGTGCGCGTGCGCCTGTGCCGGCTTCGGGCTCGTGTGGGGGCTTGGCATCGGCCGATCGCGTTCCCCCGAAACACCTCCGGACATCACCCTGCCGTCCGGAACGGAATCGGTCGAGGCGGTCGCGCCTGATCGGTGGCAGAAGCCCAGATTCGATCCCGACGAACAGCCGGAGACCGATCGGTATTCGACGAAGCCCGTTTCCTACGAGGCACCGGCCGCCGTGGCGCCGGCCGGCGGATCGACGCGGTCGTTGTCACGGTTTTCCTCGCCGGTCGAGTACACGACCGACATCAGCCCCATCGCCGAATCCGAGGACGAACAGCTCGGCGAGGCCGCGCCGGTGTCGCCGTCTGAATCGATGACCGGCCCGGATCGGGAACTGCCGCCAGCCGCCGATCTGCCAGAGCCCGAGGCCGACAACACCCCGCTCGACTCGCCATCCCGACCCTTGACGGCCAGCACGGATCTCGAGCCACTCGAATCGGGAACGGTCATCGGAGACGAAGACGACGCTCCCGCCTCGCCAACGCCCCCTTTTGCTCAGCGAGGAGCGGCACCGCCGGTTGCTGTGCCGCCCGTCGCGGCGCCAGCAGTTACGCCACCGCCAGCTGCGGCACCGCCTTCGGGGCCGCTTTCTCCCTCGGCATTCGCGGCAACGGCTCCGACTGCGATGCCGGCGACATCAGCCACTCCTCCGGCAGCGCTGGTCGCACCGGCATCAGCACCGCCCGCGGCACGAGGCCCATCGATGGCATCCCCGCCACCGGCCTTCGGGCCGCAGTCGTTCGCGGGGCTGCAGTCGCCAGCATCACCCCCGCCGGCGATGGCGCCGCGATCGCCCATCCAGCAGGCGGGCCTGCGCGGACCGACGACCGGCCAGGGCAAGCCAGGGCCCGCACGGCTGGAGGGCGTTCAAGCACCGCAGGTGACCGTCGAGAAGCGCGGCCCTCGCGAGGTGCAGGTGGGCAAGCCCGCCCGGTATGAACTCTTCATCAGAAACGTCGGATCCGCGGCCGCCCATGAGGTGACGCTCCACGACGCCGTGCCGGCAGGCGCGCGGCTCATCGCCACCACGCCGCCGGCAGCACCGGCAGCCGCTGCGGGCGAAGGAGACCTCATCTGGGCGCTCGGCACACTCGAGCCCGGTGCCGCAACGAAGGTGGCGATGGACGTGATGCCCGAGGCCGAGGGCGAGATCGGCAGCATTGCCAGCGTGACATTTCGTGCGGATGCCTCGGTGCGATCGCGATCGACCAAGCCGGCGATTCAGATCGACGCCGCCCCGCCATCCCCCGTGCTCGTCGGCGGCACGATCACCAGCTCGATCGTGATCTCCAACCCTGGCACCGGCATCGCCACGGGCATCGTCCTCGTCGGCACGCTGCCGGAAGGCGTCGAGCACCCTGCCGGAAAGGAACTCGAATTCGACGTCGGTCAGCTCAAGCCCGGCGAGCGGCGGACGATCGATCTCACGCTGGCGTCGAAGGCCCCCGGCGTGCACGCGATGACGATCATGGCACGCGGCGACGGGCAGCTCGAGGCGGAGGCGGCCATCCCCCTGGAAGTGACCGCCCCGATGCTCGAACTGGCGGCCGAGATGCCGGCGAGGCGCTACCTGCAGCGGCCCGCCACATGCGTGATCACGATGGCCAATACCGGCACCGCACCGGCAAACGCCGTGGAACTGGCGACGCAACTGCCGCCTGGGATGAAGTTTGTCAGGGCCAACAACGCAGGCTTCTACGACGAGCGGCACCACCGCGTGCTCTGGAGCCTCGAGGAATTGCCCCCCGGCGAGACAGGCCACGTCGAACTGGTCGTGATGCCCGTGAGCCTCGGGCCGCAGAAGCTCGTCATCGCGGCCCGCAACCCGGCGGGCCTTTCCGACCAGATCGCCTCGATGATCGAGGTCGAGGGGCTCGCGAGCCTCTCCTTCCAGATCACCGACAGCGAGGATCCGATCGAGGTCGATGGCGTCACCGAATACGTGATCCGTGTCGGCAACCAGGGAACGATGCCGGCCAGTGGTGTTCGCGTGTCGGCGGCGCTCCTGGGCGACCTCGAGCCGGTCGAGGCGAGAGGGCCGGCGGCCCATCGGGTCGAGAACCTGACCGTGATCTTCGACCCGCTCGCCAAGCTCGTGCCGACGGAGGAGGCGACCTACACGATCCGCGTCCGCGGCCGTCGCGCGGGCGACCACCGCGTGCAAGTGCAGGTGACCAGCGACGACCACGCCGCACCGATCACGAAGGAAGAAGTCACGCGCGTCTACGCCGACCGCTGACGGCCGGTGGAAACCGTGGGATCAATGTGCGTGGCGATACGGGGCGGGGGCCGCATTATCCCCGGGTTTCCACCCGGGGCTTCCCAAAAACCTTCGGTGACAACCGGAGGATTGCCGTCCCCGGAAAGCCCACGGTGGAAACCGTGGGATCTGTTGGCCAGGATTCGTTTTACGCCCCGGTCATTTCCGAAGCGACGCGCCGACGCGGCCCGCGCATTCGGTCACCACGGCATCGATCGTGCGGCCGGCTTCCTCGCCGGAGAGCGTGCCCGAATCGCTCCGCAACCGAAGCGACACCACCACGCTCTTCTTTCCGGGGCCGAGCCGCTCGGCATCGCGCCAGACCTGCACGAGTCGGCACTGCTCGAGGAGCGGGCCCGCCCCGGCATGCACCGCAGCGACGATCCGTGACCATGGCATGCCGTCGTCCACCACGAGGTTGAGATCCCGCTCGACGGCCGGGAAATCACTCGGGCGTACGAGCTTCCGCTCATCGGCGACGGCGAACGAGAGCCGATCGAGCCGCAGTTCCAACGCGGCGACAGGGCCATCGAGAGACAACGCCCCCAGGGCGGCCCCGGACACCTCGCCTACGACGCCCACGCGCACAGGCTCGCGGTCGCGGCGATGGAGCACGATTTCGGCCGTCCGGCCGACGGTGAGGAGGTCGAGGTCGAGCGGGCGATACTCGATGCACGAATCGCCACCGCGGGGGAGCGCGGCCGAGCCCACGCCAAGCCGTGCGAGCACCGCTTCGACGAGACCCTTGGCCCGGGCATAGTCGCCCGAGGTCACGACTGCGATCAGGAGCGGTTCCTCGACGGGTGACTCGGCGGGGAGATTGGCCGACGGCTGCGGGCGGCGGGCGAGATAGGCATGGGCGATCTCGAAGAGGTCGCCATGCGGGGCACCCACGGCGAGCGTGCCGGCTCTCGCTTCGAGCAGGCTCGGCAGGAGCGTGCGCCGCAGGCGATCGGCGCCGCGGACGAGCGCGGGGGAAATCACGAGCGGGGCCGCGTCGCCCCAGGGGCTCTGCGTGGTCTCGAGGGCCGCGCTGACCACGCTCCGTGTCATCGCCTCGCAGAGACCGGCGCCGACGAGCACGGCCGATGCCGCGCGGATCGCCTGCTCGCGCGGCGAGAGCTCGACCGGCCGTGCGGTGATCGGCCAGTCTTCGGGCACGCGGTCGTAGCCC
>JBJTDB010000374.1:0-79986 GCA_046092145.1 Planctomycetia bacterium | reverse complement strand
TTCCGCGGATTGCCGCCGAGCAGGTAGCCGCTCTTCAGATCCGTGAGCAGGTCGGCCGCATGCGAGGCCGCCCCCGACGTGATGCAGGCAGTCATGAGGTTCGTCGTGATGTTGGTGGGCGCGACCACGCCGTAGAGCAGTTGCGTGATCTTCCCCATCGCCCCGATCGGGGTGATGTCGGTCTCTCCCGTCGCCCGCGCCGCCACGATCGACAGGAGAAACGTCACCACCACCGCCAGGATGCCCATCCACCAGGTGATCCCGAAGAGCCAGTGGCCCAGGATCACGCAGGCGGTGCCGGAGGCGAGCGTGCCGGCAAGAAACCATGACGCAGGCACCTCGATCGGGGCGAGCGGATCGTCGTCGGCCGGTCTGCCGCCGAGGATCGCACCGAGGCCGCCGAAGGCCCGCAGCACGGTCCGCCACTTCAGCCCGAACGACAACAGCCCCGACGCCACCATCATCGCCGTCGAGGGCCAGAGCACCCACGACACGATGCCGCGGTAGCCTGGCTCCGCGATGCCGCGGCTCACGAGGATCGGGCCGAGGATCCCGTAGAAGATCACCGATCCGACGAGCATCGATGCAGCCACCCGCATGCCCATGATCGCGCCGGCCGCCACCATGATGAGCGAGCCCTCGATGCCGATCGTGTATTTCGTGAGCAGGTCGCGGCCCGCGGCCGACGGCCAGAAGGGGATTTCGGCCGGAAACGCGAAGTCAGCGAGAGCCTTCACCTGCGCGAAGAGATCCCGCCAGAGAGCGACCGCGGCCCCGACGATGCCGGCGGCGAGGAGCGACCGCGCCTTGACCACGGCCTCGCCCCCCTCGCTGTGCATGCTCGCGAGCGTCTCCGCGGTGGCGATGCCGGAAGGGAAGGGGAGCTGATCGACGTTGATGAGCTGCCGCTTGAGCGGGATCGCCATGAAGACGCCGAGGAGTGAAAGGGCGAGCAGCCACAGGCCGATCTCCCACCATGCGAGCATGCGGCCGGTAGTGAGGTAGAGCGCAGGAATGGCCGACACGAGGCCGGCGCTCGACATGTAGCCGGCGGCGCTGGCGGCGCTCGACATCGTGTAGTTCTCGAGGGTCGAGAACGGCCGCGCACGATAGGCGGGCACGATCTGCTCGAGAAATTTGAAGACGGCGTAGGCGATGATGCAGGCCGTGATCGTGACGCCGAGCCCCCAGCCGGTCTTGAGGCCGACATAGAGATTGCTGATCGACATCAGGCCACCGATCAGCATGCCGCTGACGACGGCCCGTGGCGTGAGCTGCACGGCATGGTCGCCGGCATAGACGGTGTCGAGCCACCACCGCGCCGCCTCACGGTCGTTCTCAAACGGCGGATGTTGGAGCCCGGCCATGGGTGAGATTCTAGCGGCGGCCACGGTCGCCAGGATGTGCGGCGGTGGTGACCGCGCTCAGGCAAGCCCCCGGTGGCAACCGGGGGATCAATGCTGAAGACCACACGGGCTTGGTGCCGGATTATCCCCGGGTTTCCACCCGGGGCTTTTCGCCGCGGAGCGGCGGCCACGGTCGCCCGGAGGTGCGACCGCCCGCCTCATGCGAGCAGGCTCGCGTGAGGCCAAGCCTGCGGGGGGCTTGTTTTCGCGCTGCGTCAGCCCTTTGGGCCTGTCGCATCTTACGGTCGGCTCGCCAGAGGCGAGCCTCCGCCGCCGCGGAGCGGCGGCCACGGTCGCCCGGAGGTGCGACCGCCCGCCTCATGCGAGCAGGCTCGCATGAGGCCAAGCCTGCGGGGGCCATGGATGGCCCCGCAGGCTTGAAACTAGAACACGTCGAGATGGAAGTGGTGGCCCTGGTGATAGCGGCGGGACTTCGGATACTCGTTGTGCCACTGGCGGTTGTAGACCGGCACCCGCATCTCCTGCGGATACCGGTAGTAGAGATCGTTGGCACTCTGGAAGTAGCCGTCGGCGTAGAAATTCTGCGGATACCACACATACGGATAGTGGTAGAGCCGATTCCAATCGTGGGTGTTGTACGAGGAGCCCCACTGGTAGCCGTAGGCCTGCGTTCCGGCGAAAGGCTGCTGGGCGCGGGCGTCGTCGGCCGTGAAAAGCATCGCCCCGGCGACGATCGCCGCGGCGGCAAACAGGTGCCGTTTCATTTGATTGTCCCCCCTGAAAACCGGTCGTCTCACAGGTATCGGCAGTCGGCACGACCGTTCTTGACGGAAAAATCGTCAGGGTTTGCCAAACGCGGAATGGCGTGAGGGGGCGAGGGGCAGCCCCTCACCGTCAGGTGGCCCGCGCGACGGCCTTTTCCGGTCTCGGTTTTTCGGCGGGCATGCGGCCCTCCGCCAGTTCGCGGTCCCATTCGTCGATCAGGGGCCAGTGGGGGGCGCAGGTGCCGAAGTCGGCGAGCGTCAGGTAGCCTTCGAGCCGGGCGATCGTCTTCTTCAGAAGTGCGTCGTCCTTGCGAAACACCGGGCCGTGGCTCGGCAACAGCCACTCGACGTCGCTGGCGAGGATTCGCCCGAGCGATCGGATGAACGACGGAATGTCGCTGCCATGGTGGGCGTCGATCGCGCCGACGGAGCCGTCGCGGTAGATGTTGTCGCCGGAGAGCAGCAGGGGGCCGAGACGAAACGCGAGCTGGCTGTCGGTGTGGCCAGGCGTATGCCAGACCTCGAGTTTTCGGGAGCCGATCTCGACGATGTCGCCGTCCTTGATCTCGCGATCGACCTTCACCGTCGGCATCGGCATGCGGATGTTCTGGGCGGCGATCTCGGCGAACGTCTTGATCGGATCACCCGATTCCAGTGACGGCACGGCCTTCGGGTGGGCCAGCACCGGCACCTTGAGAATCCCCTTCGCCCGGGCGAGCCCCTGGATGTGGTCCACGTCGGCGTGCGTGGCGATGAGGGCCCGGCACTGCGACAACGGGAAATCGAGCTGGCGGATCAGCTCGATGATCTCATCGACCGTCTCCTCGTAGCCGATGTCGATGAGCGCCCAGTCGCGGTCATCGTAGACCAGATAGACGCTGCAGCCGATCCGGTAGCCGGCCTGATGGTTGATCTCGATGACACCGGGAAAGAGTGGACGACGTTCGCGCATCGGGTGGTTCGGGAAAAGACTGGGATTTGCGGGGCTCCGCCGGGGAGGACACACTTGCGGAGCCGGCGTCGTGGGCGATGAACCCCGAAGCCTGCCTGTAGTGTAGCGCTCGAGAACCCCGGCGTAAATCAGGCCGGGCGGATCCCGGCCCATCGACCCATTCAACCGTGCACGACGCCCCCCCATCCACCCGCGGTCCCGGCGCCACGACGAGCTTCGCCGCGTGGTCGGAATGTGTCCGTGAACTCTGCCAGAGTCTCGCCGCCCTCGAGCCGCTGGGCCGCGAACTCGGTGCGCCCGCTCCGGCATCCTCCGACTGGCACGGCGCCCTCTTCGGCAAGCTCGGGCCGCAGGTCGATCGCGAGCCACTCCTCGTGGCGGCCGTCTGCGGCGGCACGAACACCGGCAAGAGCCTCATCGCCAACGCGCTGGTCGGCAGCGAGATCAGCCGCTCGGTGCCCGAGGCGGCCAAGACCCGACATCCCGTCGTCAGCCTGCCCCGAGGCCTGTCGTCGCGGCTCGACATCGCCTCGCTCTTTCCGGGATTCACACCGAAGCCGTGGTCGTCGGAGGACGACGCCCTCGATCCGACCGACACCGACACGCTCGTGTGGCGCGAGGATGCCGGCGGCACCCAGCCCGAGCGGCTCGTGCTCCTCGACACGCCCGACATCGATGGCACGCTTCGCGACAACTGGCAGCGGGCCGAACTCGTCCGCAACGCGTGCGACGTGATCGTGGCTGTGCTCACCCAGCAGAAATACAACGACGCGGCCGTTCGCGATTTTTTCACCGCCGCGGCCGCGGCACGCAAGACGATCATCGTGGTCTTCAACATGGTCGAGTGGCCCGCCCAGCGGCAGGTGATCGCGGGATGGCTGCGGACGTTCGTCGTCGAGACGGGGGCCGAGCCGGCGGCTGTCTATGCCTCGCCATTCGATTTCAAGGCTGCGTCGGAGGGTCGGATCAGCTTTCACGCCATGCCCGAGTTTTCGCCCGACGGCGGCTCGGCCGACCTGCGACAGCGGCTGATCGACTGCGACTTCGACCGCATCAAGATGCGATCGATGGAGGGGGCGTTTCGCGTCGTGCTCGATCCGGCCGCGGGTGCGGCTGCCTGGCTCGATGCCGTCGAGGCGTCGTCGCGTGGCTGGCAGGATGCCCGCCGTCTGCTCACCGACCAGAGCCGTGTGCGGGTGGAGATGCCGGCCGCGCCGCGGGAGATCGTGTGGAACGAGATCTGGGAGTGGCTCGAGCCGCGGCGATCGGGCTTCGACCTCGCCGTGAGCCGCGGGTATCGCCAGGTGGGCCGCGCCGTGCGAGTGGCCGGGCGGTGGGCCGGCCTGCTCCGCACCGATTCGGAAAAGCGGGACGATTTTGCAACGGTCGAACTGGCCTCGCTCAAGCAGGCGCTCGGCGACTTCGTCGATCGGCTCGACGGCATCTGCCGAGCGCAGCCGAAACTGGCCGCCATGCTCGAGGATCGGCTCGTGCAGGCCGACCGGGCCGCATGGTATGCCGACCTCGAACGGCGTCATGCGGCGCTGCCGCTGGTGTCGGACGACTACCGGACGTTCGTGCGGACCGAACTCGATCGGTTCGCCGCCGAGAACCCCGGCATGGTGAAGGCGGTGCTGGCGGGCCTGACGGTCGGCTCGATCGCACGGCCGGTGATGACGATCGCGCTGTTCAACGTCGGTTCGGCCGCGATTCCGGCAGCCGCAGGCGTGCTGCACTCCATGCTCGATGTGGGCGTGACCGTGGCGGCGCCGCTGGCCGGCGAGGGGGCCGTCGCGGCGGCCTCGCGCGGCATTCGCCCGCTCATCGAACGGCTCTTCGCGGGATGGTCGGCCGGCCGCAGGCGCGTGCTCGCCGAGACGATCCGCGACGTCGTGCTCGGCGACCGCCTCGAGCGGATCGAACGGCTCGCCGAGGCTGCGTCACGGCCCGAGGTCGCCAGGGCCCGCAGCCTTCTCCTCGAATGCGGCCGGGAGCTGGCCCGATGAACGACGTTCCTTCCACCGACGCGCCGGAGCCCGGCATCGATTTCACGAGCTTCGACGAACTCGTCGAGTCGCTTTCGCGATGGGTCGGCTCGGGGCCTGACTGGCCGCCGGCGCGGCGGATCCGCTCGGAGTGGGAGCAGCTTTCGCCGAGGCTCGATCGCACGCGGCGCGAGCTTGCCCGGATGCTGGTGGTGGGCGTCATCGGTGGCACCGGCACCGGGAAGAGCACGCTCGTCAACGCGTTGACCGGCCGCGACGTGACGGCCGCGAGCGATGTCGCGAGGCCGACGACGACGACGCCCGTCGTGGTCGTCTCCCAGGAGATCGATTGCTCGTGGCTGCCGATCGACGCGATGCAGGCCCGCGTCGTCCGCAGCGATGCCCCGGCCGTGGCCAACATCGTGCTCATCGACTGCCCCGATCCCGACACGCAGCCAGACGAGCCGCACCGAGAGGGCGATCACCCGCCTCGCCCGAGCGATGCCAATCGCAACCGCGACATGCTCGCGGCCGTGCTCCCGGTGTGCGACGTGCTGCTCTTGGTCGCCACGGCGCAGAAATACAGGTCGTGGATCGTGGCCCGGGAACTGCAGGCCTTCGCCCCGGGGCGGCCGCTGCTCTTCGTGCAGTCTCATGCCTCGCGCGACCCCGACATCCGCGACGACTGGAGGCGGGAACTGGAGTCGCAGGGGTTCGTGGTGCCAAGGATCTTCCGGCTCGACGCCCTCGATGCGGCGCGGCGGGCCGCGGCCGGGCTCGCGCCGGAACCCGGCTTCCGGGAACTCGTCTCGGCGATCGACGAGGAACTCGTCGGACGCGCGGCGCGGCGGGTGCGGCGGACCGGAGCACTCGATCTGGCCACCTGGTTCATGGGGCAGGCGGCCGCGCAGATCGATCCTCTGCGGGAGCCGGTCGCGCGGCTGGCTGCCGGTGTGAAGACGGAGCGGGCGCGGCTGGAGGGGCTGCTCGGGCGGTCGATCGAGGAGACGCTGCAGACCAATCGCACGGCATGGCAGCGGCTTTTGGCCGACGAGCTCGTCGATCGTTGGCACGGCGGGCCGTTCGCGATGTTTCTGCATACGGTTTCCGCGATCGGATCGTTCTGGACGCGGATGCGGCCCGGGGGAGGCTTGATCGGGCGGCTGCTGGCCGGCAACGCGCCGGAGCAGGTCGCGACCGGGCACGGGGCGTGGCACGCGGTGGAGGAGCTCGGGCTTTCCGCGGCCGAGGTCGAGCAGTCGCGAAGCATCCTCGTGGGCCATGCGGCGCGGGCGAAGATCGTCGAGCCGCTCGTGGGGCGGGCGAGGCTGGATGATGCGCGGACCGGCGAAACGGCCGGCGCGGTTCTCGATCGAACCGGCCGGTGGCTCGCGTCGGGAATCGAGCGGCTGGTGAGCGAGCGCCGCCGCCGCGTCGATGGCCCCGTGCTCCGCTGGGGATTCGAAATCCTCTTCGCGTCGCTGATCGTCGTCGTGCTCGGCCGCGCGGGCTGGAGCTACTTCTACGGACATCTCTGGGAGGGGCGGCGGGTCGATGGCGTCGCCTTCCTCGAGGAATCGCTCGTCTGGATCATCCTGTGGGGGCTCGTGCTGCGATGGCTGCTCTTCACATGGGTGCGAGCCGGCTTGCACCGAGACATCACGTCGCTGATGGCCCGCCTCCCCGCGGCACGGCTGGTCGATCCACTGCTCTCGGATTTCGCCGACGCCGCCGACACCATCAGCCGCTCGATCGATGCCGGCGATCGAATCGCCCGCGAGGCCCGCTCGCTCGCCGCCGGCCTCGACGAGCCCGCCACCACACTCGGCCGACTCAAAACGTAAAAAACTCCGCCCGGGAGTTTCCTCCCGGGCGGAGCTCACTGGCCGAAGTCGGGCAACAGATCTCCGATCGACCTACCTGCCCTCAACTCACTTGATCTCGACCATGCGGCTCACCGCGACGACCTTGCTCGTTCCCTTGACCGACGCCGAGGCATCGGGGGTCGGGGCAGCCTGGTTCGCACCGCAGGCCGGCTCGCAGCAGCCGTTGCCGGCACCGCAGGCGGGCTCGCAGCCAGCACCGCAGTCGGGCTCGTTGCAGCAGCTGTCGCAGCAGCTCCGGCGGCACTTCTTCGCGTCATGGATCGCCCGGAGGAGATCAGCAATCGGCGTGTGCTTCTTCCGGACACCGCAGCACGAGGCGGCACCGCAGCTCGGCTCGCAGCAGCCGTTGCCAGCACCGCAAGCGGGCTCGCAGCAGCCGTTGCCAGCACCGCAAGCGGGCTCGCAGCAGCCGTTGCCAGCACCGCAATCGGGCTCATCGCAGCAGCTGTCGCAGCAGCCACGATGCTTCGCCTTGCACTTCTCGAACAGGCCCTTCAGCCCGCCGAACAGGTCGCACTTCTTCCGAACGCCGCAGCACGAAGCCGCACCGCAGCTCGGCTCGCAGCAGCCGTTGCCGGCACCGCAAGCGGGCTCCGCACAGCCATTGCCAGCGCCGCAGGCCGGTTCCGCACAGCCGTTGCCGGCTCCGCAGCCCGGTTCGCAGCACCCCTTGCCGGCATCGCAGCCGGGCTCACAGCACGAATCACAGCAGCCCCGATGGTGGCCGAGCATCCGATCAAGGAGCTCGAAACCATAGGACTGGGTACAGACGGTAACACCGAGAATCAGCGCACCGAGGAACATCATACGCTTCATCGAGCCACATCTCCTTTGCTTGCGGATCACGCGAGAATGCTTCGTCCCGTTCGCGAGTCTTGTCATCCCGAGGTTGTGATCCACGAACTCTTCTACGGCAGGCCTGTCGAGCCATTCCGTGACTCGATCGATCGCAGGTGACTGCCGCCCCCTGGTTGCCCGACGGGCACAGTGATGCCCCGGGGGACATGTGGCCTATCGGCGACTTGGCGAAAGCGGCTTGAACACGCTCCAAGTATTTTTCGCCGAAGGACTTGTGGTGACGCGTGGGCAAGAAATGCCGCGCGTTCCGCGCCGGCAAGCGGTGCGGCGCGAGGCCGATCAACCGTCAGAGTCTCGTGCGTGTTCTCACCGTGACCCGCAGCCTTTGACAGGTGACAGGCTCGGCCTGATAAACCGTGACGGTCGTGCGGGCGTTGCCGGCGTTGGTTGACACGACCGGCACGACCCGTAGACTTTGCCGCCGAGCCTGGTGGCCGTCGAAAGCATCTGGTTTTCGGCGGCAAACAGGGAACTCCGGTGCGATTCCGGGACGGCCCCGCCGCTGTATCCGGGCGATTTCCGAACCGAGGGAAGCCCTCGGTCTCGGGAAAAAGGCCGGCTGTGTTCAAGCCATTGCATGCATCGTTGCGACGGTGCGGTGCGAGAAGGCTGCAGCCGACCGAGCCTGGGAGTCAGAAGACCTACCAGTGTTCGAGAGGAGCGCGTGTCGCCGCGAGGGCGGTGTCACGGGCACGGCCCGCGCGTGTGGGCCGGTGAGGCGATTGGATCGACTGGCCGTCGTTCGTGCAGGCAAGGGCGCCGCCGTGCGCCCTGGAGCCACGCCACCGATGGCCGCAGGGAGGTATTCATGAACGCGCGCATCGCATGCATGGCGGGCCGTGGCCCCGCCGCTGCGCAGGCCCGAAGGCCGGCAGGATTTTCGCTCGTGGAATTGCTCGTCGTGATTTCGACGATCGGAGTGCTCGTGGGGCTTCTGCTGCCGGGGGTGCAGTCGGCGCGGGAAGCATCGCGCCGAACCAGTTGCGCAAGCAACCTGCGGCAGCTGGGGATCGCCCTGCACGGCTACGTGACCGCGAACAACTCCTTCTTCCCGCCATGGAAGGTCGATGACGAGGCCCGGATTGCCGGGACGCTTGCCAACCCGTGGGCGAACCCCTATCCGGGCAAGAGCATCTATTGGTTTGGTGAGGTCAATGAAAATCAACCGAGCCTGACGGATCGTCTGAATTTCGAGAAAGGGTCGATGACGCCCTTCATGGAAGGAAACGTGCAGGCCTACCAGTGTCCGAACTTCGGCCCGACGGCCGTCTCCGAACTGCGGTATGGAAAGATGTCGACCGGCTTCGACTACAACGTGGCCCTTGGCCCCGGAACCTGCTGGGACTGGCTGCCGCCGACATACGAGCCGTCGCTCCGGAGCCGATGTGAGCGGAATACGGTGTCCAAGGTTCGGGAGACGAAGCGAACGATCGCATTCGCGGAGAGTGCCATCGTCTACTATGCCCCGCCATTCACCCTCCGGGAGAATCTCGGCGGCCTTCTGAAGCCAAGCGACTCGGATCCGGCAATCCATTTTCGGCACGCGGGTGTTCGTGCGAACGTCGTATTCGTGGATGGCCATGTCGAGAGCTATCCCAGGAAGTTTCGGGCCGGGCCCTACACCGGCCCGGAGCAGTTGCCTCAGATGGAGTTTCACCGGATCGGGATCGTGTGCGACGGCGACCCGGACGATGCCGTTCAGGCAGACGCCCTGTATGACTTGGAATGACACAGGGGCGCCCCAGGAGACCGATGCATGAAAGATGTTCGCGTATGGATGGCCGTCGCTCTGTTCATGGTGACGGGCTGGCTGATCTCGCCGTTCGTGTTCCCGCCCCGTCCACCCGAGGTGTCGGCCGGTTCGATCCCCGAGATCCGTTATGTGTGCCGCAAAAGCGGGGAAGTGTTCACGCTGCCGCTTGCGGGCGACGTGCTCGACAATCCGAAGACCGGTGAGCCGACGCTCGTGCCGGCGGTCTATGACGCCCGGCGAAAACGATGGAGGCCCGGGCCCCCGCTCGATGTGATGCGCCAAAAGGGCATGCTGAAGCCGGCCACGTGACATGGATCCGTCGCACGATCACCGTCGTCGGTCCTCGCTCGAGCACAACGCTCGGGCGTGGGACCGGCTGGCGGCGGATCGCGTGCCCCTGGCGCGGCCGGCCGCCGATGGTGCCTTCACCGATCCACGGGGCTGGTTGGGCGGCGGCGGCACGGCCGGTCGGGCATGGCTGCCGGATCGACTCGACGGACTCCATGTCCTGTGCCTCGCGGCTGGCGGCGGCAAGCACGGGCCGCTCTATGCGGCGGCCGGGGCCCGGGTGACCGTGCTCGACATCTCCTCGGCAATGCTCGAACTCGATCGCCAGGTCGCCCGCGAGCGGAGGATCGACCTCGAGATCGTGCACGGATCGATGGACGACCTCTCGATGCTCGGCGTCGGACGGTTCGACCTTGTCATCCATCCGGTGAGCAGCTGCTATGTGCCCGACGTGGGCCGGGTGTTCCACGAGGTGGCGCGGGTCACGAAGCCCGGCGGCCGCTATGTCAGCCAGCACAAGTCGCCCGCCAGCCTGCAGGCCACGCTCGTCCCGGGAGTCGCCGGCCGGTACGAACTGGCGCATCCGCAGGGAACCGGCGCACCACTTCCGCCCGAGCCGCCATCGCGGCTGCGGGAGGCGGGCACCCATGAATTCATCCACTCGCTCTCGGACCTCCTCGGCGGCATCTGCACCGCAGGGTTCGTGATCGAGGATGTCGCCGAACCCGAGCACACGTCGCCCCAGGCCGCTGCCGGCTCCTTCGCCCACCGCGCCGCGTTTCTGCCCCCCTACCTCCGCATTCTCGCGCGGCGGCTGGAGGGGCCGGTGAGTCCGATGCCGAAAGTGCTGCTACAGTAAAGACTCCTGAGCAGCGGCCATGATCCTCCTCATCGACAACTACGATTCCTTCACCTGGAACCTCGTGCAGCGGCTCGGCGAGATCGCGCCCGGCAGGCCGCTGGAGGTGCATCGCAACGACCGGATCACAGACGACGAGATCGCGCGGAAGGCCCCGAGCCACCTGGTGATCTCCCCCGGCCCATGCACGCCCGACGAGGCCGGCATCTCGTGCGACGTCGTCCGGCGGTTCGCCGGGCGGATGCCGATCCTCGGCGTCTGCCTCGGTCACCAGTCGATCGGACAGGTCTTCGGCGGGAAGATCGTTCGGGCGATGCGTCTCATGCATGGCAAGGTGGACAGGATCGAACACGCCGGCAGAGGCCTCTTCACCGGCCTGCCCAGCCCGATCGAGGCGACGCGATACCACAGCCTCGTCATCGACCCGCCCACGCTGCCCAAGGACTTCGAGGTCGATGCCTGGTCCACGGCGCCCGACGGCAGCCGGGAGATCATGGCGATCCGCCACACGACCCTCCCCGTCTACGGCCTCCAATTCCATCCCGAGAGCTTCCTGACCCCGGCGGGCTACGACCTTCTGAGGGCGTTCCTCCACGTGGGCGCATGATCGATCTCGCAGAAGCCATCGCCCTGATCGAGCGGACGGCGGCACCGCTCCCGCCTCGACGGATGCGGCTGCTGGATGCCTGTGGTCGGCCACTTGCGGCGTCGGTCGTGTCTGACTTCGATTCGCCACCATGGGATCGGGCGATGATGGACGGCTTCGCCGTCCGCGGAGACGACGTCGCCGCCGCCGGCAGAGGAATCGTCGAACTAGAGGTGGCCGTCGATCTCGCGGCGGGAGACGTGACGGGCCTCGAGATCAGGCCGGGAACCTGCGCGCGGATCATGACCGGGGCGCCGATCCCGAAGGGCGCCGACGCGATCATCCCGATCGAACGGGCCGTCGATGACACCCGCGGCATGCATGCGGGAATGAACGTCCGGCTCCGCGACGAGGCATTCCGTCCCGGTCAGCACATCGCCCGACGGGCCGCGGCCTTTCGCGCGGGACAGGAGGTGCTTCAGGCCGGGATGACGCTCGGGCCGGCCGAAACGGGGCTCGCGGCGGAGGCCGGGGCCACGCACGTGGTCGCGTCGCCGCAGGTGCGAGTGGCGATCCTCCAGACCGGAAGCGAACTGGTGCCGCACGATGCCGTGCCGGCCTTCGGGCAGACCCGCAACTCCAACGGCCCGATGCTGCATGCGGCCGTCGCCGCGCTCGGCGGCGAGCCGATCACGCTTGGCATCGCAGCCGATCGGCCGGAGGCGATCCGAGCGGCGGTGGCCCAAGGCCTCGCGGCCGACATGCTCGTGATCTCGGGGGGAGTTTCGGCCGGTGATCTCGATCTCGTGCCGGAGATCCTCGGCCGCTGCGGCGTCGAAACGATCTTCCACAAGGTGCGGCTCAAGCCGGGCAAGCCCGTCTACTTCGGCATCCTGCGGCGCGACCATGCCGCCGACACGCTCGTCTTCGGCCTGCCCGGGAATCCCGCCAGCAGTCTCGTCTGCTTCGATCTCTTCGCCCGACCGGCGATCAGGATCCTCGCCGGCGAACCGAGGAGCCGATGGCATCTGCCCCGCGGAACCGCACGGCTCACCGCGCCGGCGAAGGCCGCGGCCGATCGGCCGGTCTACCTTCCCTGCCGATTGGCACGTTCGGCCGAGGGCTTCGATGCCACGCCTCTGCCGTGGACCGGCTCATCCGACCTGCTCGGCCTGGCCGGGGCCAACGGCATGATCGCGATGCCAGCCGCCGGCGGACGCCGCGACGCGGGCGACGAGGTCGAGGTCGTCCACCGCGAGGAAAATTCTATCCCGGCAGGCTTCTGTGGAAATGAACGTGCTGCCAGCGGCCGCCGATCTTCTGCCACAGGCGGGTCTCTTCCGACTGCACCGTGACTGGTGCGCCCGATGCGTCGAGTTTCTGCACGAGTCGCACGTAGGCCACGAGGGCAGCCGAGTCGGAAAGCATCCGCACGTGGGGCGAGGCCATCGTGGTCGTGAGATGCTTCGGCTTCGAGCCGTCGGAAAGCCTGAAATAAAACTCGTGAAAGGGCAGCCCATGCACGAGGTGGCCGCTGGCTTCCGGCTCGAAGCAGGTGATGTCGGACGCGACGAGGTTGCGGTAGGCGTTCCAATCGCCGGTGGCGATGGCATCGAGGAGTTGCTGATTGAGGGCGAGCAGTTCGGTGACGACGGGATCCATGCGGTGCTCCAGGAATCGGACAGAAACGTACGGACGGACTACCTGACGATGCCGAGGGCCGTGAGCTTCGCGAGGCACTCATCCCGCTCGCGCGACCGCTCGAGGCCGGCCCAGGATGGATCCTGCGCCGCGAGAAAGTCGTCCGGGGAAGCCGGCAACGCCCGGCCATGCTCGGCGAGCCGGCGGATCACCCCCTGATCGAGCCGCGTCAGCCGCATCGCCTCGACGCGATAGTCGAGGAACGCCTCCCAGCAGAGCGGGAAGAGCTTCGCCACGATCTCGTGGCCGATCGCCTCGGCATACCGGCGAATCTCGAGCTGCGCGTGGGAATCCATTCGCAGCGCCAGGAAGTGGAAGAGGTTGTGGAGATCGATCTTCCAGTAGGCCTCGGTGTAGGTGGACAGCGGCAGATCCTTTCGGGCCTGCTCGCGGGCGATGCCGGCGCCCAGCCGTTCCTCGTAGACCCGTCGGGCCATGCCCTGCAGCTCCGCTTCGGACTGCGTGAGCCGGTGGCCCTCGGCTTCGGCGACGAGCCCCGCGGACCCCTGGCGGTTGTTCGTCGCCTGCGACCGCCACTCGCCATCGGCCGTGGTCTGCATCGAGTCGATCGCCAGCGAGTAACGGGTCGAATACTCGTTGACGCTCGCCGTGCGATGACGGATCCACTGACGCCAGCAATCCATCGGCACGCGGACGACGAACTTCAGCTCCGCCATTTCGAACGGCGTCGTGTGGGCATGCCGCATGAGGTACCGAATCAGCTGCCGGTCGTCGCTCACCTTGCGGGTGCCTTCGCCATAGCTCACGCGTGCGGCCTGCACGACGGAGCCGTCGTCACCCATCACGTCGACGAGCGCGACGAACCCGTCGTCGAGCACGGGGAACTTCCTCCAGCGGAGGGCCTCGACGGTGGCCGTGCGGTCCTGTGAGACGGCAGTGGCGGGGGCGGCGCTTTGATTCATCATGGGGCTCCGACGCGTGGCGGGCCTCACAGAATGGAGCGCGGAGCCGCGAGGGTCAATCCTTGGCCCACAGTTCCTGCAGGAGGGTGGCCAGTTGCCGGGCGTCGTCGGTGGCCACGATGTGGTCGATCCGCTTCTGGGGCACCCCCACCTTGGCGAGCGACGTGGCGACGCTTTCCCAGAGCTTCGCCCGTTTTTTGCCCTCGGCCAGGTAGAGATCGGTCACCTGCTCCCCGAGCCGCTGCACCAGGGCGGTGTCGAGGTTGTCGTAGTAGTTTTTGACGATCGTCCGCTGGTATTTGGTCAGTTCCGCCATCGGGTCATCACGCCAGTGGAAGGAGGGTGGGGAGCCGGCTACAGTATTGCCGCTGCGACATACTATCGGCAGCCGCCCGCCCCCCATCGAGAGATTTCCGATGCCTACCATCACGTTCACCAACGAAAAAAAGGAAATTCAAGTTCCGGAGGGGGCGAATCTCCGGAAGGAGGCACTTCGGGCCGGCGTGAGCCTCTATCCCGGGATCCACAAGGTGGCCAACTGCCACGGCTTCGGCAGCTGCGGCAGTTGCCGCGTGCTCGTCACCAAGGGCATGGAGAACACGAGCCCCAAGGGGCTGCTCGAGTCGGGGCGGCTCGCCGTCTCTCTGGCCTACATCGGCAACGAATCGACCATGCGTCTCGCCTGCCAGACGCGGGTCAACGGCGACATCACCGTGACGACCTGCCCGGCGATGAACCTCTACGGGGAAAATTTCTTCAGTTGAAGGAAGTCATCGCCATCGTGAAGCCGTTCCTGGCTGAGCGGGTGCTCGAGGCGCTGAAATTCGCGCCGCTTGAGGCATGTGCCGTCCGGGAAGTGAAAGGCTACGGCCGCCAGAAGAGCTACCTCGATCAATATGGCGACAGCGAGTATTCGCTCGCCTTCCTCCCCAAGGTCGAGATCCAGTTGTGGGTGGACGATCCTCGTGTCGAGGAGGTCGTCGAACGGATCACGGCCGTGGCCCGCACCGGCCGCATCGGCGACGGCAAGATCTTCGTCCTCCCCGCCTCGGCGCCGACGTTGCCCGAGCCACGGCCCGGGTGAGGAGCGTCAGCGGAGGAATATCCCGGTGGCGTACCAGATGCCGTTGGAGCCGCGGCGGATGTCGTAGCCATACGCGGACTGCGGGCTGCTCACGCCGCGCCAATGGCCCGGTGACTGCCGCCAGCTCGCGACGCAGTCGACGCACGAGTCGAGAAGATCCTGGTTTTCCCAGCTCTCGGCGCAGACTTCCGATGCCGAGCCCGCCCCGCCGATGGCGCCCACGATCCGTTGTGACCGGGTGCCCCAATCATGGTGCCCCTGCACCCGGATGCGGGCCTGATGCGCCGAGTGTGACGCGGCTTCCTCGCAGAGCATCGGCTCGCATGTGCCCGTCGTGCTCTGCGGATGCTCCGGGTGGATCCTCACGGCGAAGATCATCGATCGCTGTGTCAGCGTGCCCGGGGGAAGTGTCGCCAGTTCGTCGATGTGCGAGGGGCTGAACTGGTAATACTTCCCGCCGGTGCGTGGCAGGATCGATACGATCCGACCGGAAAGCGGCACGTCGGTGTGATCGACGACGAAGATGCCCGGACCGCGCCGCATCTCGACCAGAGCCGGGTCGGCCACGAGCTTCGCCGCCGTGTCCATGCCAAGCCGGCAGAACACCCAGGGCGTGCCGCTCCGCGCGAATCGCTCCTGCACGTCGGCCCGCGCGAGCCGCTGGCCTGCCGGATCGGCTTCTCCGCCCGAGCCCGGTTCCACCGACACCAGCAGCATCGCTCCGGCCTGCTTGGCGGCCTCCCCGGCGGCCGCGTAGTCGTCGAGCCTTTGGATCGCGACGGTGTTTACGGTGGCCGTGCGATCCGGCGTGGCGGCGGTCGCCGGCGCGACCCATGCGGCAATGACGGCAACGGCGAGCGTGGTGCTCATGATCTTCATGACAAAACCCTTTCCTTGGTTTCAGGTCTGGAGGGTCCGCGATTGAAGAGCAGCCACAGGCGATTGGCAAGCAGGAGGGGTCAGGAAGGGTGTGTGCGTCACGTCGACTTTGCTGGACTTGCGCCGAGCAGCACGCCGCTCAAGTCGAACGGTGGCAGGATGTTGCGACTTGCCGCGAAAAATCGAGAAATTCGTGATCAGCGAGGGGGGAAAGAGCCATGCCAGGTTTGGCATGGGAAAAATCGTCACAATCGCTACACTCCCGTTCGCTTTACCAGATTCCCACCCGTTTTTCAGACAGGCGGTTTCCATGAACGGTCGGTTTTTTGCAGCGTGCGTCGGGTTGGCGGTGATCGCCTGTGCGGGGCTCGAAGTCGGTGGTCAGGCCCCCGATCTCGCCGGGCTGACGGCCAAGCCGCTCGGTGAAGGCGAGGCATTCCGACCCGTCTCGGGTGCGTCGCTCGATGCAGCCGCCTCCCGTCTTCGAACCGCCCTCGGCCGGCTCGACAGCCTCCTGGCCCGAAGCAAGAGCGGACCCGACTGGAAGAAGTATCTCGACTGGGCGTCGCTTACCAAGCAGGCTGCGACGGGAGCCAACGCCGATCCTGCCGAGTTGCGACGGCTCTTCAAGCGGCTCGACGCCGAGGAGAACGGCCTTGAAATGCCGCAGTTCGCCGCCGTTCGACGGGCCGTGGCGGCCTATGCCGACGCCGCCGAAGCGGCGAAGAGCGCCGACGCCGCCGCCACCTACGCCCAGCGTCTGGAAAAACTCTCCGCCGCCGTCGCCGGTGGTGTCGCGGCCGGCACGACCGAGTCGCTCGAGACGGTGGGGCCGCTGCTGTCGAGGCTCGAGGCATCGGGCCAGGCACCGCAGACGGTCGCCCGCGTCCGCGAAGCGGTCACCAAGCCCAACCTCTATCTCGACGTCGATGAGTCGCTGCTGGGATCGGGCGTCAATCGCGTCGTCGACGAGCACACGCCGATCGACGATGTCGTGCTCGGCAACCGCGTCCGTGGGAGCGGCCATACGACAGGCCTCGTGCTCCTCGACTTCGTCCCATCGCTCAAGTCGGCCATCATCGATCTCACGCTCGACGCCACCAATCATTCCGACACCCGCAGCAGCAAGGGCCCGGTGACGGTCTCCACCCGAGGCGTCACGAAGGTCGATGCGAGGAAGCGGATCGTGGTCGATGACCAGCGGGTGACCTCGCTGCCGACATCGGCCTCCGCCTCCACCAGCACCGAGACGGCCGGCATCGGCGTGAAGAGCAAGTTTGCCAAGAATCTGATTCGAAAGATGGCCGGCAAGAAGATCGCCCAGGTGAAGCCAAAGGCCGAGGCGATCTCGGAGCGTCGGGCCCAGGAGCGGGTGCGAAGCCAGTTCGAAGAGCAGACGGCCGGCCCGATCGCCAAGGCCTCCGCCGACTACCAGGCGAAATTCCGCCGGCCGCTCATGGAGCGGGGATGGTATCCGGAGTCGCTCTCCATCAGCACGAGCGACACGCGTCTCTCGGTCGTGGCCCGCAAGTCCCTCGCCGACCAGATCGCGGCCTTCACGCCGCCGCCGGCCGTCGATCCCGACGCCGTCCTTGCAGCCCGGGTGCATGAGACGCTCGTCAACAACGCGGCCGAGATCACGCTCGGTGGTCGCACGATCACGCAGGAATTCGTCGAAGAGCAGATCAAGAAAAACAACGGCACACTGCCGGAGTCGCTCGGCAACGACCCCGATCAGCCGCCATGGTCGATCACGTTCGCCAAGCGGCTTCCGGTGCAGCTCGATGCAGACGATGATCGCGTGAAGATGACGGTGCGCGGCAGCAAGTTCACCTCCGGCGACCGCGAATTCCCCCCCATGGATATCTGGGCCGCCTACCGGATCGAGCCGGCCGACGGAAAGATTCGCCTCGTCCGCGATGGCGACGTGCAGATCTACCCGCCAGGCTTCGTCCCCGGTGGCGGTGAGAAGCTCTCGGTCGCCGAGACCTCGCTGCGGCGGATCCTGCAGAAGCGGTTCAACAAGGTCTTCAAGGAGGTCGTGGACGTCGAGCCGATGAAGCTTCCAAACCAGCTCGAGCACGCCGGGCCGCTCCCGATGGAGCAGCTCGTGGCCCGCAAAGACGGCTGGGTGGCGGTGGGCTGGCGGAAAAAGGATGCCGCCGCACCGGCTGGCCAACCGACCCTCGCCGACGCGGCGTCTCCAACGCAGCTGGTCCTCGACCGATGATCAGAGACGACCTGGAGCGGCCCATCAAGGACTCGCTTCCGGCGTAGGCTGGGCCTACGGCCTGATCAACGTCGGCTCGAGCGGCTCGAACGGCCGCACCCAGATCGAGCGGAACTGAATCGGGTTGCCGTGGTCCTGGAGCCGGATCGGCAGGGCATCGTCGTGCTTCGCGTAGCTCGGGGGCACATGGAACCACGTCTCCCCCTTGATCACCGTGTCGGAGTGGATGGCCATGCCGTTGTGGATCACGCTGATCCGCGCGGGCGTAGCGAGCGTTCCGTCGGCGTGGAAGCGGGGCCGCGTGAAGAGGATGTCGTAGGTCTGCCATTCGCCCGGTTTGCGGCAGGCGTTCATGGCCGGCGGCTGTTGCTTGTAGAGGGCACCGCACTGGCCGTCGAAGTAGGTCACCGGCCCGTCCGTGCCATCCTGGAATGAGTCGAGGATCTGGATCTCGTACTTGTCCATGAGGAAGACGCCGGAGTTGCCGCGTCCCTGTCCCTTCCCGGTGGCAGGCACAGGCTCGCGGAACTCGAGATGCAGTTGGCAGTCTCCGAAGCCCTGCTTCGTGCGGATGTCGCCCTTGCCGACCGTGGCTGCGCCGTCGGCCACCGTCCAGTTTTCACCGTTGGTCCACCGGTCGAGATTCGTCCCGTCGAAGAGCACGATCGCGTCGGAAGGAATCGGCGCCGGGGTGGCGGGAGCCGGGCCCGGATCGACGACCCGGGGCTTCGGCCACTCGATCGGGCTCTTCCATTCAGCCGTGCCCTTCTGGCCACCCATGAGCTGCAGCCGCCGCGAGCGGATCGAGTCGGTGACCGCGCGGGCCTTCGCCTCGGCCTCGCCGAGCGGCAGGCCCGGAGCCATGCCGGGCCGCTGGTGACCCGCCGCCGCGACATACGCATCGCGAAGGATCTGCATGCGGGCGGTCACCTCCGGCAGGAATGCCGCGAGCGCCGCAGGCGTTTCGGCCGCGGCGATCTCGGCCTCACCAAGCCCCTTGAAGAGGGCCCGAGCAAAGGCCCACGCGCCGGCGTCGCTCGGATGCACGGCGTCGGGCGCGAAGACCGCCTTCGGATCCTTGGCCCGTGCGGCGTCGAGCGATTCCTTCATCGGCCCGTGGATGTCGAGCACGACCCAGCCGTCGGCCCGCTTCAAGAGGAGCCATTTCGAATAGGCGTCGAGGACGGCGTCGTAGTCGGTTTGGCCTGCCGGTCCAGGAGCCTCGGGCCGTTTGTCATAGAGGGGCGGCGTAAGATGGATGATCTTCGCGCCCGCTTTCTCGACCGCATCGTGCAGCCGCTCGATCCCCTCCTTGAACTGGGTGAACCGGGCCTCGTCGAGCGGTTGGTAGATCCCGCAGTTCATTCCGTAGCAGGCGATCACGAGGTCGGGGCGGCTTACCCGCAGCACCCGGTCGAGCCGCTCGGCCAGATCGGGCCGGGGGAATTTTCCATCTGCATGCCCAGCCTCGGAAAGGCCCGAGACGGTCTCGCTGGGCAGGCCCATGTTGATCACCTCGGCCTCGACGCCCTCGCGCTCGAGCCAGGCTGCCAGCGCCGCGACCCAGCCGCCGGCATGCGTGATCGAGTCGCCGAGACAGACGATCCGCTCGGCATGGCGGACCATGTCTGCGGCGTCATCGGCGCGGGCCGCGAGGGGTAGCGAGACCAGGGCGATGAGAGCGACCGCGCGGAGCATGGTCATGTCCTTCGAGAGAGTGTTTGGATCACTTCGTGACGGGAGTGGCGGCTTCGCGGATCGCGAAGAGGTGGCTCTTGTTGGCGATGTACAGCGTGTCGCCGCCGACGATCGGCGTCGAATAGACGCTGTTGGCCATGTTGATCTCGGAGAGGATCTCCTTCTCTTTGGAGAGCCGGAAGACGGTGATATCGCCATCTTCATCGCCGATGTAGACCTTCCCATCCACGATGAGCGGCGAGCCCCAGCTCGCGGCGAGCATGTCGTGGGTCCAATGCGGCTTGCCCGTCTTCAGGTCGAGGCAGTGGAAGAGACCGCTGAAATCGGCCACGAAGAGCAGGCCGTCGTGAATGGCTACGGTGCCGCAGGTGCGGTGCATCGTCTCCTCGAAGTCGAGCTTGCCATTCGTGTCGGTATCGAAGCCGGGATAGTGCCAGACGGCAGCCGACTTCGGATTCGGGCGGGCCACCTCGCCCTGCTCCTTGATCACCGCCTGCTCGCGGCGGCGGGGCAGGGGAGTGGTCGGGTCCTTGAGGCTCACGGCCAGCTCGCTCGAGACATCGCCCAGCTTCGTGGGATCGATGCACCAAAGATGCCCCACCCCCTCGCCGTGCTCCGGATCCTCGCCCACCGCGATGTAGACGAGCCCCTCGTATACGACCGGCGTGCCGATGATGTGGTTGCGATCGGCCCGGCCGCCGAGCGTGTATTTCGACTCCTTGGGATTACAGTCGAACTCCCAGATCTTCTTCGAGCGGCCGTTCTCACCGCGGGCGTCGAACGCATAGAGCCAGCCGTCGCCGCCGCCGAAGATCACCTGCGGCACGCCCCCGATGTCGGCATAGGCCGGGCTCGACCACTGGCCATGGAGCACGTTGGCCCCGGGCGTGTTGTCGGCCCAGAGCACCTTGCCGTCGCGCTTGTCGATGCAGAGGAAACTCGGCGCCTCGAAATTGGGGAGATTGATGTGCCCCTCGTCCACGCCATTGCTCGTGTTCACGAAGAGGAAGTCGCCCGCGCTCGTCACGCTGCAGGAGCACATGTTGTGCTGCGAGACACCGAGCTGCTTCATCATGTCGAGCACCCACACGACGTCGGCCTCGTCCTTCTCCTGCACCTTTTCCGTCGTGAAGGGGCCGTCGTTCTCGCCGTCTCGAAAACCCTCGGTGTCGAGGCACTTCACCTCGCCGCGGCTGGTCACATACCAGAGCCGGTCTCCCTCCACGAGCGGCGCACAGCAGATCCCTTGCAGCGGCCAATCATGCACGCGGCCCGTGGGGAGCTTCTCGCTCGAGTCCTGCCAGAGGAACGAGCCATCCTTGATGTCGAACGCCAGAAGACAGCCGAGATCGACCTCAGGGGGATATCGCTTGAGCCACCCCTTGCCGTTATTGGTGCCGACGAACGCCTTGCCGCCGGCGACGACAGGGTTGCCGTAGGACTGGCTGCCGAGCGAGGCCACCCAGGCGACATTCGTGCTCGTCTTGGACTTCCACTCGCCGGTGGTGGCGTCGAAGTCGCCGGGCGCCCACTCGGCTGGAATATTCTTTGCCGGCGACACGTTGTTGCGGACTGGCGAGCCGCCCCACTGATTCCAGTCGCTCGCGCTTGCCGTAAGCGGCAGCGCAGTCAGGATCAAGGCAAGGGCCACCTTGGCTGGAGCCGCGCGCGGGGTTGCCCCTGCCGCGTCGCCGGACGTTCGCTGCGGCCATCCTGGCCTTCGCTCGCTCGATGCTGGCTGCGCTCCGCTATCCATGGCTCCGCTGGCCAGCAACGCCGGCTCAGCGGCAGGGGCAACCCCGCTCACCCCATACTCAGTTTGCAATTGTTTTTTCGTGCTCATTGCACAGCCTCCACGGAGACGTTGTCGATGTAGATCTCGGAGTCTTTTGAGTTGCCGAAGAAGCCGGGGCTGCCCTGGAGATTGCCCGCGGCATGCGCGGCTTCAATCGTCCAGGCTTCAGGCTCCGGCTCGCCACGCGGCCAGACCTTGCCGCGGAGCACGGCGGCGGCTCCGTTGGTGCGGGCCTCCAGCTTCATCACGTACCAGCGGCCTGCCTCCCACGAAAACGGGATCGTCTTCGAGAAGTAGGTCGCCACTTGGGGCGGCCACGATCGCAGCTGCAGTTGCTGTGCCGCGCCCATGAGGTCGAGCGTGTAGCGCTGCGCAATAAGACCCATGTCGGGCATGCGGGCCTTCTCGAGCGCGGCTGGATTGCCGAAGGCCTTTTGAAAGGCGTCGGCATCCGAGTCGGCGGGCTTTCCGGAGGGAGTGGCTGGATCGCCCGGCTTGCCCACGCCCGTCTCCTGGGCGCGGAATTCGGCCCGGATCGAATAGTCGTGGAGCGTGATCGGCCCGATCCAGCCCTGGCTCCGCGTGCCCTTCGGGATCGTTGTCACTTTCACCAGGCACTTCGAGCCATCGACCTCGCGGATGGCATGCCGATACCGCATGCCGATCCAGGGCAGCGGCGGCTCCCCCTTCATCACGCCCGTCTTCGGATCCTTGGCGAGCGGGATCTCGTCGAAGTTGAATGTCCATGGGAGCGGCGGCATCGAGCGGATGCGTGCCTTGCCTTCGAGGCTGCCGACCTTGGCGGTGACGATCGCGGCGGCATGCTGGCCGGCGGGCGCGGTGTAGGTGCCGTCGCTGGAGACAGTGCCGGCCGTGGTGGTGAATGTGGCCGGCGATTCCTTCACGAACCGGCCCTGCTCGTCAAAGAGACGCGCCTTCAGGGCGAGCGTCTCGCCCGCGGCGATCTGGGCCTCGGCCGGCACCACCTGCACCCACGCCGGCTCGCCAGCGGGGCCCTGCGTCGCGGCCGACACAGCCTGCGGCCGTGTCGGCGTGGGGCCGCTGGCCCGCGGCACGGCCTTCTCACCGAGGCAGTAGAGCCGTGCCCCCGTCGTCAGGTAGAGCAGTCCATTGGCGGCGATCGGCGAGGCAGTCACCTCGTCTTCCTCGTCGAACCGCATGCGGTTGACGAACTTCACGCCATCGCCCGTCGGCTCGAGCACATGCCAGCCGCTCGTCGAGCAGATGAAGAGCTTGCCGTCGGCCACGAGCGGACTGCCGCGGACAATCGTGCCGAGGAGTTTTTGCGGCCGGCCGACCGGCTCGCCCGTCGTGCGATCGAAGACGTAGACCTTCGCGCCGTCGTCTACAAAGTAAATCCGCTCGCCGAGCGCGACCGGCATCGACCGGCCGTCCATGATCCCCTTCTTCTGCCAGATCGCAGCCGTGGCCGTGATGTCGCCCGTGCCGGCAGCCTTGAAGACGGTCGCCGAGCCCATCGAGGTGTTGTCGAGATTCTCCTCCGACTGTGAGATGACCACGGTGTCGCCGTCCACGAGCGGTGCCGTGTTGATACCGCGGCGGGAGAGTTTGAAGCTCCAGACCGCCTTGCCCGTGCGCGGCTGGAGATTCCAGACGCTCCCGTCGCTCGACCCGAAGACGAGCGCGGCCTGACCGCCGAAGTCCGCGAGCGACGGCGTGCTGTAGGTCGTGTCTTCGGGCAGTTCCTTCGTGCCGTTCATCCAGCGGACCCGGCCCGTCGCCTTGTCCATACCGAGGAAGCGATGGGCCGGCCGCGCCGTGTCGCCCCAGCCCGTGACGACGGCGCTGGCGATGACCAGATCCTCGAAGACGACCGGAATGTTCGTCCGGCCGCCGTAGGTGGAAAGAAAACCGAATTCCTCGTGGAGCGACCGCTGCCACTTCGTCGTGCCCGTCGCCGCGTCGATCGCCGTGAACGCGCCGCAGACGCCGTGGGCAAAGACGGTGTCGCTGGCGGGATCGGCGATGACGGCCGACCAGCCGACCCGCTCCGCCGGCACGTCGGAGAGATAGACGTTGCAGACGTTTTCCCAGAGCTTCTTACCGGTGACGGCGTCGAGGCAGAGCACCTTCTCCGCCTCCTCCTGCGTGCCCGGCTTGTGCCGCACGAGCGTGAAGAGCTTGCCCCCCATGATCACGGGTGTGGAAATGCCGCCGGCCTCGTCGTTTTTCCAGAGCACGTTCGTGCCCTTCTCGGGATCGAACGACGTGACGAGCGGCGGCCCGGAGTAGTGGCGGTTTTGCAGGGGCCCGCGCCAATCGGGCCAGTCGGCGGCATGGGCCGCGGGGAAGGAGAGCAGGGCGAGAAACGAGGCGATTTCCAGAATGGAACGGACCATCTTCATCACGATGAGGCTCCCAGGACTGCGTCAACTCCCCGCGCCCGCGGCTCGCGCATCGGCCGGCAGGTGCTGATCGACGACGGCCCGGGCTCCGCGGCCCTCGTTCATCCGGCTCTCCACGTCGTCGCGAATGCTTTCAAGGTCTGCATCCCACCAGCGGCGGCGATCGGCCATGGCGGGCTCCGCCAGCGGCCGCACCAGCCGCATTCCGACACCGAGGGCCGGCTCCTCGGTGTACCACCACGGGCTCTTGGGGTAGTTGGGATCGACCTCCTTCCAGGCCTCGTCTTCGGATCCACGGCGGGTCGCACTGCGGCACTGGTCCGGATCGTCGTAGTAGGCGCCGCCACGGACCACCCGCCCGGAAAGGGTCGTGGGCCATTCGATGGCTGCCGCCGCGGTCACGGGCTGGGGCAGTGCGGCCTGCCTCGCGTAGCCGTCGGTGGCGAGCTGATCGACGACCCACTCGGCCGCGTTGCCATGCATGTCGTGGAGGCCCCAGGCGTTGGGCTTCTTCTCGCCGACAGGATGGGTCGTTTCGTCGGAGTTGTCGGCGAACCAGGCGACATCGGCGAGCGCGGCGGCCTCGGCCCCGCACGACCAGGGCGTGGTCGTGCCGGCTCGGCATGCATGTTCCCATTCGGACTCGCTCGGCAGACGGTAGAACCGGCCGGTGAGGCCGCTCAGCCAGCCGGTGTATTGCCGTGCGGCGAACTGCGACATCGTCACCGCCGGCTGCGCCGGATTCTCGCCGTTGGTGAATGTCATCGTCGGATCGTAGAGCGACGAGGGCGCGGTGATCGCGTCGGCGCGGTTGGCCTCCGTGACCACCCTCGTGCCCCCCGCCTGCAGCGTCTTGAAGAGATCGCAGGCGGCCATATAGGCCTTGTATTCCCGCCAGGTCACCTCGCAGCGGCCCATCCAGAAGGGAGCCACGGTCACGTCGAACGGCGGGCCCTCACGATCGCTGCGGCCCGGCTCCGTGCCGGGGCTCCCCATGCGAAGCGTGCCCCCGGGAACCGGGAGCATCCGAAACGTGACGTCGGTGCCCGGAATCGTTTCGTCATAGGCCACCATCCATCCGCCCGGCACGCGGATCGCCGGTCCATCGCCTGTTGGCCGTGTGTCGCCGGCCACAAAGCCCGGCTGGGACTCGGCCGAAGCGGCTTCCGCTCGGATCGGCCAGGGCATGAGGGCGACGGCGATGATCAGGCATGCGAGCCGGGATGTGGGCATGAGCGCTCCGGATGAACAAGGGCGGGGGAGGGCTGGCAGAAAACGGTCCGCCGGAGACCGTAGAGTGTACTCTGTTGAAGAGCCCACTGCCCACGCGCGAGCATGTTTCCGTGGCCGCCCCAAAGCCCACCAAACCGAATCCCCCAGCCGCCGGCAAGCGGTCCGGCACATCCAAGGCGGCCGATGCGCCCGCCGAGCGGGTCGTGGCCGAAAATCGGAAGGCCCGCCACGACTATGAAATTCTCGACACCCTTGAATGCGGCATCGCGCTGGTGGGCAGCGAAGTGAAGAGCCTCCGGGCCGGGCGAATGTCGCTCGATGAGGCCTACGGGAGGGTGGAGGGGGCCGAGGTGTGGCTGCTGGGTTGCGATATCCCCGAGTACGAGAAGGCCAATCAGCTCAACCACAAGCCCAAGCGGCCTCGAAAATTGCTCATGCACCGGAGCGAGATCCGCAAGTTCGCCGACATGGCCTTCGAGAAGGGTCTCACGCTCGTCCCGCTCAAGATGTATTTCAAGAACGGACGGGTGAAGGTGCTCATGGGAATCGGCCGCGGCCGCAAGGCGCACGACAAGCGGCAGAAGCTCAAGGCCGAGACGGCCAAGCGGGAAATTGAAAGTGCCCTCCGCGGCCGGGGTCGCGGAGGGCACTGACTGATCGAAAAAGGTTTGTCCGACGCGACGGCTCAGGCCTCGTTCGCGCCGACCAGTACGCCGTTGGTGGCGTCGGTCGAATCCTCGGGATGCCACAGCGGCATGCCCCGCTGGATCCGCTCGGCGAGGATGTCGATCTTCTGCCTGGAGCCGGCCGGTGCGTTGGTGGCGATGAATTCCGGCGTGGTCTGCGGCTCGAAATTCTCGTCGTGACCGTACAGCTCGATGATCTCAAAAACGTTGCGAATCCGGGCCATCGGAGGGAACCAAGTCCTTTCTTGATATGGGGAGTCCTGATCCCGACGGGGCGTCCGGCCGATCCGGCGCCCCTCGGGATTGTTTTTCCGAAATGTCGTGCGAACTACCTCCAGTCTCGTGGGCGGTGCGCGGACACCGGAGACTGGCGGTCAACCCACAACCCGTTGATGGGAGCGGCAGGTGCCGCAACGGGAGGTGATCGTGGTGACCGACCGCATTATGGACGTCGGATGACGCGAGTCAAACATTTTTGAACAAGATTTTCGGCCTCGAAAAACAGGCGTTTTTTGCCTGCATGGCCGTCACGACCGGCATGCTTTGCCGTCGCGATGTCCGGCGAGAATCGCCGGCTTTTCCGATCAGCCTTCGCCGCCCGGCCCACCGGATGGGATCGTGATCTCGATGTCGCCGGGGGGCGGAGCCGGTGACGAACTGGTGGGCTTGGCCGTGGGATCGAATTTCGGCGTATCGACGCCGGTTCGCTCCTCGAGGTCGGCCGTGAGATGCAGGTGCTCCCCTCCACCGGCGGGTCGGATTTCCAGGAGCGTGACGCCCCATTCCTTGCCGAGCTTCTTGCCCTCGACCACCACCAATCCCTTGCCCTTCGGCCCGGTGGCCTCGAACTGCATCGCCGCGATGCCGTCGGTCTCGTTGGCACGGCCGACGATCGACGGGCTGAACTCGATCCTTTCACCGAGCACGGCCGCGACGCGGGCGTTTTTCGAAACCTCGTCCTTGGCGGCGGCTACGACCGGATGGCTCGAGAGCCGGCTGCAGCCGGCCATGGCGAGCAGGAAAGCACAACAAACGGCGGTCCTTCGAAGCATCGGCGTTCCTCCTGAACGTGTCTGGCCTGAACGTGTCTGTCGCGCCCGACGATGGGTCGCAGGCGATCGCGGGTGAAAGGGGACGATCAGCCCTTGGCGTCGTGGGCCCGACACCAGGCGATTTTTTCGGATGTCGTGGTGGGCATCGGACCGGCGGCCGGCTTGGCAGCCTTTGCCTTCACGACCGGTGCCGGCGCGGCTGCGGGCTCGTCGGAAGCCGCTTCCTCGACCGCCGGGGCCGGCGCAGGAGCCTTTGCGGCCGGTGCCGCCGATGCACCGCGGGCGGCTGCGAGAATCTCGGCCGTGGAGGGCCGGCTGCCTGCCGGCTTGGCCGCAGCGGCTCCCGCTCCCTTGCCGCGCGCGGCGGCGAGGATATCGGCGGTGGAGGGCTTGCCGGCCGCGGGCTTGGCGGCGGTTGGTTTGGCAGGTGCGGGCTTGGCCGGCGCGGCGGCCTTCGCGGGCTTCGCCTCGGGCGGCTTGGGGAGCGGCTTGGGAACGATCTTCAAGGCCGAGGGATCGATGTCGTACCAGCCGATGTTGTTGTATTGATCGAACTCGACCAGGCAGCGGCCGTTCATGTTGACGGTCTTGACCTGCCCGGTGGTCTTCGCGAAGCGGGCCAGCTCGGGGGCGCGGGAGTCGATGACCACGTACTTGTCGGTCCACTCCGACTTCAGGCGTTCGATGACGTCGAACATGGCTTTTTCCACTGGATGAGGAGACGGATCCGGAGGAAGAGCCGCCGGAAAACCTTCACGAATCTGACCAATTCCGGGGGCGATCGCAAGCCACGAGCCCCGCGGCTCCAAAAGCATAGCTCCACTCGATCGTGGCGGGCAGGTTCCCGGGCCCGTCGGAGGGCTCCACGACCACCCGGCCACCGGCGGCATGATAGGTCGATCCGAGCCAGGCGGGCGGCTCGGCCACCCGGCATGCGATCTCAAAACGCACATGGCCTGGGTGGATGGGATCGGCCCCGATGCTCGCCGAAAAGTGGGATCGCCCGGCACGGCCCACGCCGAGGATCGCCGGGCCGGAGGCCGTCTCGATCGGGGAGAGTTCGACGAGCACGGGAGAGGCCGGCCAGCGATCGTCGCCATCGGCCGCCCGCGGGCCTTCAACCGATCGCCACACATGCCCCTCGCCCACGCTCACCTCGTGCGACCAGCGGTCGCCCATCCATGTGAACCGGACGGTGACGGGGCCGATCGTGATGGAAGGCTGAGGGGTGGGCATGGGTTTCTGGATGGGCCTTCGCCCACGAGCCGGTAGCATACGGAAACGTCGGCCGTTCGGCAGACCGCCTCGGAGCATCTCGTGGAACCGCGTCGCTCGCTCGGCTGGCCGATCCTGCTTGGCATCGTGCTCATCGGATCGATCATCGCGCTGGGCGTCGGCTGGGTGCTCGTCAGCATCGCCGCGGCCCTCGGGTCGGAAAACGCTGCCTTCTACTGGGCGGCGATGGGGGTGGGGGTGGCCCTGCTCGTGCTGGTGCTCGTCGGGGTGATCGTCTATCTCGCGCTCACGGTGAAGGCGATCGCCCTCTCGCAGCGGCAGAGCAATTTCATCGATAGCGTGACCCACGAACTGAAAAGCCCGCTGGCATCGCTCAAGCTCTATCTGCAGACGCTGACCCGGCGGGCGGTGCCGCCCGACCAGCAGGCCGACTTGCATCGGTTCATGCTCCAGGATGTCGAGCGGCTCGACACGCTTATCGACCACTTGCTCGACGCGGCCAAGACGCTGCAACGCCGGCCGGCGGGATCCGACGAGATCGCGTCGCTCGAACCGGTGCTGGAGCGGGCCTGTGCGACGGCAACGCAGCGGCATGGCGTGGACGAATCGTGCGTTCGTCTCGACTGCGACACCGGGGGGGGCCTGACGGTTCGCGGACGCGAGGCCGATCTCGAGATCGTGTTTCGCAACCTGATCGACAACGCCGTGAAGTATTCGCTCCCGGAGCCGCAGGTCGATGTGACGGCGCAGCGCATGCCCGATGGGAAGGTGCTCGTGCGGGTCGCCGACAACGGCCCCGGCATTCCGATCTCGCAGCGTTCCCATGTCTTTCGCCGCTTTGTCCGACTGGGGAGCGAACTGGAGCGTTCGAAGCCGGGCACCGGACTGGGGCTCTTTCTCGTCCGTTCGCTCGTGCGTCAGCTCCGCGGACGAGTGACCGTGAAGGGTCGGTTCCTCGAACGCGGCACGGTCATGGAGGTGGAACTGCCGGGAGCGGCGTAGCGGCGGGTTCCGACGCGATCTCGAAGCCGCCGTCGCGGGCCAGGAGGCTGCGGTCGCGGACGGCGCGGGAGACCCAGCCGAGAAAGAGGCCGCAGAGGACGACAAACGAGACCGGCAGCAGCGCGACGGCGGCGCGGAAGGCGGGGATGCGGTCGGTGGCTTCCGTCGTCGCGAGCCCCGCGGCGGCAAACCCGAGGCTCATGAGTCCATAGCCCACGTTGACCGCCAGCCCCCGAAAACTCAGCACGGTCGCCCGGCGGTCGGAGCCGACGAGCTGATTGAGATAATGGCTCTGCAGGAAGACGACCATGCGCATCGTGAGCGAGAGGAGGATCGCAAACGCCACGCCCCACACGGGCACGAACAACGCCGTGCCGACGAGGCCGGCGAGCGTGACGGCGACGAGCACGACGAAGTTGCGTCGCGGGTTCGCCTGGATCGCCAATCGACGGATCGGGCCCGCGGCCAGCAGGCCCACCGCGGCCGACAGGGCGCCGACGAGCCCGAAGGCCGGCGCCGGAATGGCGATCTCGCGATAGATCTCGCTGGAGACGACGAGCAGTTGGCGGATCGGCTGGTCGCACAGCACGCCCGCCATGATCACGGCGAGCACGAGGGGATGGGCGAGGATCCACGAACCCGTTGCGATCGTCTCGCGAAACGGGGCGAGCAGGCCGATGGTCGTAGAGGTCCTCTCGCGCGGCGGCTCCCGCATGGCGAGCGTCGCCGCGACGGCGGCCAGGGCCGATCCGAGCGTGAGCCACACCGGGAGCCGGAACGTGTCGGCCGCCGTGAGCGTGGGGGGGAGGCCGACGGCGCCGGCCAGCATGTTGAGCGGTGCCGGGTCATAGAGCAGGCTTCCGGTCACCATCGTGGCGATCGTCACGATGGCACCGGCCTGCATCAAGGTTTCGAGCACCTTCGGCCACTCGGCCGATCGGCCGGCGGCCTGCAGCGAATCGTAGGCCAGCGCCTCGTCGGCGCCGGAGGCGAGCGCCTCCGCGGCGCCGCTCACGATCCGGTTGAGCAGGAGGGCCGGAAAGACCCATCGCGACGGCACCGGCACAAGGCACAATAGCAGCATCTCGACCACCATCAGCCCGGCGGAGGCCACGAGCAATCGCCGACGGCCGACGAGATCGGCCAGCGCCCCCGACGGAACCTCCAGCAGCACGATCGCGGCGGCCCAGACGGCATTGAGGATGCCGAACTGCTCGAGGGTGACCCCGAAATCGAGGAACATCACCATGAAGACGGGATAGTAGAACCGGACGTTGAAAAGAATCCGAAACGCCACGAAGAGCGCCGTGTTGCGGCGGGCGAGCGAGGCGGCCGGGGTGGCCGCCGGCGATTCGGGATGAGCGTTCATGGGCGAACCCGGGCCGGGAGCGGCGGGCCTTTCCGATCGACGTGTGACTGTTCTAATCGAGCCATGAATCAAACACCTACCGCACCGCACGGCGGCCATGCCGCCACCGCCCCGAGCGTCGATATCGTCCCCGTCCGACGGGTGCTCGTGAGCGTCTTCGACAAGACCGGCATCGACCGGCTCGCCAAGGGGCTGAAGGCGGCGGGCGTCCGCGTCGCCAGCACCGGCGGCACGGCCTCGGCGCTGGCCGCCCACGGCCTTGCCGTGGAGGATGTCTCGGCCATCACCGGGTTTCCCGAGGTGCTCGATGGCCGCGTGAAGACGCTCCACCCCAACATCTTCGCCGGCATCCTCGCCCGCGGCGATCGTGCCGACGATCTCGAGGTGCTCGCGGAGCACGGCATCGAACGGTTCGACGCGGTGATCGTCAATCTCTACGCCTTCGAAAGCGTGATCGCCAAGCCGGATTGCACGGCCCCTGAGGCGATCGAACTGATCGACATCGGAGGCCCGAGCCTCGTGCGGGCGGCCGCGAAGAACCATGCCTTCACGGCCGTCGTCACCCATCCCGACCAATACGACGATTTTCTCGCGGCGATCGGTCGTGGCGGCACGTCACTCGCCGAACGTCGTCTCTTCGCGGCCCGCGCCTTCGAGCACACGGCCGGCTACGATTCCGTGATCGCCCGATGGATGGCCCGGCATGCGGGGCTCGTGGCGACGGCGGCGACCCCGGCCGTGGGCGAGCAGCATGCAATCCCGCTGCCCGCGCGGTTCTCGCTCGACCTCGAGCAGCGGCTTCCGCTCCGCTACGGCGAGAATCCACACCAGGCGGCCCTCCTCTACGCCCCCGCCGGAACGAAGCTCGGCCTCGCGGGCCTGACGCAGCTGTGCGGCAAGGAGCTTTCCTACAACAACCTGCTCGACCTCGATGCCGCCGTGCGGCTGGCGAACCTGATCGAGGAGCCGGGCGCCGTGGTCATCAAGCACACCAATCCGTGCGGTGCCGCCAGCGACTCGGCGATCGACAAGGCGCTGGCCACCGCGATGGCGGCCGATCCGACGAGCGCCTTCGGCTCGATCGTGGCGGTCAACCGCACGTTCGACCGCGCCTGTGCCGAGCGACTGCTCGCCCCGGGCCTGTTCGTCGAGGTGATCGCCGCGCCGGCGTTCGAACGGTCGGCGGTCGAATTGCTCACGACGAAGCCGACATGGAAGGCGAGCGTGCGGATGGTGGAGGTGCCCCCTGGCAATCCGTGGGACGCGACCAACGGGCTCGAACTCCGCGGCGTCGCCGGCGCCCTGCTCGCCCAACGCCCCGACGATACGCCCGACGATCCGTCGCTCTGGCGGACGGTCACGAAGACGTCTCCGCCGGCCGACCTCACGCCGGCCCTCGACTTCGCCTTCACGATCGTTCGCCGGCTGACGAGCAACGCGATCTGCGTCTGCCAGGGGACGAGCCTCGTCGGCGCGGGGATCGGCCAGACGAGCCGTGTGGACTCGGTGCGAATCGCGCTGGAGAAGGCGGGCGATCGGGCCCGCGGCGCCGTGCTCGCCTCCGACGCCTTCTTCCCATTCCCCGACTCGATCGATCTGATCGCGCGGGCCGGCATCGCCGCCGTCGTGCAGCCGGGTGGATCGAAGCGGGATGCGGAGGTGATCGCGGCGGCTGATGCGGCCGGAATCCCGATGGTGTTCACGGACCGGCGGCACTTCAGACACTAGGTTTACGGAACCTCGCCATCCATGGCCTCGGTTTCCTTGCCGACCTCCGGTCGGAAGGGATCCATTGCCTCCAGCATGGCAGCCCATGGTTGGGCAGGGTGTCGGACGAACCGTGCCAGGGCATGATGTCCGCGATGCTGCGACGATCTTCCGACTTGATATAACCGTGAGATGAACTCGATTCTTGAACAGATTGTCGAGCGGAAGCGCAAGGAGGTGGCGCTGCAGCGGGAGCGGGTGCCGTCGGCGGCGCTCGAGGGGCGGCTCTCGGTGGCCCCGGCCGTGCGCGACTTTTTCGCCGCGGTGTCGCGGCCGGGAACCGTGAACCTGATCGCGGAGTTCAAGCGAAAGAGCCCGTCGGCGGGGGAGATCAGGCCGGGGGCGACCGTGGAGGAGGTCGTCCGCGGCTACGCGGCGGCCGGCGCCGCGGCGCTCTCCGTGCTCACCGACGCCTGGGATTTTGGCGGCAGCCTCGTCGATCTCGAAGCGGCGCGGATCGCGGTGCCGCTGCCGACTCTCCGCAAGGAATTCGTGATCGATCGCTATCAGGTGCTCGAGGCCCGGGCGCACGGGGCCGATGCCGTGCTGCTCATCGCCGAATGCCTCGACGACTGCCTTTTGCGGAGCCTCTATCGCGACATCCTCGACCTCGGCATGACACCGCTCGTGGAATTGCACGACGAGGAGAACCTCTCCCGCGTCCTCGATCTGGGGGCCACGCTCGTGGGCATCAACAACCGCAACCTCAAGACGATGACGACCGATCTTGGCCATGTGATGCGGCTGCGGGATCGCGTGCCCGACGACGTGGTGCTGGTCGCCGAGAGCGGGATCAAGACCCGGGCCGATGTCGAGCGGCTCGAGGCGGCGGGAATCGGTGCCATGCTCGTCGGTGAATCGCTGCTCAAGCAGCCCGACCCAGGCACCGCCGCGGCCCGTCTCCTCGGCCGGTAGCGGCGGTCCTTTCAGCCAGTGTCACGGACGCCAAGTCATCGCCCGGCCGCGCCGTCGTCTTTCACGAACCGGTAGCCCGTGCCGCGGACCGACAGAAAATGCCGCGGCTTCGATGGATCCTCCTCGAACGATTTCCGCAGCTTGAGCATGAAGGTGTCGATCGTGCGCGTCGCCGGGGCGCGGGCGAGGCCCCACACGTTCTTGAGCAGCTCCTCCCGAGACACGACAACGCCCTCGTGCTCCACGAGATAGCGGAGCAGCTTCATCTCCAGGCTCGTCAGCCGCACGGCCTCGCCTCCGGCCGTCGCCTCCCAGGTGTCGAAATTCACCTCGGCCGAGCCGAAGTGGACGATGGTGCCCCGGCTTCCGTTGCCCTCGCCGGCCACCGACGCCGCGGCCCGACGTCGCCTCGCGAGCAGGTTGCGGATGACCGAGAGAAGCTCTTCCAGATCGAACGGCTTCTGGAGATAGACATCGGTGCCGGCATCGAACCCGCGGATGCGATCCTCCACGAGCGTGCGGGCGGTGAGCATCACCACGGGCACGGGATTGCCTCCCGACCGGATCGCCTCGCAGATCGCATAGCCGCTCATGCCCGGGAGCATGAGATCGAGCACAACCAGATCGACCGGCGAAGCAGCCGGCTCCAGCGCGGCCAAGGCCGACTGGCCGTCGCCCACCGCCGTCACGCGGTAGCCTTCCGACTCCAGGTTGAACTTGATCCCGATGGCGAGATGCTGCTCGTCTTCGACGACGAGAATATGGGCCATCGCGGCATCTTACCGCACGAGGACGGTCCGTTCACGCACCGGCCGGGCGTAGCCGTGGGCCACGAACCACTCGAAGGCATCCTGAACCGTGTCTTCGAACGGGCGGAACGAATAGCCGAGTTCCGAGCGGGCACGGCGGCTCGAAAAATGATGCGGCAGCATCGACATCGTGACCGCCGCCGAGTTCACGGGCGGCTCGCGGCGGCTCACCATCCCGGCCAGATCGCCGAAGAAGCCCGCCACGCGGAGCAGGATCGGCCCCGCGGCCCCGAGCGGCTGGATGCGACCGCCCGTGCGGGCGAACACCTTCCATGCCTCAAGATACGAGAGCGGATGCCCGCCGAGGATGTAGCGGCGGCCGACCCGCCCACGATCCATCGCGGCGATGATTCCCGCGGCCACGTCGCGGACATCGACGAAGTCGTTGCCGCCCGGAGGCGCGAAGAGCCCCTTGCCGGAGGCCACCTCCACGAGCATCCGGCCGCTCGACGGCGTCCAGTCCCACGGCCCGAGCATGAAGACCGGGTTGACGATCACGGCGTCGAGGCCGCGGTCCACCTCCGCGAGCACGGCCGCCTCCGCATCCCGTTTGGTCACCACATACGGGCACTCCGGCATGCCGCCCGGGGGCGTCTCTTCGTCGGCGGGCTCGCCGTCGGCACGCAGGCCGATGGCATCGACGCTCGACACATGGATCATCCGGGCCCCGGCGCGGCGGGCGCAGCGGGCGACGAGTTCCGTGCCGACGACATTCACACGGTGAATCTCGTCGAGATGCCTCCATCCGCAATGCACCATCGCGGCGGAGTGGACGACGAACGATGCTCCGTCGATCGCCGACTGCAGCGAATGCTCGTCGTCGAGCGTGCCGTGTGCTGTTTCGATCGGGAGGCCGGCGAGGGCGGGATCGTCGGCACCACGATTCGGCCTCACGAGGGCCCGCACGGTCCGGCCCCGATTGAGCAGGAGACGGACGACGTTGTTGCCGACCAGGCCCGTCGCCCCGGTGACGAGGCAATCGACGGCCGTGGGAATACCACGGCCGCCGGACATCGACATGCGAATGGATGCTTCCACGATCGGATCGCTCCTTGGGCCGTTCCACATGGCCGGGCTGGTCGATCCGTCGTCGTGAACCCGGACCGATTCTAATTCGGCTGGAAAGGCGGGGCGACTTTCACGAGGGAGGGGGGCACCGGATTTGACGAACGAGCCGATCACCCCCGAAGATGCTCGCGGTCGTGCCGGAAAGTCCTGAAAATCTTCGAGTTAAGACAGTTTGGAGGATGCTGGCGTGGCGGATCTTGCGGTAAGGCCGGTGGAGAGCCGGTCGGAGCAGAAGCGGTTCGTCCGGCTCCCCTGGCGGATCTACCGAGACGACCCCTGCTGGATGCCACCCCTCGTGATGGCCCAGGAAGAGCTTCTCGGCTTCCGCCCGCATCCCTTCTATGAGAAGTCGCGAAGCCGGTCGTTCCTCGCCACCCGTGGCGGCACCGACGTCGGCCGGATCACCGCGATCGTCAACGCCGGACACATCGAACGGCACGGGGAGCAGAGGGGCTTCTTCGGGTTTTTCGAGTGCGACGACGACCCCGCCGCGGCCCGGGCCCTCTTCGGCGCGGCCTCCGACTGGCTGGCCGGCCAGGGCATGACGAGCGTGCGCGGCCCGACGAATCCTTCGCTCAACTACGAATGCGGCCTGCTGACGGAGGGCTTCGACACACCCCCCTTCTTCATGATGACGCACAACAAGCCCTACTACGCCGGCCTCGTCGAGGCCAACGGCTTCCACAAGGCCGAAGACCTCTACGCCTTCTGGGGCCGCTTGTCGATGCTCGAAACGATCGACAAGAAACTTGGCGTAATGGTGGAGGGGGTGAAGGAACGCTTCGGCGTGACGGTGCGACCGCTCGACCGGAAGCGGTTCGACGAGGAAGTGCGGATGTTCCTCGACATCTACAACTCGAGCCTCGGCGGCACATGGGGCTTCGTGCCGCTCACGCCGGGCGAGGTGAACCACATGGCCGCGAGCATGAAGCACCTGATCGTGCCGGAGCTCGCGCTTGTCGCCGAGGCGGAAGGCAAGCCGATCGGCACGGTCTTCTGCCTCCTCGACTACAACCCGAGGATCAAGGCGATCAACGGCCGGCTCTTTCCCTTCGGGTTCCTGAAGCTGCTCTGGAACAAGCGGGCGATCAAGCGGATGCGGGCGATCAGCACCAATGTGATCCCCGAGTATCAATCATGGGGTGTCGGGCTCGTGCTGCACGCCGCGCTCGTGCCGCGGCTCTATGACTGGGGCATGGACGAGGTGGAGTTTTCCTGGGTGCTCGAAAGCAACCACCTCTCGAAGCGGACGCTCGAACGCGGCGGGGCGCTCGTGACGAAGAAGTATCGGATCTACGACCGGTAGGCCGCGGTTCGGAGTCGATGGAGTGGCTCGGGGTTGCCCGTGCCATTCGCCGGACGTTTGCTTCGCCCTACCAGGCCTTCGCACACTCGATGCTGGCTGCGTTCTCGCCATCCATGGCTTCACTTGCCCGCAACGCCGGCTCCATGGCACGGGCAACCCCTCGCGGTTTTCTGGGAAGGATTCCGTGATACGCGGTGATCACGTGCCGGGACGTCTTGGCCGGTAGCCGATCGATGTGCGGGGGCGGCGTTGCTTGCGGCTGCCGGGCTTGCCGCGGATGTGGTCGCCCGACGTCTCTTCCGTGAAGGCCTGCGTGGCTTCGCGGCGCTTTTTGTCGAGCGCCTCCTTCGGCGGACGGTCGGGGATCAGGCAATCGCAGCCGCTGCCGATCAAGTCGTGGCGACCCGCCTGCTCGAGCGCCCGTCGGACCTCGAAATAGTTTTCCGGCTTGAAGAACTGGAGCAGGGCCCGCTGCATCCGCCGATCCTTCAGGCCCTTGGTCACCTTCACCGGCTGCTTCGTCATCGGGTCGAGGCCCGTGTAATACATGCAGGCGGCGATGTCGAAGGGGCTCGGGATGAAGTCCTGCACCTGGTCGGGCTTGTAGCTGTTGCGCTTGAGGAAGAGGGCCAGATCGATCATCTCCTCAACACCGCTTCCGGGGTGGCTGGCGATGAAATAGGGGACCGTGAACTGCTTCTTGCCGACGCGGCGGCTGGCCGCCTTGAAGGCCTTGTCGAACTCGACATAGTCGTCGGCTGACGGCTTTTTCATCAGGTTCAAGACCTCGGGATCGGTGTGCTCGGGTGCGACCTTGAGATGACCACCGACATGGTGCTCGGCGAGTTCCTGGAGATACTCCGGATCGCGGCGGGCCAGATCCATGCGCACCCCGCTGGCGACGAGCACCCGCTTCACGCCCTCCACACTTCGGGCCTCTCGCATCAGGCTCTTGAGCGGCCCGTGATCGGTGCCCAGCAGCTTGCAGACGGTCGGATGCACGCAGGAGAGCCGGCGGCATTTGGCCTCCACATCCGGCCGCGTGCACCGCATCTGATACATGTTGGCCGTCGGGCCGCCGATGTCCGACACCGTGCCCTTGAATCCTGGCTGGCCCGCCAGAAGTTTGATTTCGGTGATGATCGAATCCTGGCTGCGGCTCTGGATGATCCGCCCCTCGTGGGCCGTGATCGAGCAGAAGGTGCAGCCGCCGAAGCAGCCCCGCATGATCTGCACGCTCGTTTCCACGACCTCGAAGGCGGGAATGCGGGCCGTGCCGTAGGAGGGATGCGGACGCCGCGTGAATGGCAGACCGTAGACCTCGTCCATCTCGTCCTGCTCGAGGGGCAGGGCGGGGGGATTCACGACGATCGATTCGCGGCCGTGCCGCTGGACGAGCCGCCTGGCGTTGTGGGGATTCGTCTCCAGATGCGCGATCCGCGTCATGTCGCAGAAGGCGAGGGTGTCGTGCGACACGGATTCGTAGTCGGGCAGTTCCACCGTGTCGGCCGCGTCGCCCCCCGGGCCGGTCGGTGGCGGCTCGCTCGCGCCGAGCCGGTAGGCGACGCCCCGCAGATCGCGGAGATCCTTGATCGTCTTGCCCGCCGCGAGGCCGCGGGCGATTTCAAGGATCGTCCGCTCGCCCATGCCGAAGACGACCAGATCGGCCTTCGAATCCATCAGGATCGAGCGGCGGACGGTATCGCTCCAGTAGTCGTAGTGGGCCAGTCGCCGGAGACTCGCCTCGACGCCGCCGGCGACGACGGGCACGCCCGCAAACGCCTCCCGCGAACGCTGGCAGTAGGCGAGCGTGGCGCGGTCGGGCCGTCGGCCGATCTCGCCGTTGGGGGAATAGGCGTCGTCGTTCCGCACCTTCCGGTTGGCGGTGTAGTGGTTGATCATCGAGTCCATGTTGCCGGCCGACACGCCGAAGAAGAGCCGCGGCCGGCCGAACTGTCGCCATGGCTCGCAGGAATGCCAGTCGGGCTGGGCGAGCACGGCCACGCGGAAGCCGGCAGCCTCCAGGAGCCTGGCGAGGAGGCCGTTGGCGAAGCTCGGGTGATCGACGTAGGCATCCCCACTGACGAAGACGACATCGACCTCGTTCCAGCCGCGGGCGAGCATTTCCTCACGGGTGGCCGGAAGGGGAGGGCGCGGCGAACGGTCGTGTGGCAGGTGCAGGGACATCGGCTCGAGCCAGGGGCGGGGCTTCTCTTCGGAGTGTACCCGCGGGAAATTGCACTGGCCCGCCATTGGTATATTCGGGACATTCGCCACGAGGAGGTTCCTGCGTGACCGCTACGATCCATCGTGTCGTCTCCTTTGCGGCGTTCGCGGCCGCATGGGCCGGCGCGTCGATGGCGGACGAGCCCCCCTCCGCCGAGCAGATCGCGGCCTGGATCGATGCCCTCGGGGCACCGCAGTTTTCGCAGCGGGAAGCCGCCACCCGCAGCCTCGTGGAGGCCGGTGTGGCATCGCTGCCCTCGCTCCGCGAGGCCATGCGCCGGGGCGACCTGGAGGTGAGCAGCCGGGCCATCGAGGTGGCGCGAGGCATCCTCGGAGGAGCCGACGCCGAGGCATCGGCCGAGGCCGAGCGATTCCTGGAATCGGTCGCCGAGGGGGACGACCCGGCCGCCGCCCGCCTCGCCGGCGACACGCTCGACTTCCATGTCCTCGGCATGGCCGACGACGCTCGCGAGAAGCTGCAGTCGCTCGGGATGGAATTCGTTCGGGCGCTCGCCGTGACAGGCCAGCAGGGATGGCATGCGAAATTCTCCGCCGCCTGGCGGGGTACGACCGACGACCTGCGGCTGCTCCTGCGGGTGCCCGGCATCGCGGTCGTCAGCCTCCATGGCGTGAAGATCGGCGATGCAGACCTCGCCATCCTCGGCAGGCTGCGGCAGGTGACCCGTGTCGAGCTGTACGGCACGGGCGTCGATGGAAAGCAGGTGGCGGCCCTCACCGCCAAACTGACCGACACGAAGGTCGAGTGGCGGAGAGGCGGCAAACTCGGCGTGGGCGGGCAACCGACCATCGGGCCATGCCTCATCACGATGGTTCAGCCCGATTCGGCCGCCGACAAGGCGGGCGTGCAGGTGGGCGACATCATCACGAAGGTCGATGGCACCGACGTGGCGAACTTCCAGGAGCTGACCGACCGGATCGGCGCGAAGGGCCCCGGCGAGAAGCTGGAACTGGAAGTCAGCCGTGGCCCGCCGGCCGGTCCGCAGGAGCGGTTCGTGCGCACGATCGAATTGGACGGATGGTGATGGAGAAACGGATGGCAGGCGAACAGCGGACGGGCGAGCTGGTCGATGTGCGGTGGCATACCCATGCCGTGAGCCGCGCGGATCGGGAGAAGGCCGCCGGGCACAAGGGCTGCGTGCTCTGGTTCACCGGGCTTTCGGGCTGCGGCAAGAGCACGCTTGCCAACCTCGTCGATCGCAGGCTCCACGACCGCGGCTGCAGGACGTTCATCCTCGACGGGGATAACGTGCGGCACGGGCTCAATGCCTCCCCAGCCATCCTGGAGCCGCGGCACGGGGCCGGCTTCGCCGCGCGGTTCGGCCTCGGATTCGGGCCGGAGGACCGCGAGGAGAACATCCGCAGGATCGGCGCCGTGGCCGAACTCTTCGCCCAGGCCGGCATCGTCACGCTCACGGCCTTCATCAGCCCCTACCGTCGCGACCGTGACGCCGTGCGGGCGATGCTTCCCGCCGGCGACTTCGTCGAGATCCACGTGAAGGCGCCGCTGGACGTCTGCGAGGGTCGCGATCCGAAGGGGCTCTACAAGAAAGCCCGTGCCGGCGAGATCAAGGGTTTCACGGGGATCGACGATCCCTACGAGGAGCCGCTCCATCCGGAGATCGTGCTCGACTCGGCCTCGACGCCTCCCGACGTGCTCGCCGATCAGGTGATCGGCTGGCTGGAGCAAGCCGGCATGATTCCGCGGGGAGTTACTTCCCCACGAACTCGATGATGTTGCCGTCGGGATCGCGGAAGCAGGTGAGCTTGAGACCGCCGGGGACGGTCGTTTCCGGAATGTCCACCGGCGACTTCATCAGCGGCTTCACGCCCGCCTTTTCCAGCCGCGCCACCGAGGCCTTCATGTCCTTGACGATGATCGTCAGGTAGCGGAAGCCGGTGTGCGAGTGGATGAACTGGTTGTCGCCGGTGCGCTGGGCAGGGTCTGCCAGTTGCATGAGCTTGATCTTCGTGGCCTCCGGGCCGTCGCCAAGCACGAAGGCGCGGACGGTGAGCGACAGCCCATTGGTGAGCCCGGCATCGGCCGCCACCGGGCCCGGCACGCTGAAGCCCGGCACTTCCGTGAAGCCGACGACGTCGGTGTAGAACCGGGCCGACTTCTCGAGGTCGCTCACGACCACGCCGAGATCGATCGTGGTGCGGGCAAACGCCCCCGGCTCCGCGGCGACGCAAGGACAAAGACTCGCCAGAGCGATCACGAAGGCGATACGCAAACGCATGAGAAGTTCCTTTGTGGTTTCAGACGGCACACACTTGATAAAAACTCGTTTCGCGGGTCCGGGGTTGTCCACGCCCCGTCGCCGGACGTTCGCTGCGGGCATCCCTGCCCTCCGCTCTCTCGGAGGTGGCTGCGCTCTCGCCCTCCGGGCTGCGCTGGCCACCTACGCCGGCTCCCGGGGCATGGGCAACCCATTCCTAGACCTTGTTCATATGCACAGCGTCCACGCAATGTTCAAGTAGATCCGTGTCGATCTTCGCCGCCGCGAGGCGGCCACGGTCGCCCGGAGGTGCGACCGCCGCATCGGGCGAGCAGGCTCGCCCGATGCCAAGCCCGACGGGGCCATGGATGGCCCGTCGGGCGTATAGTCAGTCCAGGAACCCGCTGAGCTCTTCGCTGCGGGCCGGGGCCTGGAGCTTTCGCACGGCCTTCGCCTCGATCTGGCGGATCCGCTCGCGGGTCACCTTGAAGATGTGCCCCACTTCCTCGAGCGTGTAGCTGTAGCCGTCGCCGAGGCCGTAGCGGAGCTTGATGATCTCGCGCTCGCGGTAGGAAAGGCTCTTGAGCACCTTCGCGATCCGGTTCCGGAGCATCTCCTGGGCCGCACCCACGGCCGGGTTCTCGGCGCCGGTGTCGGGGAGCAGGTCGCCGAAGTGGCTGTCTTCACTGTTGCCCACCGGGCGGTCGAGGCTGATCGGGTAGCGGCTCATCGCCGTGACCCGTCGCGTCTCGTCCACCGGCGTGCCGGCCCGGGCGGCGATCTCCTCGATCGTCGGCTCGCGGCCGTATTCCTGGAGCAGCGTGCGGGCGACGTTCCTCACCCGCGACATCGTCTCCACCATGTGCACCGGGATGCGGATCGTGCGGCTCTGATCGGCCACCGCGCGGGTGATCGCCTGTCGGATCCACCAGGTGGCATACGTGCAGAACTTGAAGCCGCGGCGGTATTCGAACTTGTCCACGGCCCGCATCAGGCCGGCATTGCCCTCCTGAATCAGATCGAGGAAGGAGAGGCCGCGATTGCGGTACTTCTTGGCGATCGAGACCACGAGCCGAAGGTTGCCCTCGGAGAGCCCCCGCTTCGCCTTTTGATACTTCGCGAAGATGACGCGGATCTCGTCGATCCGCCGCTTCAGGCTGCGGGGCGTCTCTTGGCAGGCCTTGAGGATGGCCCGGTATTCATCGACCAGCTGAGCCCGACCGGACGGCGGCTGCTTCGACCGCTTGTGGGCGTCGATCTTGTGCTTCAACTCGCGAAGACGGGCGACGAAGCTTTCGAGCGTGGGGATCATCGCCTCGATCCGCTGCGTGCGGAGGCCGAGCTCTTCGATGAGCCGCACGCACCGGCGGCGGCGGCGGCCGAGCCGCGCCCATGCCTCGCGCCGCTCCGCCATCTTTCGCTTCTTGGACAGCGCGATTCGATAGTCGGCCTTGTTCTGCTTAAGGAGCACCTCGAGCGTCCGCAGGTTGTGCGGGAGGCGGCCGAGGATCTGATCCTTCTCCAGCCGGTCGGTCACCGACACCTGCACGGTGCGGTCGAACGGCAGCTCACCACGGTGAACCCGGGAGAGCACCTTGAAGGCCTGCTGGCAGACATACTCGCACTGCAGCAGCTTCGCACGGAACTGGGCTCGCGTCGTCTCGATCTGGCGGGCGAGGAAAATTTCCTGGGCGCGTGTGAGCAGTGGGATCTCGCCCATCTGCGTGAGGTACATCCGGACCGGGTCGTCGGACCAGTTCTCGACCTGCTCGGCGAGCACTTCCTCGCCGTCACCATTGGCTTCGAGTTCGGCCTCGGCTTCGAGTTCGCCTTCCGGAACCACGACCGTCTCGGTTTCGTCGGCAAGGAGTTCGACATCGCCCTCCTCGGCATCGACCACCTTCTCGGTCAGTTCCTCAACTTCCTGCGGGTTGGAGACAACGTCATCCTCGAGTTCGTCCAGCAGCGAGTCGTACAAGGGAAAACTCCTTCAGGATCCTACGAACACAACCGTGCGGCCAACGGCCGCGGGGCGCCTCCAGGCACCGATGCATCATTCGGGGAGCCGACAGTGTGATTCAAGTCGCCACCAAGTCCAGTGGCCAGAAAACCTGCCGGTGATGGGCCTTGCGGCAGCCCCGGGAGGGGGCTCCGGAGGGCGTTGGCACCTTCGGTCGACTGGTGAGGAGAGGAGGGAACCATGGAGACGAGTGTGGGCACGAATCGGCGGCGATTGCTCGGTTCCGGAGGGCCCACGATTATGCCGCGACAACGGGCCGGAAGCCAACTTTTTTTCACTCTCGAATGGGCCAAAATTCCGAAAAAATGCCCGCTGATGGTAAAAACTTCCGGCGGAAGTGTTTCTGCGGCCTCTGGCCGCGACCCCTGTGGATGATCCCGCGATGAGAACGTTTCTGTTGCCATGCGAATGCGCGCATCGAATCGTGGTCGGTACGGCGCAGGCTGGGGGGACCGTGGCCTGCTCGGCATGCGGCAGCGAGGTCACGGTGCCGAAGTTGCGGGATTTTGGACAGCTGCAGCCTGCCGATCAGGGACAGTCGGTGTCGCGAGGCGGATGGCGGCCGGCCCACGCATGCATGCTGGCGGGCGGCGCGACCGCCCTTCTGGCATGGGTGGCGGCCTTGGCGATCGGGATTCCGCCACAGTCGCCGATCAGCGGCGACGTGATCCGCGACAACGTGTCGAAGGCCACCGACAAACAGATCCTCGATGCATGGAGGTCGCTCTCGCAGTCCGGCGTGGCCAGGCCTCCGATGCCCGAGGAGAAGCGGTTTCAACAGACCGTCCATTTTCGCCGCGGTGTTTCCCGTGGGCTGCTCCTGATCGGTGGTGTCGGTGCCGCGGTCGGCTTGGTCGGGGTCGCGCTCGGGGCATCGTCACGTCCGAGGCGGTCATGAAGGCGGCATTCATCAGGCGGCCAGGGCCGCCGGACGAGATCGCGGTCGCCACCCTTCCCGATCCCGTGCCCGGACCGCGTGAGGCCTTGGTGCGGGTGCGGGCCTGCGCGGTCAACCCGATCGATACCTACGTTCGAGCCGGCACGGTGGCGATGCCGCTCAGCTTTCCTTTCATCGTGGGATGCGACCTCGCCGGTGAGGTCGTGGCCGTCGGCAAGGATGTCGATCGGCTGCGTCCGGGAATGCGGGTCTGGGGATCCAACCAGGGCGTCGTTGGCCGGCAGGGGACGTTTGCCGAGTTGGCCGCGGTTGACGAGCGGTGGCTCTACCCGATTCCCGACGGTGTGACCGACCGCGACGCGGCCGCGGCGGCGGTCGTCTCGATCACCCCCCCCCTCGGACACGTCGGCACCGCGCGGCTCGAACGCGGCGAGACGATCTTCGTCAACGGCGGTTCGGGGGGCGTGGGGACGGCGGTGGTGCAGATCGCCAAGGCGCTCGGCGCTCGGGTGATCGCCTCGGCGGGCAGCGATGAGAAACGGGCGATGGTTCGACGGCTCGGAGCCGATCTGGTGCTCGATTACCATGACCCGGCGGCCATGCTGCAATCGGTGCGCGAGGCGGCTCCCGAGGGCGTGCATGTCTATTGGGAGACGCTTCGCGAGCCGGCATTCGACCAGGCCGTCGAGATGCTCGGTGACCGCGGCCGCATGGTGGTGATGGCCGGCCGGGATGCGAGGCCCCCCTTTCCGGTCGGACCGTTTTATGTGAAGCAGTGCCGGCTTTTCGGGTTCGTCATGTTCAAGGCGTCGAGCCAGGAGCAGGCGGCGGCCGCGATCGACATCAACCGCTGGATGGCGGCGGGCAGCCTGCGGGTGCCGATCGACCGGGTGCTCCCGCTCGACGCGACGGCAGAGGCCCATGCGCTTCAGGAATCAAGCACGATCCATCGCTCGGGCGCCGTCGGCGGCAAACTCGTGATCGAGCCGTGAGCGTCGGCGGAAACGGCTGCCTATTTCGAGCCGCCTGCCGACCATGGCCAGAGCGCGGTGCGGGGCGATGGCTTTTTCGCCGGCTGGGGCTGACGCGACTGCCCGGATGAGCCGTCGCTGGTGGGGCCGGGCTGGGCGCCGAGCCGGGGCGGAGGGAACATGCCGCCGAACATGCCCTGGGGCTTCGGCGGCGGGCTCGCCTGGGCCCGCGTCCGGTTCGTCGGCGCCTGCATGACCGGGGGCACCGATTTCGGCTTCTTGGCAGAGGCGGTGCCGCCGCGTGGCTGGGATGGCTGCTGCTGCGGCGTGGCATCGGGGGTCTGCTCTTTGGGAGCGGGCGTCGTGAACGAGGCATCGGCGAGCGACGCGATCCGCTCCGGCACGACCAGGTATCGCTTGGGGGAGGCGGCCTGGGGCGGCGTCGTTGGCGGTATCGTGTCGGCAGTGGCATCGCTTTCGGTCGTCACCGCCCGAGGAATCGTCGCCGTCACCTCCGCCGGTTCGGCCGTCGCCGCATCAGTCTGATCCGACACCGTCGCCTCGGTCACGCCTGTCTCCAGGGGCTGCGCGGCGTCGGCGATGTCGGTCGTGATGTCAGGCGTCGCGATCGAAGCCGGCTCGGCGGCCGGAATGGCGGCAGCTGGCGCGGCGACGGGTGATGTCGCCATCTGCTCGGTCGGTGCGGCGACGGCATCGGCCACGGCCAGCGGCGCCGGTGGGGCCCCGGGCGTGGCGGTCGGCGTCCAGAGGTCGGCGTCGGGCCGCGTCGGCGGCTGGATCGCGGCCGGCACATACCTCTCTCCGACCTGCGCGGCGAGCCCTGCCGCAGGCGGCTGCTCAGCCTTCACGAGTTGCACCGACAACAGCGGCTGGCCTTCCCGCAACGGATGCTTGAGGATCATTCCCTCGAACCGGTCTTCGGCCCGTAGCGCCGTGGTCGGCAGCATCGCCTTGGGCCAGTCGCGGAGCGCGACATCCCAGATGGTGACGGGCGATCCCTGTGGCAGCGGCCGAATCGCGACGAAGATCGGCTCGCATTCGACCTGCGTCTTCGCCTGCGCCATGTGGACGTCGAGCGCTCGGTTGATCCCCACGGCCGCGGCGGCGCCGGCGATGAACGCGGCCGCGAAGACGGTCAGGGCCTTCGGGCGTTGTGAACGGCCGGTCGGATGATGCTTCTGCATGGCTCAAGGCTCTCCAGTCAGTCAGTGCCGGAGAAATCGGCACAACCGGGGCTCCCGGAACGTGCCACTTTCAGACGGTGGCACGATTTGCCAAAACCCCGCAGGTTGCCCGGCGCGAGGGCGTGCAGCCCGCCGCACGTTTCCCAGCCTGTCACGCCGGCCGTTCGCCGCCACGCTGGCATCCGCTCCCCGCCGCTGCGGCCCTCACCGCCGCCGCGATGAATCGTCGCGGTCGTCGGCCGTTGCGGGGATCGACGGATCGGCCGGCGCGAAGAGCGGATCGGCGGTGCGGGCCAGCGGCCGAAGGGCCACCAGCCGCATGCCGATCTCCCCCGCTTCCCGGTCGCGGCAGAAGGCATCACCGACGCTCGAAGCGGCCTCGCCGGCGCAGGTCACCAGCAGCATCGAGTCGGGCGAAAGCGTGGCTTCAAACATGAGGCGGTCGAGGACATGCCGCTTCTGGCCCGCCTCCAGCCGGAAGACGCCCTCGTCGCCCACCCACGTGCGCTCCATCGGACCGTGCTTGATCACGGGGCACAGCTGCACCCGCACACGGCCGCTCGCGGCGGGCCACGCGCGGAGCGTGAAGATCGCGCTGGCATCGCGGTAGGTGCTTCCCTGCACGCCGCCATCGAGGCATTCCATGAGGATCAGCTCGTCGAGCGTGCTGGCCGTGAGCAGCTCGTTTTCCCGTCCGGGCAGCAGCCGCATCGTCCGCCGCACGACGGTCGGGGCCTCGACCATCGACTGCTGCGAGGTCGTTTCTTGGGATGGGTCGATCGTCGTCGCGGTGAAACGGCTTTGCAGTTCCGGGGGGAGGATCGCCGAGACGATACCGGCCCGAAGGCCGTTGGCGTTGAGCTGCCTGCGGATGTCGGCATCGATGGCCTGCTCGTCGGCGAGATTCCAGAGGTCGGCCGTCATCTGCGGATCCTGCTCACCGTGCCGCACGAAGACCAGCTCGAAGGGAATCGTGCGAGGCTCCGGCTTCGTCGCCTTCCTGCCGGCGAGCGCGTCTGCCGGTGGGACATCCGACACCATCGCCGGTGTCAGGATCGCCATCTTGCAGCCGCATGCCGACGGCGCCGCAAGCATCGGCAGCACGATGCATCCGATGCGCAGCACGAGCGACCGCGCGGCAATCTGGCGCGAAGCGGGCATGGCGAGGCCGTGGGGCGGTGGGGCCGGAAAAATGCGGCGGGAGGGTAGGCACGCAGGCCCACCGGGTCAATGCCGCAGCCGAGTGGTCAGGAGACCGATTTGACGGCGTTGCAGAAGATGGCCAGCCCGGCGCCGGCTGCGGTCGGGTCGAGCCGGCCGGCCCAGGCCGGATGCTGCGTGGCGTCGATGAACCGCTCGGGATGGGGCATGAGCCCGAAGATCCGCCCCGTTTCATCGCACGCGCCGGCCACGTCGCCCATGGCGCCGTTGGGATTGGTCGGCAGGCCGTGGCCGTCGGATCCATAGCGAAGCACGAGCTGACCGGCCGCCTCGAGCGCCGAAAAGTCGGCATCCGAGCCGGTGACGAAGCGTCCCTCTCCATGGGCGATCGGCAATTCGAACCGGTCCATGCCCTGGAGGAAGACACACGTCGCCGGCAATGCCCGCAGATGAACCCACCGATCGACGAACCGTCCCGAATCGTTGTGGGCCAGCGTGGCGCGGCCTCCGAGCAGGAGGCCTGTCTGCAGGAGCACCTGGAAGCCGTTGCAGATGCCGAGCATCAGGCCGCCCTTGTCGCGAAACTTCCGCAGCATGTCGCCGAGCCGCAGCTTCAATTCGAGCGCGAAGATCCGGCCGCTGGCGATGTCGTCGCCGTAGGAGAAGCCTCCCGGAATGCAGAGCATCTGGAAGTCGTCGGCGATCGACGGTCGTTCCGCGAGCGCCCGAACATGCACTCGGCGGGCGATCGCGCCGGCCCGCTCGAAGGCATGGGCGGTCTCATGGTCGCAGTTGGTGCCGGGGGCACGCAGGATCAGGGCACGGGGAGAGAGCATGCGGTGAGAAAGGAGAAGGATGACGTGAGGAGAAAAGGGTGAATGATCAATCGGCGCGACGCCAGGCCTTGGCGAGTTGATCGACGGCGATCCGCGAGGTCGTGCCCGACGTGCCGACGATCTCGAGCGACGGCTCTGCCAGGACGGCCCCGGCCCAGGCCCAGGGCAGGCCGCCCATCAACGCCTCGAACCGCTCCGACGCGGCGAAGGGCACCTCGCAGACGAATCGGCCGGGCGTCTCCGTGAAGGCGATCGCGAGGTCGCGGGCCGTGCCCGACGCCTCGGTGATCTCCACGGGTGGCGCCGTGAGATCGAGCCTCGCGCCACACCCGCCGGCGATCGCCATCTCCGCGACGGCCGCGGCGATCCCGCCGTCGGAAACATCGTGACAGGCGGCCACGCATCCGGATCGGATCGCCGCAGCGACGGCGGTGAAGACGGCACGGCAGGCATCGGCATCGACCCGCGGCACCCGGCCGCCCGATACGCCGCCGACCAGTTCCAGCTGGCTGCCGGCGAGGTCGTCGCGGGAGAGGCCGACCACCGCCAGACGGTTGCCGGCCGCCTTGAGGTCGGGCGTCATCGCGCGACGGACATCATCGACCTGTCCCATCGCCGTCGCCAGCAGGGTCGGCGGGATCGAAAGCTCGTGGTGCCGTCCCGCGGCGTCGGTGTGGGAGAAGACGTTGTTGAGACTGTCCTTGCCGCTCACGAACGGCGCCATGAATGCCACGGCCATGTCGTGGCAGCCGCGGCAGGCCTCGACGAGCGTTCCGAGCGACTCCTCGCGGCGGGTGTCGCCCCAGCAGAAGTTGTCCAACAGCGCGATCCTCGCGGGATCGGCGCCGGCGGCCACGACGTTGGCGATCGCTTCCACGATCCCGCCGGCGGCCATCTGGTAGGGATCGCGACGGCCGATCCGATGACGCAGGCCGACACCGAGCACGATGCCCCGGTCACGGCCGAGCACGCCCCGGATCACCGTGCCATCGGCGGGCCCGTCGCCCGGTCCGAGCAGTGGCTTGACCACGCTGCAGCCCTGCACTTCGTGGTCGTACTGACGGATGATCCATTCCTTGCTCGCGACATCGGGGCTCGAGAGCAGGTCGAGCAGGCTGCGGTCGAGCCCGCGGCCGGTCGCAGGCCATGCCGTCGGCTCGGCACGCGGCGGCGTGTGGCGGGAGGTGAGCCGCTGCTTGGGCCTGCCCTCGTGGAGGAAGTGGCAGTCGAGATCGCCCGCCACGTTGCCCTGCCACTTCAGCACGATCCGTCCTTCACCGGTGAAGCTGCCGATCGCCGTCGCTTCGACACCCTCGGCCGCGGCGATCGCCGCCATCTTCTGCCAGTTGGCCGGATCGACGGCCAGCACCATCCGCTCCTGCGCCTCGGAGATCCAGACTTCCGTCGCGGAGAGGCCCTCGTACTTCAGCGGCACGCGGTCGAGGTGGACCTCGGCGCCGAGCGTGGCCCCCATCTCGCCGACGGCGCTGGAAAGCCCTCCCGCGCCGCAGTCGGTGATCGCATGGAAGAGCCGCTGACGCGCCGATTCGAGCACGAAGTCGGAGAGCGTCTTCTCGTGGATGGCGTGGCCGATCTGCACCGAGCCTCCCGACTCGCTCTCGCTGGCGCTCGACAGCTCCTCGCTGGAGAAGGTGGCGCCATGGATGCCGTCGCGGCCGGTGCGTCCGCCGGCAACGACGACCAGATCGCCCGTGTGCACCGAGGCATCGGCGGCATTCCGCGGCATGAGGCCGACGGTGCCGCAGAAGACGAGCGGGTTGCAGGTGTAGCCGGGATCGAAGGCGACGGCGCCCGCGATCGTGGGAATGCCCATCCGGTTGCCATAGTCGCGGACGCCCGCCACGACGCCCTCGAGCAGCCGGCGCGGATGGATCACGCCCTGCGGAAGATCCTCAGGCCGCGTGTCGGGCGGGCCGACGCAGAACACGTCGAGGCTGGCAATCGGCTTGGCACCAAGGCCCGTGCCGAGCACGTCGCGAATGACGCCTCCCAGGCCGGTCGCCGCGCCGCCGTAGGGCTCGATCGCGGAGGGATGGTTGTGCGTCTCCACCTTCACGCAGATGTCGTGGTCGCCATCGAACCGCACCACGCCCGAGTTGTCACGAAACACGCTCACGCACCAGTCGCGGGGCCCGAGCGACTCGCGGATCTTCCGAGTGGCGGCGAAGACGGTCTCCTTGAGCAGGTTGTCGTAGCGGGTCGTGCCCTCGGGGCCGACGTGATCGACGGGGCTGCCGAGCGTCTTGTGGCAGCAGTGCTCGCTCCAGGTCTGGGCGATCGTCTCCAGCTCGATCTCGTACGGATCGCGGCCGATCGATCGGAAGTGGTCGCGGACCGCCCTGAGCTCGGCCGCGGTGAGGGCAAGGCAACGGTCGCGGCTGAGCTGCGCGAGCGACGCATCGTCGAGCCCGTCGAGCCGGATCGACTCCCGGGAGAAGCTCCATGTGCGTCCCCCGGAGAGCGTCTTGATGGCGAGCGGCCCGACGACGACATCGTGGATCGCCTCGCTGGCAAGCAGCTTCCAGGCGAGCCGTTCGGTGTCGGCGGCATCGAGCGCGGGGAGCCAGTATTTCCGAACGCTCCTCACCGCCGATGGACGGATGCCGAGCAGCGAGAGCGATTCATGGGCCGACTGGGCCGCCGGGTCCGTGACACCGGTCCGCGGCAGCACGTGGAGCATGGTCGGGAGGCCGGCGGGGCCCGATGCGAGCGCCGCGTTCCCCACCTCCGCCGCGGTGAACTGCTCGGTCACCGGATCGGTGAGGAGCGCCGCGGCGAGCCGCTCGACATCGTCCCGCGAGAGGCTGCCCTCGATCAGCCAGCCCGTCGCCGTCGCCGCCTTCATGCAGCCTTTGATGCCGAGGGCCGCCGCTCCGTCCACGACCGCCCGCGCGGCATGATCGCCGGCGGCATCCTTGAGGCGGACATCAACCTCCCACAGCATCGCGTTCCTCCTTCGCCTGCGAGAGCAGCGTGACGAGCCTGCGGCGGTCGCCCACCTCGATGGCGGTGATCATCTTCTCCGCGGCGCGGGCGATCTTCGCCAGGGCCGTCGCCACGTTGGCCGCGTTGTCGAGCAGGATGTCGGCCCACAGGTCGGGATCGCCGGCGGCGATCCGAGTGGTGTCTTTCCAGCCGCCGGCCGTGAACTGACGGGCCGTGGCGGGGGTGGCCACCGCGATCGCGGCGGCCATGGGGTGGGGCGCATGGCTGGTGGCCGCCAGCAGCTTGTCGTGTTCCTGTGGCGGCATCATGAAGACGGTCGAACCGAGAGCCGACCAGAATCCACCGATCGCCTCGGCATCGTCGGCCGGTGTGGCGGAGGCGGGCGTGACCACGGTGATGCGTCCTTCGAAGAGCGAGGCCGTCGCAGCAGCGGGACCGCTCCGGTGGCTGCCGGCGATGGGGTGCCCGCCCACGAACCGGCTTCGTCGGCTGCGGCGACGCTTCTCCCAGGCCGACACGATCGAGGCCTTCGTGCTCCCCGCATCGGTGACGAGGGTGCCGGGCTTCACGGCGGCATCGACCCGTTCGAGGATCGCCGGGATCGTGCCGACGTCGGTGGCGATGACGACCAGATCGGCATCCGCGACGGCGGCTTCCAGGTCGAGCGATGTCTCCGTCACGACCTTCGCCTTGCGGGCTGCGGCCAGCGAGGGGGCCGAACGCCCCACTCCGATCACCCGCGTGGCGAGCCGACGAGCCTGCACGGCCAGCCCCACCGACCCGCCGATCAGGCCGGTGCCCACGATCGCCACGGTCGGCCAGTGGGCCTTCGATTTCGGGGAGGTGCCGGCTTTCATCGGGACTGGGGCGAAGATTCCTGCATGCTGCCGCGAGCAGGCCGCGACGGGCGGCACGAGGTTCTTGTACCAGATGCGGGGGCGGAGCGTGAGCAGCCTGTAGAATCTGCGGACATGCGTTGGAGACGAATGCCGGATGCCACGGTCGCCGACCTGCTCGGCCGCCTCGCCATTGCCACGTCGGCCGGCATCGACATGCGGCGGGCGTGGGCGGGAGAGGCCGCGCGGGCCCCCGCACGCTGGAAGCCCGCGATCGAGCAGGTGGCCCGTTCGCTCGCCGCCGGCACGACCTTGGCCGAGTCGGTCGATGCGGTCGGCGCGACGTTCTCGCCCGTTGTCCGCGGGATGCTCGCCGCCGGGGAGATGGCGGGCCGTGAGCCCGATGTCTGCCGCGACCTTGCCGCGCAATGCAGACGGTCGGCCAGAAACGCCGCCGAGCTCAGGAGGTCGCTCGTCGGGCCGGCCGTGAAGGCCCTTGTCGCCGTGGGCGTCGTCACGCTCCTGATTTTCGTGGCCGGCAGTTCGTTCGACATGCTCGGGATCGGGCTCACGGGCCAGGGAGGCGCCATGACGTTTCTCGTCATCGTGGCCGGCGTGGTGGCATGCGGCTGGGCGTTGGTCGTGGCGGCGTTGCGGAGCTGGCGGCATCGCGGCATCGTGCGGCATGCCCTTGCACGCATTCCCATGATCGGTCGCGCGGCCGCCGATGCCGAGCGGGCCGCATGGTGCCGGGCGGCATCGTTGGCCAGTGGCATCGGGCTCGACATCCGTCAGCTGCTCAGGATTGCATCGGCCGTCGCGCCGGGACTGGCGATCGATCCGGGGGCCGCGGCGGCGCGGCTTCGCGACGGCCTCTCGCTTGCGGAGATGCTCCGCGAGACGCGGCTCTTTCCACGACCGCTTCTCGAGGCCGTCGGCGTGGGCGAACTGACCGGGAAGACCGCGGAGGCGCTCGACCGGCTGGCGGAGGCATACGACGAGGCTGCGGCCCGTGGGTTTGCAGCGGCCGCCAGCGCCGCGGGGGCGGCGGTCTGGGTGGCCGTCGCCGGGCTCGTCGTGCTCCTGGTCTTCCGGCTCTTTTCGGCATATGCCGGGATTCTGCATGACGCAGGCCGCGGCTTGTGACGATGATGAAGGAAGACGAGGCCCGACTGCCATGAAGTTGATTCCTGTCATCGTGTTGGTCGTCGCGACGGCGCCGGGAGTGGCCGGCGCGGCGGCCGACGACCCGGAACCCCGGAAGCGGGAAAGCCATCAGGAATGGATGGCGGCGCTCGGCTATCAACGGCATGGCGGATCGTGGCGGACCGCGCAGGAGATCGCGATCATCGAGCGGAACGCCCGCACGAACGTCGCCCAGAAGGAGTGGAACAAGAAGATCGAGAGGCTGCGGCGCGACGTGGCCGGGGGAAACGATTCCGATCGGGCTGCCGAGGAACTCCAGGAGATCGCCGATCCCCATGCGGTGCCCGCGATCACGGCGGCGCTCGCGGCCGAGCCCAATCGTCGCGTCCGGCTGCTCTATCTCAATGCACTCACGCGGATCAGGGATCCGTCCGCACGGATGGCGCTCGTCGCGGCGGCCGTCGATCATCCCAATCCGGAGACACGGATCGATGCCGCGGAGAAGCTCGCCGAACTCGCGCCGCGGGAAGCTGCCAACGCGATCTCCGCGGCCCTCGCCGGCCCCGACAACGGCCGCATCAACCGCGCGGCCGCGGCGCTCGAGCGGATCGGCGTGCCGACGGTGGTGCCGGCGTTGATCGCATCGCTCGAGACGAGGCATGTCGTCACCGTGGGCGATGGCCCCCCAGAAGGATCGACGACGGCGACGTTCACGCCGGAGGGGGGCGGCCTGTCGCTGGGAAGCAGCAGGAAGCAGGTCGCCGTCCCGTTCAAGAACGAACAGGTGCTCGAGGCGCTTGTGTCGCTCAGCGGCAAGAACTTCGGGTGGGACGTCGCCGCCTGGCGGGCATGGCTCGCGCGGCAACGGGCGCCGGCGACGATCGACCTCCGCCGCGGCTAGCGCTGGCGGCGTTCACGCCGCCTGATCGGTGGGCTCGGCCACGCGGCGGCGGCGGGAGAACCAATCGGCGTCGAGCACCAGGAGCGCGACTCGATTCTCGAGGTTCGGCCGGAAGATCACCAGGAGCAGCATCGGCAGGAACCAGGCCATGAAGAGGCCGCCGTTGTGGGCCGTCCAGAACTGGCTGCCCAGGAGCACCGCGGCGGTGCAGCTCATGAGCGTGCCGAGATTCTTGGGCGACGGCCAGATCGCCAGCGTCGCGATCATGGCGATGAACGCGGCGAGCACGGGGAGCCGGAAGACGGCGTCGTTGCCGGGCAGGGCCCAAAAGCCCTCGAGCGACACGTCGTTGGGGAAGATCCAGCCGAACATCTGCCGCAGCTGATCGAGGAAGACTCCGCCATCGGGAGACGTGATCCACAGCCCGAGCACGAGCACGGCGAGCGCCGTCACCACGCCCAATCCGAACCGGCGGATGCCCCGCTCCCAATAGAACGCGCACCACAGCGGGAGCAGGAAGACAGGATAGTAGATCGTGCCGATCGCCAGGCCGATGAGACAGCCGGCGGTGAAGGGGCGACGATAGGCAACGACGGCCCAGGTGATCAGGGCGCCGGGCAGCACATGATCGACGCGGCCGGTCATGATCGCGGTGTAGGGGAGGAGCAGGTAGAGCACCGCCGCGGCGATGCCCAGCAGTATGTTGTCGAAGTGCCACCAGCCGATGAGCACCATGCCGCTCACGATCGCCACCTGCGAGACGATGGCCATGATGCGGGCCGTCGTCTCATGGACGGCGCGGCGGCTTCTGGCCGTGGTCTCTTGGCCGGCGGTCGCAGTCTCGGGGGTGAAGATCCGCTGCGTCGAGATCTGGGGGAGCAGGAAGAGGAGCGGATAGCCGGGGCCGAGGCGTGCGAGCTGGTCGGCATCGACATGCCCCTCGCCCGCCCCCAGCTTCGTGGCCGCGGCCGCGGCGGCGAGGTCGTCGCGCTGCGGGCGGGTGGTGATCACGTTGGCCAGCAGGAAGACCAAGAGCGACAAGCCGAGGAACGTCAGGCCGCCGACGGAAAGATTCGGCTCGAGCATCGGACGGCGGACCATGAGCGAATCGAAGAGCATCCTCATCAGGAAGAGCCCCGAGACGGCGAAGATCCAGACGAAGCCGAGTTGCTGGGCGGCGGTGCTCGCCTTGAAGCCGCCGTATTCCACCGCCAGCAGCCCGGGGGCGAGCAGGATGAGGCCGACAAGGTCGAGGTTCCGCATGCTCAGCACGCGGTTGAACTTGAAGAAGACCGCGATCGAGAGCAGCGACGAGAGATAGAACCACGTCGTCGGGTTGACGCGGTAATAGTGGAACAGGATGTCGCTCATGCCGTTGAGGGTACGTTCGCCATCCCTCGTTGGAAAGTTTCCACGGGGGTTTTCCCCGAAACGGAGGGCGGCCGGCGTCGGTCGTGCCGATGATGACGCCTCGGCGGTCGGTGCGACCGGCACGACCGGCCCGCGTGGAGCGTCGCGCGGGCGAGGATCACCGGCCGAAGGGCCAGATGAATGGGGCCAGGATCACGGTGAGGGCCATCACGATCAGGTTGAGCGGCCCGCCGAAGCGGACATAGTCGGAGAACTTGTAGCCACCCGGGCCGTAGATCATGAGGTTGGTCTGATAGCCCATCGGCGTGGCGAACCCGCAGCTGGCGGCGATCGTGACGGCCATCACGAAGGGTATCGGGTTCACCCCCATGTCGGCCGCGGCCTGCCAGCCGATCGGGAACATCAGCACGGCGGCGGCGTTGTTGCTCATCAGCTCGGTCGCCAGCATCGTGACTACATAGACCGCGGCGAGCACGAGGTGGGGGCTGTCGCCGGCGGCGCCGATGGCCGACTGGGCGACGATCTCGTCGAGGCCCGTCTTCTCCATCGCCTTGGCCAGGCCGAAACTGGCGGCGATCAGCAGGAGCGACTCCCATTCGATGGAGCGGCGGGCGTCGGTCGACGAGACGCACCGGGTCACCAGCACGATGCCGGCGGCGACCAGGGCCGCCGCCACCATCGGCGCCAGTTCGAGCGTGGCCGCGAGCACCATGCCCGCCAGCACCGTCAGTGCGATCCACGCCTGATCGTGCCGTGGCGGGGCGAAGCCATCGACCTGGCTGACGAGGTAGAAGTGGCGGCTCGACCGCTGCCGTTCGACGAATGCCGGGCTGGCCTCCAGGAGCAGCGTGTCGCCCGGCTCGAGGACGATGTCGCCGATCTTCATCTGCAGCCGCTCGCCATCGCGGGCCACCGCGATCACCACGGCGCCGTAGGTCGAGCGGAAGCGTCCCTCGCGGATCGTGCCTCCCACCAGGGGGCAGCTGCTCGATACGACCGCCTCCACGAGCACCCGCTCGCTCCGCGGATCGTCGAGCTTGAACACCTGGTCGGTCGCCGGCCGAAGGCCGCGGATCTTCTGAAGCTCCAGCACGGAATCGACCACGCCGACGAAGACGAGCCGGTCGCTCGCCTCGAGCCGTTCGGTCGGTGCGACGGCGGCCATCACGTGGCCGTCTCGGTCGATTTCCATCAGATAAAGACCGTGGAGACCGCGCAGGCCCGCTTCTTCGATCGTCCTGCCGACGAGCGGGCTGCCCGATTCGACCAGCATCTCGAGCGAATACTCCCGGGGATCGTCGCTGGCGCTCATCGCCGGCCGCCGGTCCTTGAGCAGTAGCTTGCTGGCCAGCAGGAGGTAGGCCATGCCGACGAGAAAGATCGGGACCCCGAGCCACGTGATCTCGAACATCCCCAGCGGCCGTCCTGTCTTCCCGGACACGAGGCCGCTGACGACGACGTTCGTACTCGTGCCGATGAGCGTGCACAGCCCGCCGAGAACCACGGCGCAGTTCATTGGCATCAGCAGCTTCGACACCGAGAGCCTGTGCTTGCGGGCCCAGTCGCGGATCGCCGGCACCATGAGCGCGACGACAGGCGTGTTGTTCATGAAGGCGGAGGTGGCGCCGGGGCCGATCATGGTGCGGAGCTGGGCGCTGGCCAGCGATCGCGGCTGGCCGAGCACGCGATCGACGATCGTCGCCAGGGCGCCGGTCCGCTCCACCGCGGAGGCCACCACGAAGAGCGCGGCGACCGTGATCATCCCCTCGTTGCTCATGCCCCGCAGCGCCTCGTCGGGCGTGAGCACGCCGGCGGCGAGGAGGACGATCACCGCCCCCATCATGACCATGTCGGGTGCCCGCTGGCCGACAAGCAGCAGCACGATCGTGACGATCGACACGATGGCCGTCAGCAAGGGCTGCCAGTGCTGAAGAAGCCAGTCGAGGGTCATGCGGTCGATGCTCCCGTTTCTCGGGTCGCAGTGGATCGGGCGGCGGCGGAGGCGGCCGTTCACCGTGAGAGTCGCCTCTTGCATCGGTGTGTGCAAGGGCAATCCGAGGGGGGCCGCGTCTGCTCCGGTGGCCCCGGAGGGCTACACTTTCCGCCATGCGGCTCTTTCCGTGCGACCGGTTCCACCTTCCGCTCCCGGAGGGCCACCGGTTTCCGATCGAAAAATATTCCCGCCTCCGGCAGCGGCTCGAGCGGCATGCCGCCGAGGGCGCGCCGCTCGAGTTCATCGAGCCGCACGCGGCCACGGCCGACGAACTGCTGCGGGTTCACTGCCGCGAGTATGTCGGCCGGGTGATGGCAGGCGCGCTGTCGCCGGCGGAAGTCCGCCGGATCGGATTCCCCTGGAGCCCCGAGCTCGTGGAGCGTTCGCTTCGCAGCACGGGCGCCGCGGTCGATGCCGCGGCGGCCGCCCTGCAGGATGGCGCGGCGGCGAGCCTGGCAGGCGGCACGCATCATGCGGGCCGCGACTTCGGCGAGGGCTACTGTGTGTTCAACGACGTGGCCGTCGCGGCCCGCGAGATGCAGGCGCGGGGCGCGGTCCGGCGGGTGCTGGTGCTCGATTGCGACGTCCACCAGGGCAACGGCACGGCCGAGATCTTCGCCGACGACGAGACGGTCTTCACGATGTCGATCCACGGTGCGAAGAATTTTCCGCTGCGGAAGCATCCAGGGTCGCTCGATGTCGGGCTCGAGGATGGCACGGGCGACGCGGAATACCTGGAGCGGCTGGAGGCCGCGGTGCAGGAATCGTTTTCACGGTCGCGGCCCGATCTCGTGCTCTTCATCGCCGGCGCCGATCCCTACGAGGGCGACCGGCTCGGGCGGCTTCGGCTCACGAAGCGGGGGCTTCTTGACCGCGACCGGCTCGTGCTCGATGCCGCGAGCACGGCAGGTGCCCCGATCGCCATCGTCTGCGGGGGCGGGTATTGCACCGATATCGAGTCGATCGTCGATATCCACGCCGCCACGATGCTGCTGGCGGCGCAGGCGGCCCAAGGGCTGGCCGGCAGGATGCCGAGCGGTCGCGTGTAGCGGGCTCGGGGCTGCCCGTGCCCCTTTGCCGGACGTTCGCGGAGGGCATCGTGCCCTCCGCTCACTCGGATGCAGACTGCGCTCCGCAATCCTTGCTTCGCTTGCCTGCATACGCCAGCTCCCGGGGCACGGGCAGCCCCTCGCTCCACGCAAGCCTCGCCGTCATGACCTCCGGCCGCTGGTGCGTACCCGGTCCTCCAGGCCTGGCCCGCAGGTGGTTTCCGAGCCTCGGAAGAACAAAACTCCCGCGCGGAGGGCGGGGCCTCCGCGCGGGAGTGGGAGCGTTGCCCTGGACTTCATGCCAGAGGACGGATCGCGGGCGACGGGTCAGCGGGCCGAGGTGGCCAAGACGGTCGTGGCCTTTGCGGCAGGCTTCACCGCGACTGCCTCCGTGCTCGATGCCGCCTTCGTGTCGGCGGCGCAGCAGGGAGACGACACGATCACCGGGCTGCTCACGACCGTCCAGCCGCAGCGGTCGGTGCAGCAGCAGGCATCGACGCTGCGATAGCAGGTCGTGCAGGTCGTCTGGCAGCAGGGATCACACGCCGGCGCGCAGGCCGTCGTGCAGCAGGGATCGCACACCGGTGCGCAGCAGGGGGTGCAGCAACACGCCCTCCTGCAATGCCGTCTGCCCGCGGCTTCGGCATCCCAGCCAGACGCGATCACGGCCACGCAGGTGAGCGTTCCAACGAAACATTGCAGCAGGGTCTTCTTGCCGATCATCGTGGGAACCTCTCGAGAGCCCCGGGGGAGAAACAGGCGGGGCCCGACGCGGGCCGGCCATCCCGTGGGCCGGAAACGGTAGGGGGCGGTGAGGGCGCCGGGCAAGCAGGACGTCGTGGTCGCCGCAGCGAGAGGTGCCGGCAAAGCAACGGCATTTTGCGGGCGAGGTGAAAAAGTTCCGCCGGCCGCGTGCGGCGGAGTGGACGACGGGACAGTTCCGCGGGACGGGTGCCTCGCAGGTGCGATCCGGCGGTCTTTTCCGTCGCGGGGAGCACGGTCGGCCGTTCTTCATAGACTACGGGTTTGCCGGCGGGTGCCGGTTTCGAGGAATGGCCTTCCATGCCGATTCGTATTCTCCACACGGCCGACAACCACATCGGCCTGCCGTTCAAGCAGTATCCGCCCGAGGTCGGCACGCGACTCGCCGAGGAGCGCTTCGAGGCACTCGGCCGGATCGTGGACATCGCCAACGAGCGTGATGCCGATTTCCTCGTGATCGCGGGCGACCTTTTCGACTCGCCTCGGGTGAAGGCGCTCGACATCGAACGGACGGCGGCACTGCTGCGGGGATTCGGCGGCACCGCGGTGATTGTCGTGCCTGGCAACCATGATCATCACGCCGGCCCGGAGTCGGAACTCTGGAAGCGATTTCGCCGGGAGACGGAGAGCGCGGCGAACATCGATCTGCTCGCGTCGCCCGAGGTGAAGACCTACGACATCAACGGTCAGCCGGTGCATTTTTTCCCATGCCCGTGCCCGTCGAAAACCGGCCGCGAGCCGATGATCGGCTGGGTGGCTGAAGCGACCCGAAATCATGACCATGGCCTTCGGATCGGCGTTGCCCATGGCAACGTTCCCGGCTTGGGGCTCGATGCCGCCGATCAGTATTTCAGCATGGATCGGTCAGCCCTCGATTCGGCCGGCGTGGCGACCTGGCTGCTCGGCCACATTCATGTGCCTTTTCCGACCGTCGAAGCGGGCGGGGCATCGACCATCTTCATGGCCGGCACCCACACGCCCGACTCGCTCCGCTGCCGTCATCCCGGGTCGGCCTGGTGGATCGAGTGCGAGGGGAGCCGGGTCTCGCGGTACGAACGGCTTACCCCGGGACGTATGCGATTTGTGCGAATCGAGAGGGAATTGCTCGGAAGTGACGACGTTGCTGGCTTGGTGCGCGATTGCCGAGCCCTCGATGCTGGATCCACGATTCTCGACCTGCAGCTCACCGGCCGGCTTTCGGGTGCGGAGAGATCTGAGTTGGAGGCGTCCATCGAGCGCATTCGGTCCGGATTTCCATGCGTGAGCGTCGAAAGCGACATCCACGACCGGCTCGATGCCACGCAGATTGCCCGCCGCTATCGACGCGGCGGACTCGCGGAGCGGCTGCTCACGTCCCTCCTTGCCGACACCGATCACCCCGAGGCCGCCACCCTCGCCCACGAACTCATCGAAAAAGCGTCGAAGGTATGAGGCTCACGAACATACGGCTCCATCCGTTCGGTCATTTCACCGACGCGTCATGGGATCTGGCAACGTCGCTGGTGGTCGTTCATGGCCCGAATGAGAAGGGCAAGACGACGCTTCGGCAGGCGATCTTCCACTCGCTTTTCACGCCGACCAAGCTCACGAAGACCAAACTCGGGGATACGGTGGGGCCCTGGCTTCCACTGCCGGCGGGAGACTACGCCCAGGTCACGCTCACGTTCGAGCACGACGGCGACACGTGGTCGCTGGAAAAAAGGTGGGGTGCCGGTCCGGTCAGCCGACTCAGTAACGGCACGACATCGATCGCGGATCCGGCCACCGTGCAGACGCGTCTTGGCGAGATGCTCGCACATGGCGAGGCGACGTATCGGCATGTGCTGTTCACGGGACAGTCGGAACTCGAGCAGACGCTCGTCGCCATCAAGAACAATGCAGCCGACCTGCGCGACATCCGCGACATGCTCAACGCCACAGCCGGTTCGTCTGCCGATGTGGACGAGCAGCGATTGCGACGCCTGGTGGAGGAGCAGATCGAGGCCGCCTTCAGCCGCTGGGATGACGAGCATGGCAAGCCGGAACGTCAACAGGGACAGGAAAAGGTCGCCGGCAATCGCTGGAAGAAGGATGTCGGGAGCATCCTCCAGGCGTGGTATGACTGGCAGGAGCTCGTCGGGGAGCATGCCGACCTTCTCTCGATCGAAGGAGACATCGATCGTGTCACTCACGAGGTGTCGGAGATCGAGGCGACGATCGCGGATGCGGCCGCCTTTGTCGAGACGCATGGTGCGCTTCGCGACGGTCTGAATGAACGCGATGTGCTGGACGAGCGGGTGCCTCGCCTCGTGGCGGCGGAGGCTGTGATGACCACGGTCTTCAAGCAGTGGCCGGCTGCGCAGGCGGCGATCGAGGAATGGGAGCGGCAGAAAGCGGAACGCGAGTCGCACCTCGAAAAGCTCGAGACCGAACTCGCCACCGCCAAGAAACGCAAGGACAACGTCGCTGCGAAAGAATCATTTCGGCGGATCGAGGAGGCACGACGGGACTGGCGGAATGCCGACAAAGCCGTCGGAAGCCTCCCCGACCCGGGGCCCGCGAGGCTCGACGCGGTTGAAAAGCTCGAAAAGGCGATCACAGCGGCCGAAAACAAGCTTGCGAGCCGACGAATGGCGTGGCGCATCGAGGCCGCAACGCCGGAGGCGGTGGTGCTGGAGCGGGGAAGCGAGCCTGCCGAGACCGTGAAGGCGGGCCCCGAGGGTGCGACAGGAACGGCCGAAGCCCGTGTCCGCATCGTGGTGGGAGGTGTGACGCTCACCGTCGAGAGTGGTGGTGATGACGTAGCGTCGTTGTTCGAGTCGCTGGCAGCCAATCGTGCGAGCCGTGCGACTGAACTCGAAGCCTGCGGTGCGAACTCGGCCGAAGAGGTGCGGCTCATGGCGCAGCGCCATCGTGACGCGGCACATGCCGCCGAGATGAAAAAGAAACTGCTCGAGGGCCTCCTGCTCGGGAAGACGTTCGAGCAATGGGAGGCGCAGATCAAAGCGGTCGACGGGCTTCCTGAAACGCGAGCCCTCGACGTCATCGAGCGGGACATCAAAGAGGCCAGTGAAAAAGTGGCTGTCGGCAACGCCGCGAACAAGAAGCATGTGGAGGCGATCGCCGGCTGGATCAAGGAATATGGCGATCACGATGCGCTCGGGGAGCGATTGCTCAAGGAGCGGGGCGATCTCAAGGCAGCGAGGGAGAAGCTGGCCGGCGCGCCTGCCTTGCCGCCCGGCTTCGAATCGTCGAGGGCCCTGCTCTCCGAACTCGAGCGCGCCCAAAACCGACGGCTCGACGGGCAACGGGCACTCGTCGCCACGAAAGAAGAACTGGGAGGGCTGGCCGCTCGACTCGGTGATCGTCGCAGTGAAGACGTGGCCGAGGAGGCCGAGGCGTCGCGACGGAAATTCGAACGGGCCCGGAGCCGAGGGTGGGCCTACCTTCGCATCCGCGAGGAGCTCGACCACATCGCGGCGCGGAGTGGCGACGACCCTCTGGCAGTGTTCAGCATGAAGGTGGCCGACATGTTCTCCCGCATCACGGGAAGGGAGGCGACGGTGGCATTCGATGGGGCCTTGCCGATGGCCGTGGATCGCGGCGGCGTGTCGCTGCCACCGGAGCGGCTCTCACAAGGTGCCAGTGGAGCGCTCGCACTGGCGCTGCGGCTTGCGATGGCGGAGGCCTACCTCGACGGCGGAACGGGCTTCATCATCCTCGACGACCCGCTCGTGAACCTCGATGCGGAGCGGATGAGCCAGGCGGCCTGCATCATCCGTAGCTTCGCCGAGCGATCCCAGGTGATCTTCTTCACCTGCCACGATCACCACGCTGCACACCTGGAAGGAACGGGTGACGGGAGTCACGCTCTGCCGCCCAGCAGCGGGCGTAGAGCCTGAGCTGCGGTCTGTAGTGGTCCTGGAGTGGGCCCACGTCGCGATCCGCGACCGAGGTGGTCTTCCAGTCGAGGATGATCCACCCAGACTCGTCCGGCGTTGCGGCGGCTTCCTCGAACACCGCGTCGATCTGGCCGCGAACGAGCACCGGCAGGGGGGTGGCCGCTGCCGTGGCCGACACCATGCGATCGGTTCCTGCCGACTCGCTCTGCCCAGGCCCCATATCGACCGCCACTCCGGTCGGGATCTCGTCACCGCGGATGGCGATCGTGAACGGCACCTCGACATACCGCTCGCGGCTCCGGCTGATCCGTTGCCACGCCGTGCTCCGCCGAATCTCCTCGACGAGCCCGATGGCCCGGTCTATGAGTGTCTGGCGGGCGATGCCGCTTTCGGCGAGATCACTCTCCTCGATGATGCTCTCGGCGACTGACCGCAGGTCGAACGTCGCCTCTGGCTTCTCCAGTTGTATGACGGCCAGTTCGAGGAGCCGGTGAATCACCGTGCCCCATTCCTGTCCAAGTCCCCGGCCCGTGTGGCGAATCCGTTCGGCTGGCTCGGTAAGGAAGTCGCGCGGTGTGACCGTGGCAAACGTGGGCAGGCGGATGGACTTCGCCCGCTTCTCGGCCTGCTCGCGGGCCGCCGTGACCACCGTGGCATCGGCCGGCGGCCGCGCGGCGGCGGCGGAGCGGGCCGCTTCGGCATCGGCATCCGGTTCGAGATCGGGCAGATTCGCGACGGCCCCGATGTCGGGAGAGAGTTCGTGCCAGCCGCCCGTGATTTCTCCCTTGCTGTCTTCGAAGACCGAGACCACGAGGCATGTGCCAGGCCGTGTGCCGGCGACATAATTGAGCCGGAGATACTCCGCCTCCAGGTAGCGGCGTTCTGTCTGCTCCACCTGCTGCCATTCCGAAGACGCCGCAAGCGTCGCGCCCTCCTTGCCAAAGAAGCCGGCACGGGAGATTTTCAGATAGCCCGCGGTTCCAACTGCAGATCGCGAGATATGCCACGACGGTCCTCGGTCACGATCAGGACCATCTTCGTCGCACAGGAACACCACCGGCGCCTCGAGTCCCTTGCATTTGTGGAGGTTCATCACCCGCACGGCGCCGCCCGCCGCCGCATCGATCGATGCCGTATCGAAATCCTGTCTCGGAAACTCCTCGGCGAGCAGGTCGTCGATCCGATCGATCACGTCCTGCACCGATGTCAGGAGCGACCGCTCCGCCCGCACCCGCTCGATGAGCGTGGCGATCGTGCCGGCAGCCGCCCGGCCCTGCCGCCCCGCCCGTCCATCGGCTGCCGATGCCACGAGCAAGAGCCCTGCGTCGTCGGCGATTCGTTCAAGCGCGGCCGCCAGCGGGAGCACCCCCGCCAGCTGCCGCCACCGGCGGAAGGTCTCGGCCGCCGAACGCATCCTCGAGACCAAGGCATCGTCCTCGAGGCTGTCGGGCACGAGCAACCGGCCGTCGATGCGGCCTCCGGCGGCGCGAAAGGTGCGGAGCTCTGCGTCGCTGAAGCCGAAGACCGGACCACGCAGTACTGCGAGAGCCGCCACCGTGTCGTCGTTATCGGCGACCACACGCAGGCAGAGGTGGAGCAGCGCAAGGTCGGCCTTGCTATCCGGGCCCTTCCGGCCGGTCGCGTCGCACGGCAGCCCGACCGCGTGAAGGGCTTCGGCATAGGTTGAAAGCTGACCCGTATTCCACGTGACGAGCATGAAGTCTTCGGGCCGGCAGGCGGGGTCCTCCTCGGCCGATGACCGTGGCACCGTGAGCTTGCGGTCGATGGCCCGGCGAATGAACGTGGCGATCGCCTCGGCTTCGGCCCGAACATTCTTCGAGCGGACCCGCACCTGCCGCAGGCCGGCCAGCAGGCCGGGGGCGGCGGTTCCTCGACCGGCTCGGCTCTCGGTGAACCCGGGGCCATACGCCTCGCCTGCCTCGGAACGATGCGCGGCGAAGCGACCGGCGAACTGGTCGTTGACCCAGGTGACGAGTTCGCCGCTGCTCCGGAAGTTGGTGTTGAGGTGCACCAGCTGACCGCCGGAGCGAGCGATCTGCTCCTTGACGAAGTCGAACGTGTCGATGTCGGCCCGCCGGAAGCGATAGATCGACTGCTTCGGGTCGCCAACCACGAACAGGCTTCCGGGCCTGATCCGGGTCGATCGCCAGTCGGTCGCGGCCGGATCATCGGCCGTGAGGAGTAGAAGGATCTCCGCTTGAAGGGGATCGGTGTCTTGAAACTCATCGACGAGCACGACGGGATGCTTCTTCGCGAACGACACACGAACGTCGGGCCGCTCGCGGAGAAGCTTCGCCGTCCTGTCGAGGAGGTCGTGGAACGAGAGCACTCCCTCGGCGAGCCGAACCCGTTCGTAGTGATCCCGAGCCGCCTCCACGAGCGGCATCGCGAATCGGTAGCGGTAGGCATGCCACTGCCGAAGCGGGCCGGCGACCTCGGCCACGACGACGGCCCACCACTCTTCGAGTTGCCGCTTCCGCTCCCGCTGCCGTTCCTGGTCGTGCTTGGTGCGGCCACCCGGCAGCCAGAGGGTCTGGGCGATCTTTGGGCACTCTCCGTCGAGCATCTCGGCGGCTCGGAAGAGAGATGCGGGAGAGTCGTCGGGCCGCGTGCGAAAAGCCCGTTGCACCGCCTCGAGTGTGTTCATCAGGTCATCGCTCGCGGGCCGGTGATTCCATGGCACGCTCGCGCCGGCCAGGTGGCCCGTGATCTCGGCGTCGATGCGGTCCATCAGCGGTTTGATGTCGGGGGCTTCGACCGCCTCGCGGGGCCAGGTGCGGACGTCGCCGTGGGCCACGATCGTCTCGAAGGCCGATCGAAGGTCGCGAAGATCGACGCCTGTCGCCTCGAGAGCCTGCCGCGCCGCCGTGAGGCTTTCATCGAGTGCGACCGCATCACAGAATTCCCGCCACGCGCGGCCCCGGAGCGATTGCTCGGCAGCAGCGTCGAGCATCTTCACGGCCGGATCGAGTCCTGCTTCGATGGGCCGCTCCTTGAGCAGCCGTCCACAAAACGAGTGCACCGTGCCGATCACCACCGTGTCGATTTCGGCCAACGACGCCCGCATCCTCTGCCGTTCCACCTCTGGAAGGCCGGGGTCGGACGAATCGCGTTCCAGACGGTCACGAAATCGACGGGCCAACTCGGCTGCGGCCTTGTTGGTAAAGGTGATCGCCGCGATCTGGCCGACCGTGGCGACGCCCGTTCGTACGATCGCTGCCATGCGATCGACCATGCATGTCGTCTTGCCCGTGCCCGCCGATGCCTCAACGAGCATGCTCTTCTCGAGCGCCGAACGGATCGCATCGCGGGCGGTCGCATCGCCCAACTCGCCGGGTGGCGACTCTTCCAGGCGGACAAAATCGCGGGGCGTTGGTTTCGCGATCGCTGGCGCGGCGGCCCGGTCACTGACGTCGCGGACACCGGCAAACAGCTCGGCGAGCGTCTGGCCATGCTCGCCATGGGGCGCATCGTCGGCGCGAAGCTTGCGTCGGGCCGCGGCGGCGGTCGCAGACGCGTCGCCGCAGACGTCGAGAAAGTCGCAGAAGCGACAGTCGGCTTGGTCGGTCGATGGCAGAAACGCCCCGGCGCGGACGATGCGGCAGAGCCGCTCGACGAGGGTGTCGACGCCGGCCAGTTCCTCGGCCGTCCACTCGACCCGTTCGCCACGGGTATCGGCACCGGGAAAGAAATAGGCGAATCGCGTCACGTCGCCTGCCTCGCCGACCGTCTCACGGGTGACGTGACGCACCATCAAAACATAGAGCCCGTGCTGAAGCCGGCGGCCCTTGTCGAACACCGCCAGTGGATCCCGGCCCCCTTTTTTGAATCGGGACGATCGCCCCTTCTTGTAGTCGATGATGGCATAGCCCTGCCCGTCGGCTCGTGTGCCGTCGATATCGATCCGGTCCACGTAGCCCCTCATGCGGATGGAGCGGCCGTCGGCCAGCGGCAGTGGCACCGGTTCCGCGCGGTCGAATCGGCTGCCGTTGCCCTCGGGCCCAAACCCGATCGAAGCCTCGAGCGCCACGGGCCGGGAGCCCGTTTCCCGGCAATACGCCTCTTCGGCACGCAGAAAGGTCCGAAGAGCGTCGGCCAGCTCTCGCCGACCGGCGGCAACGGCAGCCTCGTCGGTGGTTGGCTTTTCGGCGCGCTTCGCCGCGAGCACGTCGTCGAGAATCGTGAGGATGTCGGGCTCGTGGTCGGCGAACGTCGGCTGCGGCGCATCGGCGGGCGAGCCACCGCCCCGATGCAGAAAACGCGACATGAACCGCTCGAGAACCTCGTGCAAGACGCTGCCGTGTTCCATGTCGTCGAGCCAACGGTCTTCCTCGGGCTCGAAAGAGTCGAGCGGCGCGACGTCGAGCCCGTAACGGAAGAAGAACCGCCGCGGACAGGCGCCGAGGGCCTCGAGGCTATGCGCGGAGGCCGCGCGGCCAGTCGGGTTCGTCGGATCGAGTGCAGGGCCCGCTTCCGGAACAAGACCATCCCATGGAGTGAATGATGGCGACCGTCTCGCCTCCTCGGCCGCATATCCGCGTGCGAGGCCAGGGCCGTGGCTGACGGCCGCATGAGTCACCGCGGACATCGAGGGATCCTCACCGAGCGTGGCGAGCCACCACTCGGACTCGTTGATCGCCATCGCTGGATCGCGTGGGACGAACGACTCGGTCCGGTCTGAAAGCGCCGCGAGCAACTCGCCGAGCGTCGCCTCCGGGGAGCCGTTTACGCGACGATAGGTCTCCAGGAGCAACGGGCATGGAAAAACTTCCGACTGCTGCACGAGGTCGCGGCAGGTGTACGAGAGATGTACGGTGCCTCGGAGCCGTCCGAGCAATCGCCAAAACTCCGTGCGCACCTTCGCGACCGCTGCGCCGCCCAGATCGAGCTCGGCCGACAAGGCCGTTCGGTCGGAATCGGGAAGCACCGGATCGGAGCTGCCGGGCCCCGGAAACCGTTTCTCGTCGAGGCCCACGACGAACGTGTGAGGCCGGCCCGAATGGCCGCCGGAGGCGAGCGGGGCGACGTGCAGACAGCCGGGGCGGGGGGCATTTCCCATGACCACGAGCGAATCGGTCAGTCCTGCGAGCCACTCGAGCGTCTCGCGTGGATCGGCCGCCGGGTGTTTCTCCAGCCATCGCTCCATGTCGGTGATCTCGGCGACGAGGCGATTCTTGGCGTTGTTGTCGAACTGGCTTCGGGCCGCCGCGACCTCCTCCAAAAAACGCCTGGCCCGCATGACGATCGCCGAGGCACCTGCACGGGGTGGCGGCTCGAGTTCCACCAGCCGAACGAGGATCGCGGCGATCACCTGGAGCGAGGCGATTTTTCGTGTGTGCCGCCGAACCGCAGTCTCTTCATCAATGTCGTCGTCTTCTCCCGGATCGTGGCTGCCGACCATGAATGATGACGCCGGCGCTGCGGCCGCGATCGCGAGGGCCGCCTGAACCTTGACCGGGGCTCCCACGAGATCGAATCCGATCTTCATGCGACGCAGTTCCCGCAGCAGGCTCGCCTCGGTGACCGTGCCATCCAGAAAGGGTGTGGCATCGCGCCGCCAGTCCAGGAGCCCATCACGAATCATCCGCATGAGCCTCCACTGTGGGTGGCGTTCGCCACTCCAGGCCAGCCATGCCGCGAGCGCCCGAGCGGGCCGCGACTCCCGAATCGGCAGACCTTCTGCGAACGTGACGGGCAGGTGGTCGGCAGCGACGGCAGGGTCATCGCCTCCGCCGGCCACGGTGGCCAGCACTTCCTGCACGAGCGATGGGTAGGTGGCCGCATCGGTATGCAAGAGTTCAACCGTGTCGAGCGGGATGCCATCGGCGAGACACCTCCGGATGACACCACGGATCTCGTTGACTTCGCCGATGGCCCGGGAGAACTGCACGCGTGGTCCATGGAACGGATCGTCGAACGACCTGGGCTCCGGATCGATCGGCAACGTTCGCACGCGGCCGCCGAGCATCGAGAAAACGTCTCGCTCGAGCGGCTTCATGTCGAGTTCGGCCGGCACGAGGATTGATTGCCAGGTCGGCGAGAGTGTGCCGGTCGCCACCATGTCGCGGGCCACGACGGCGATCGTGGCGGCATCGACGAGGTTCTCGGCATCGAGGGCGCCGGCGTAGGCTTCGAGCAGGAAAGCGAGATCGTGCGCCTTGGCGGAATTCCCAAAGCCGGGCCGCCGCCGAACATCTTCAGACGAAAGGCCGGCCATGCGGATGGCCGACAGGCTCACCAGCATTCGTTCGGCGAGCCGACGGTAGGAGCGAGGGTTCGAGAAATAGCGGAGTCGCTGCGCCTGATCGGCGGCGACGATCACTTTTTCAACCAATACGACCGATGCCCGTGGAGAGGCGACCACGCGTCCGGTGCCGGCAAGCGCCGGGGCGGCGAGATCGAAACAGAGGGCCCGTGGTGTCGTGGCCCTGACGTTGAAGACGGGTGTTCCACCGAGGGCGATCGTGTCGATCCATTGGCGGGCGACACGGCGGCTGGGAGCGACCAGCCACACGGGCGCCCTTGGCGCGTCGGCGATGGCAGCGGCGATCGATTGCACGAGGTGCGAACACGAGACACGGGGCTCGCCGATCGGAGTGGCCTGCCGCACCGCTCCATCCGCCGTCGGCACTCGCTCTTCGATCGCCAGCCAGTCGCGCGTCATGGTTTGATTTCCACTTTAGATCTCGCTCACCATACCCGACGGCGACCGAGCTTCGGTGCTTCCGGTCGGGAAAGATGGGCCGGCATGACCCTGCCGACCCGGGAAACCCTGACGATTCAACCTCGCGTGTCACGTAATCTGGTCCGGCCGGTTGATCCTGGCGTATGGGGCGGGGCGCGGAATCGCCGAAATCGAGGCAAGAGTCCCTCGTGGACCGGGAGGCGATCATGCGCAGGCTGGCATGCGGGCTGGTGGCGGCATTGGCCGTGCTGATGGCGGCGGATGCCGCGCAGGCGTGGCCGCTGGGGCGGATCTGGGAGAAGCGGAAGGCGGAGCTCTATTCGCAGCTTTCCCGAGACGTATCGGCCCGGGTGCACCATCGAGTGGACGCCGCCAAGCAGGAACTCCAGGACTCCCTCGACAAGCAGTTTGATTTCGAGGCGAGCCGCTTGCAGGAACAGATGGAGGCCGACTCCGGCAAACTCGACGAGAAGTTCGGTGCGGAGATCCGCTCCCTCAACAAGTCCTTTGCCGACGAGTCGCAGGCCTTGCGGCAGCGGTTCGACGGGCAGCTTCAGGAACTGAAGCGAAAGATCGACGCCGAGTTGGCCGCGGCCAGCGAAAAGGCCGCCGCCCAGGCGGTGGCCGAATCGAAGGAGGCGGTCGAGCGCGTCGATGCCGCCGGCAAGGATCTCCGCGAGAAGACGACGGCGGAAATCGCCAAGATCGAGCAGCGGACGGCTGCCGAACTGGAGAAGGTGGTGGCCGTCACCGAGCGGAAGGTCGATGGCGAAGTGGCCAAGATGCGGGCGAGCCTCGAGGAAAGGGTGGCTGCGATCGCCAAACGGCTTCAGGACGAGCAGGCGGCGGCATCGAGAGCCGCTGCTGAAAAAGCGGCCGCGGCAGCCGCGGAGAAAGCTGCGGCCGAGAAGGCAGTCGCGGAAAAGGCTGCAGCGGAGAAGCCCGGCGAGCCGAGTGCCGATGCCGAGGGGTCGTGAGAAGGGCTTCTACCCGTCGCGTTCCACCGATCCGCGGCCGACGTCTTCGACGTTCGAAATGCCATCGATGGTGAACCACTGCGTGAAGAGGGCGAAGTCGGCCGTATCGGGCCATTGGGTTTCATCCGGCTGCCACACTCGGAGTTCGCGGATGAAAATCTCCTCGAAGATATCCTCCACGACTTCCTCCACCTCCTCCGGGAAGTGGCAGGCCGGGATGAGGTAGAGAGTGCGATCGGAGACCTGCTTTTTCGTCTCGATCTCCTGGTCGGAAACGCCGGTGGTTTTGAGCCAGCCATAGAAAGCAGGCTCGTGGCCAACCACGACACCGCTGCGGTTGAGCATGGACGCGCCGGGGGCTGGGAATCCGGCATGATGCCCGCGAGCCGTGCTCGTCGTCGAAACGCAACGAGGCTACGTGCCGGTTCCCTGTCCGGCGCGAAACTCTACGCGGGATGATCGGGCAAAACGCGGCCGCGCTTAAAAAGAGCCCGAACCGGCGAAGCACCGATGAGGACGCTTGGTTTCGGCACGTCGCCGAAAGACCCCGCCGCCGTGGACAAGACCTCGATCGGCTCCAAGCGTCGGTGACCGGTGCCGGCGACGGAGACGGAGCCCGCCAACAAGGGCTGCGGCCGCCGCCGCCGGGCGTCATGACACCGTCTGCGGTATCCTGGTGGACGCTGAACGAAAAACGTGCTGCACCTTTATCGGTAAACGCGTCATGAGATTCCTCATCGACAATGTTCTTTCACCGTTCGTCGCAGAAGGCCTGCGGCAAGCAGACCATGATGCATTCACGTCAGGGATCTTGGGTTTGCGGCTGCGGATGACGAAACGATTTTTGAGCACGCGGACCGCGATCAACGGGTTATCGTCTCGGCGGATACCGACTTCGTTGTAAGTAGCGCGATTCTTGTGACGCCATGCCCGTAATGCTCCAAACGACGCTCCTGCTGATTTGCTCGAACGTGTTCATGACGTTCGCGTGGTACGCACACTTGAAGGACATGAGTGGCCGGCCGTGGTTCATCGCCGCCTTGGTGAGCTGGGGCGTCGCGCTCGCCGAGTATCTGCTGCAGGTGCCCGCAAACAGGATCGGCTACACGACGATGAACCTCGGGCAGCTGAAGATCCTGCAGGAAGTGATCGCCCTCTCCGTGTTCGTGCCGTTCGCGGTGCTCTACATGAAGCAGCCGCTGAGGCTCAACTACCTGTGGGCGGCCCTATGCATCTGCGCGGCCGTCTACTTCGTGTTTCGAGAGTCGTAAGGCCCGCACGCCCGACGCCGCTCACCGCCGCATCGCCCTGCATGCGTCGTGGCATTTCTTGCAGGCCCGCAGGCCAGCGGGGCTTTGGTCGACGGGCGTCGTAGCCCGGTCGGCTCTCTGAATTTGTCACGGAAGGTTTGAAGATGAAGGTCACCACGTTCAACGACCGGCCGGTGCAGCATGTCCGATACATGCAAGACGGCTCGGTGATTCTGAAACACTACGAGCGGCGGCCGACTGGCCGTGCTCGCCATCTCCGCGTGTGGCTGGCCCAGTGGCTGGCCGGCCGCGGGAACTATCTCTTGGAAAGCCACGCCTCGCGGCGGGCCCAGGCCCGTCAGCGCTCCCGCCGTTGCGGGTGACGCTCAGGCGACGTCGCTCACGACTGTTCGTAAGCGTTCAAAAAGTCCTCTCGCGAGATGGAACTCTGACGGCAGATCATTCGGAGAGTCGAGGACTTGATCGTCTTGTGATTGGGAAGAGTAAGGGGCGTCTTTGTGCCATCGGTATTTTCCCGAACCATTGCTATGTGCTCACGCTCGCGGACGATTTGGAAGCCGAGAGCTTGGAGTGCCGCAACCACGCGCGCCCTCGAGGCGTCTTTGGGGAACTTGGGCATCAGTCGGCGTTCGCGAGTTCGGTCTCGGTCATGTAGGCATGCAGGAGCGGCGAGTCCTCCGCGAATGCATCCTTCCCGAAGGTTTCGATATGGAAGCGAATCGCTGACTGAACGTCGGCAATCGCTTCATCCGCAGTGTCTCCCTGGCCAACGACGCAGCCGGCGAAACCGAGAGGGTATGCAACGAACCCATCCTCATGCTGCTCCACGATGATTTTGTATTTGGTCGAACTCATGGAGGTCTCCAAGAGGGCTAAAGAACAATTTCACTCTATGTTCGTTCTGCTGTACCAGCAAGTACGACTACGGAGTCGATCAGCCATTTGTCACAACTCCCCACGCTCTTGCGACTGGCCCGCGGGCTGGCCGCGTTGGTACCAGCGGGATTTTTGCGGTCGTTGCCGTCACGGCTCGCTCGAGGCGAGACCTGGCGGCCTGGCTCGCGTCGATGCGTTCGAGAATCGCCCCGATGCGGCGTATCGTCCCCATGTTCCCGTGTTGCACGGCGGCACGGGCCAATTCGTCTGCTGTGATCCGGCCGGCGGCGAGGTCGGCTCGTATCCAGTCATAGGCTTCGGGCAGGCTATCGAATTGGGACCAATCGTAGACGGCATCGACGAGGGTGCGGGCGCGGGATGAGTACACGAGGGTTTCGCCCGAAGGCATTCGGACTTTCTCGATACCGCCGAGCCGGTCGCGGGCGACCTTGATGAGTTTCAGCGAGACGCTCCCAACCCGTCGCTCACCGGAGATTGCGTCGTTGTAGATCGTCGTGAGAGCAGGGAGTTGCTCCGAATAGCCGTACCGATTGAAGGCCTTGGGCCCGGTGATCTGATAGCGGGCGTTCTTGTCTGCCATCAGGGCGTTGATGGCGGTGGCCTCGTCCGGCGTCCATATACCGCCGAGGGGCAATCTCGGCGGAAACAGGTACAGCCCCTTGCGGACATTCGCGATCATGCCGGACCGCGACATGCGGCTGAGGAGCTCCCGCTCTTGCTTCGCCGACAGGCGTAGCCCGGAGGCCAGTTCACCCACACGCATAGTGCGGAGATTCCGCATCTGGGCGAGGGCGAGGGCGGCGCTTTCGAGTTGGCCAAGCTTCCGGGGCATACCGGTATTCTATTTCTGGATAATTGCCTGTGAAGCAATAATCGAAAAATAGCGTACCTCACCTCCGGCGGGCTGCGGCCCCGCCGGCGAGAAACCCAACACTGCCGGAAAACAAGCGTTCATCGAGTGGCGCTCACGGGCTGAATAAAGCCGGCGAGATCCCGCGGTTCAAGCACATTGGCAAGGTCTTTTATCGCGTTGCCACGCTCGACGCATGGCTCGCCAAACACGAGACGTTCGAACAGGACGGGGCGGGGTAACTGGCCTCGCACGGTGGTTGTGGTTTCTTTCCTCTTACTCCAAATAGGAGAAACAGTTATGGCAGCGTTGTGTTCTGAAAATGGGAAAAAGGGAAGGGCGTATCGGGTGCTTGTACGCACTCCATCTGGAAAGCGGCACACGATTCGGCTCGGCCGCGTATCGAAGAATATTGCTCACACGGCTCGGCGGATGATTGACTCGCTTGAATCGGCGAAGGCCGCCGGTCACTCGCCGGATCGCGAGACGGCTGAGTGGGTGGGCCGGGTGAGCGATACGATCCATGATCGGCTCTTCCGTGCCGGTCTCGTGCCAAGGCGCGAGAAGGCTGGGGATGTGGTTGTCACCCTGGGCCAGCATCTCGAGCATTACTTTGGCAGTCTCGGTACGCAGAAGCCAAACGCGGCCCGCGGCTACGCTCGTTCGCGGCAGTTGCTCGAGGAGTTCTTCGGCAAGGAGCGGCATCTCGACTCAATCACCGAGGGCGACGCCGACGGATACAAGCGATGGCTGCTCGGCAGATATGGAAGGCGATCAACGCGTGGATCGGCAACACGGCCCAGATGCGGAGAAAGCACTACCACGCGGTGCGGCCGGAGGACTGGAATGCAGCCACCGGAAATCCGGCTTCAATTCCGGCACCATCAACACCCGTCAGCGGCCATCAGGAGCCGTCAACACTTCACGAGGCCCGCGAAAAATCGCTTGACGTCCCGAAAGGGCACGAATCAGTACTCCCGACAGGGATCGAACCTGTAACCTTCAGCTCCGGAGGCTGACGCTCTATCCAATTGAGCTACGGGAGCAAACCGTGGGCGATTCTATCACGCCCGCGGGACGGGTGAAGCGATGCGGGGTGACTTACGCCGAACGCCGCATCGGCTGCACGATTTCCCGATCGATCGCCGCCGGCCGGCCCACGCTCCCATGTGGGGCGTCGATCCGGATCGTGTGATGCCCATCGGCTTCGACGGCACGTGCCTCGGAAAGCCGCCGCAGCTGCTGATACCGCTCCCGATACGCGCCAAACTGCAGCATCGCCACCAGCCGGCCCGCGAGGACGGGGACCATTCCAAGCGGCGCCCGGGCCAGCGTGTGTCGCACGATCTCGACCGCGTGCATGCACACGGCCGGCGCCACGGCCCGCCCCGCGAGCGACCGCCAAAAAAGCCGCTCGGCATGAAGACCGGCCATGAACGGATTGCCGCGACGACGCGGTTCCCCGCGAACCACCTGTGCCGACGGCTCGACCACGACCTGGCATCCCATGCGGTCGAGCGTGACGGCCATGTCGGCATCGGCGAACGCTTCACCGCAGGTCAGCACAAACCCACGGCCGGCCATCTCGACGATGTCGGCCCGCCAAAAGCCCGCCTCGAGGCAGGGCGCCATCGGACTTCGTGACGATGCGATTCGCCGCCCACCACGGCCATAGCGAACGCCCGTCGGAACCGTGTGATTCCCGTCGGAGGCAACGGGGACCACCGCTCCCGCTTCGCCGGCCTCGAGGATCGCCACCGCGGCGTCGGTCCATCCCGGCGTGGCACGCCATCCCGCTGCCAGCACGTGGATCACGGATGCCTCGCTGGCGGCGATCCCGAGATTCACGCACGACACGATGTTCGCACCTGTCGGCGCCTGGACGAATCGCACCTCCTCGCCGATGTTCCACGGATCGGCATAGGGCCGCGACAGCACGACCACGATCTCGCAGTCGTCGGGACGATTTTCGAGGACGCTCACGAGCGTCTCTTCGAGGGCCGTAGACGTGGATGTCATCGGAATGACGATCGACAGCCGCGGCGGCACATGCACGGTATGCGTCATCGGCGCGCTCCCCCAGCGCAGAAACGAGCACAGAAACGATCCGAAAACCCCCCACCGATCCGACGGTCGGCCCGATCAGGCCGCCACGCGATGCGGCTGTCGCTCCGTGAACAGGTTCACGGTGTGCAGCATGCTGCCGTCGGCGTCATAGAACTGCAGGACTCCAACGTCGATCAGCCACATGGCGAACATCTCGGCGACGCGGTAGCACCGGGCAACGCACCGGCCCCGATCGATCCGGATATTCTCCTGCACGTCGGCGACATCGACCGCGTCGGCGCCAAAGTCGAGAAAATACCGCGTCACGAGTTCTCGGACATCCGCGGCGTGCATGTGCATGCGCATGGCAGCAACCTCCTGTTGCGGGCTGTCGAACGACTTCCTGTCGAACGGGGCGGGAACCCTACCGGTAAACCGCCTTCGGCGAAAGGCTGTTTTGCCGGGTTTGATCCGGCGCCCCAATCCATCCGCCATGTTTGGGATCGGCTGGCCGTGCCCCACGGAATCATCTCCGTGTCGGCAGTCTCCCCAATCCTCACGGCCCGTCGCTTCTCGCCACGCCTCCGCGTCACCCCAGTCGCTACAGCCGGTGGATCCAGGAACGGTCGGCATACCGCTCCCGCACGAGCCGCGCGACAGCATCCTGCGGCCAGGTCGTGCGATCGGTGGCGGCGCCGAAGGCATGCCGCACGGATGCCTCCAAGGCGTCACGGCCGAGGCCGAGATTGGCCAGGAACGCCCCATGCGGCCGTCGGCCGCGGTAGTCCGGCTCCCGGGGTGGGTGCCGAAGCACCCGGGCAACGAGGCCGAGATCGAGGCTGTCGAGGAGCGTGCCGTGATAGAGGACGCCATGCCGCCGCACCCGCAGGGCGTTGCCGGAAACCTTCCGCTCGCCGCCGTCGGTCTGGATTGCCAGGTCGCTCAAGCCCTTCCGAATCACCTCCCGCCCCGCGCGGGCCGAGACCGAGGCCGCAAGCGGTGACAGCATCGCCGCATGGATCTGCTCGATCGGCGGGGATGCTTCGGGATGATGGGTGACCACCGACCACATGAGGCAGCCCGGCCCGAGCATCACCGTCGCGCCGCCGCTTGGTCGCCTGAGGATTTTGACGCCATGGGCCTCGCAGGCCTCCGGATCGACCTCCTCCTCGACACGGCTCGACGAGCCGAGCACCACGACCGGCTCGTTCGCCATCCAGGCGCGGACGACCGTGGACACGCAGCGACCCTCGTGGGCCTCCTCGAGGATCGCCTCGTCGAGCGCCAGGTGCGCCTCCGCCGTGGGAAGATCGGCAGCGAGCCAGAGGGCTGAGGGAGCCGGGTCTGGGCGATCGCGGGGCGGAGCGTGAACGGGCACGGGGCTTTGACTCGACACCCCTGCATCCTACACTTCGGGCATGTCGCAGCCCACGTACCGCACGGTGACGCAGGAAGATTCCCTTCCGCCTGTCGAGCCGCCGAGCGCCGGCTTTCTCGTGCAGCTCTTTCTGGTGCCGGCGATCATCGTCGCCATCATCGTCTGCGTGTGGCTCGCCTTCCACTGGCTGGCCCACCTCGGCAACGACCCGCAGGCCTACGTGCGGACACTGCGGCGGGCCAACGAGGGCCGCTGGCAGGCGGCGCTCAATCTCGCCAACGACCTCCGCGGCCCCGGCGGCGCCGCCCTGAAAAACGACGAGCCACTCGCGGGCGAACTTGGCCGCATCCTCGCCGATGAAGCCGCCAGCGGCCGCACCGGCGAGCAGTCGCAGACGCTTCGCCTCTACCTCTGCCGTGCCCTTGGAGAGTTCGCCATCCCCGCGGCGGCCGGCCCGCTCGTCGAACAGGCGAGGCGCACGGCCGATCCTCAGACCGCCCGCGCCGCCGTGGAGGCGCTGGCCGTGCTCTCCACCAACCTCGTGGCGGCGGACCGTCGGCCCGATGATCCCGCCGGCATCTCACGGGCGGTGGTCGATGCCTCCCGCAGCCCCGATGCCCCGCTTCGCGGTGCGTCTGCCTTCACGCTCGGCGTGCTCGGCGGCGACGACGCCATCGAACGCCTCGTGCAGCTGGCTGCCGACGAGAACGACGACGTCCGTTACAACGCGGCGCTCGGCCTGGCCAGGCAGGGAAGAAACGAGGCCATCGACACGCTCTCCGAAATGCTTTCGCTCGACGACATCGCGGTCTCGCCCGCCACCGATTCGCCACAGGCTCAGTCGCAGCGGTACAAGCGGGCCCTCGTGGTGATCAACGCGCTCCGCGGCGTGGCGGCGCTCGTCGATGCCACCGGGTCGCCTCCCCCCGCTGCGATCATCGCGCGGATCGAGAGCCTGCAGGAGGATCCCGTCGGCGACGTGCGATCCAGCGCCGCGGCCCTCCTCAAGAAGATCGAGCGGCTCCAGAAGGTCGCCGCCTGACGTTCTCGATACCATTCACGGATCCCTGTCACCCCCCCATCTCCCCGGAGCCTCCGACCATGGCCGCCACCACCAAGGAAATCGTCGCCCTTCTTCTCGAGGCCTACAGCATGGAACTCGAGACAGTGATGAACTACCTCGCCAACAGCACCAACCTCGACGGCGTGCGTGCCGAGGAGATCAAGAAGTCGCTCGGCGCCGATGTGACCGGCGAGATCGCGCACGCCCAGCAGCTGGCCAACCGTATCAAGCAACTCGGCGGGCACGTGCCGGGCTCAAAGAGCCTCGTTCTCGGTCGGCAGATCCAGCCCGTCACCGAAACCACCGACGTGGTGGGCGTGATCAAGTCGGTGATCGCCGCCGAGGAGGCGGCCTGTGCCCACTACAAGAAGATCATCAAAGCCGCCGAGGGCGAGGACTACGTGACGCAGGATCTCTGCATCCGCCTCCTGGCCGACGAGGAAGAGCACCTCGTCCAATTCCGCGGCTTCTTGAAAGAGTACGCCGGCTAGCAGACTGTGGAACACGTCCGCCGCCGCAGGATGCGGCGATTGCCGACCGTGGAAAACCTCGGCTTTTCCACCGGTCGGCCACGTGGACAAAGGCCATGGATGGCTTTGTCCACGGAAAGCTAGGACATGAACTCGTCCAAGGCCTCTCGGAGCATTTCCGTGTCGGGCTCGATGCCGGTCCAGGTGTGGAAGTCGATCGCCGTCGTCTCGGCATGAATCTCCAAGCCGTCGATCGCGCACGCCCCCACTCCCAAGGCCAGCGCGATCATCGGTGATGGCTGCGGCACCAGCGGCGTGTCCGCCACCACCATGTCGCTTCGCAGACCGGTGAACGCGGCCGGTGGCCGGCCCTCGGCGGCCGGAAGCGTCGAGATGACGATGCCGGTCTCGCGAGGAATGTCGATGGTGGCTTCCCAGGGAATCGCCGAGGCGGGGCAGCCTCCGAGTGCGTTGAGGGCATCGACAAGAGATGTCGCCCGCTCGGCATCGCGATCGCAGATCGTCAGGCCCGGGCAGCCGGCCAGTGCCAGTTCGAGGGCTGCCGCCCGCGACTCGGGGCCGGCGCCGAGGATCAGCACGGGGGCGATGACAGGATCGATGTGCGAGCGGAGCGCCTCCATCAGGCCACGGCCACCGGTCATGTGGCCGACCAGGCCCGTTGGCTGGCGGTCGATCAGGCTCACCGCACCTGAAAAGGTCGCGGCTGGCGTCACGGTGGGGACGAGTGATGATGCCGCCTCGCGGAGTGGGCCCGAAACGAGGCAGCCGCGGAATCCCATCGCGGCCACGCCCGCGATCGCATCGGCGATCCGTTCAGGGGCCACGTCGAGCGTGAGGAATCGCCAGTCGAGTTCGGCTGCTTCGATCGCCCGCTCGAAAAGGTATTGGGCCGGATTGCCCGCAGCCGGGCAGCCCAACAGGGCGACGATCTCCTGAAGCGCCGGGCTCGTCATGCGGCCGCCTCATGGGACCGATGGCCACCGAGGTCGTCACACCGTGACGCTGGTGGCGGCCTGAAACCGCGGATCCTTTCGGATCGGGTCGAAGTCGGGCTCGACGTGCGTGAGATCGCGAAACCGGTCATCGAGCGCGATGGCTTGGGTGAGGTGCTCCACGGCCGCAGCAGCGTTGCCATCGAGCGAGTGGTAGCAGGCGAGATTGTAGAACAGGATCGGCTGCTTCGGGGAGGCCTCGAGCCCCTTGCGAAGCATCGCGATCGCGGCATCGAGCCGCCCCAGCCGCTTGAGGCACCATCCGAGCCCCAGCCAGGCCTCGACACGCTGCGGGTATTCATCGGCGACGGCCGTGAAGGGGACGATCGCCTCGTTGAACTGCCCCAATGCCCGCAGGGCTTCGCCCTCCAGAAGCCGGGCGTCGGGCTTTGCCCGCGTCGGTTCGGGAAGGCGGTC
>JBJTDB010000373.1:0-3574 GCA_046092145.1 Planctomycetia bacterium | reverse complement strand
GCCTCGAGTCGTCCGGGTTTCCGGAGTCGGTGGTGGAGGCGTCGCGGGCGGCCGTCGCCGGCCGCAGCGAGGATGCCCGTGAGCGGCTCCGGGAATGCTGTGCGGCGCTCGAAGCCTCGAGGTCGCACTACTATCCCGTCGATGTCTGGCTGCTCGATCTTGTGCTGCTTGCGGCCTCGACGCTCGGGGCCGCGTTCGAGGAGGAACTTCGCTCGCCCGTGCCGATGGGCATCCTGGCATCAGGCGACGTGATCGAGCGACTGGCCGCCGTGAATCCCGCGGCGCTCGAGCGAGTGCGTCAGAGGATCGCCGACGGCTCGGTGGCGCCCGTCGGCGGACGGATCGATGCGCGTCCGCTCGATCTGTGCACGGCCGAGGAGATCGAGGCCTCGCTCGATGCCGGCATGGAGGTCTGGCGGAAGCACGCGGGCAGGGCGCCCGTGACGTTCGGCCAGATCGCCGGCGGAGCATCGGCGATCCTCCCGCGGCTGCTCGAGGCCCGCGGGTATGGCGGCGCGATCTGGAGTCTTTTTGACGGCACGACACTTCCCGATCCGGGCGGCAGCAGGATCGTGTGGGAGGGCGCGGGCGCCGGCCGGATCGACGCCGTGGCCAAGCCGCCGCTGGATGCCCGCCAGGCCCGCACGGTTCTCGGCCTCGCCGAGCGGATCGGCGATGCGATGGATCACGACCACACCGTCGTGATCCAGTTTGCCCACCATCCGGGCACGGCCAGCCACTGGCATGGCGACGTGCGACGGATCGCCTCGTGGAGCAAGGCGTTCGGTGAGTTCGTCACGCCCGACGAATTCTTTCGCCGCACGGCCGGCGCCGGCACGGTGGTCGATTTTGCCCCTGATGCGTTTCCCGTCACGCTTCCGAAGGAAGGCAAGGCGATCCGGGATCAGGTGGCCTCCGAGGTTGCCGCGGCCTCCAGTGCCGCCTCGCGGATCGCCGCCAGACGGCCCGCAGATGCGAAGGCCAATCTGCCCGCGAAGAATGCGACAGGTGGCGACGGAGGAGCCCCTCGGCGAATCCTCCGATCGGCCACGTGGAAAAAGGCCATGGGCGGCTTTTTCTCTGGCCGTGGGGCCGACGCGCAGCGTCTCGTGCTCGACAACGGCCTCATCCGAATGCAGGTGCATGAATCGACCGGTGGCCTGCTCTCGGTCCGAATCCCGGGCGACGTCGGCAATCGTGTCTCGCAGCGGCTCGCGCTCCGCACCACGCGCGCTGCGCCGGCCGCCGGTCAGCCGTGGGAGGATGTCCACGAGCGGGCCGTGCATTCCGGCATGGTCGCCGACGCGATCGACCGCTCGGGCGACACGATCACATCCGGCGGCCGGCTGGTGGCCGCCGACGGCGCGGTCGTGGGATCGTTCGTGCAACGCGTGTCGCTGGCGGATGGGCTCCCCCTGGTGCTGCTCGACATGGAGGTGCAACTGTCCGCTCCGCTCGCCGGCCCGCCCTTGGAATCGTATGCCGCCTGCCGATTCGCCTGGCACGAAAACGAGATGCCCGACATCATTCGCAGCCTGCATCTGGAGCCTGTGGTGACGGAGCGGTGGCGGTTTACGGCGCCGCATTTCATCGAGATTCGCCCGACGTCGTCGCGGCACGAGCGGCCCGCCACGCAGCTTTTCACGCTCGGTCTTCCGTGGCATGTGCGATCGGGCGAGCACATGCTCGATTCACTCCTGCCCGCCGACGACCGGCCTGCGGTCCGGTGCCGCATGGCGATCGGCGTGGGGCTCGGCAGGCCGGCTGAAACAGCCATCGATCTGATGGCGGCGATGGGTGGACCGGCCGCATCCTGAGCAGGTAGCCTACCGCCCATGATCGTCACACTCGACGGACCTGCCGGCGCCGGCAAGAGTTCCACGGCCCGAGCGCTCGCCGCCCGGCTCGGCTGGTGCTACATGGACACCGGCGCCATGTATCGCACCGTCACGCTCGTCGCCCTCGAACGCGGCATCCCGCTCCAGGATGGCACCGCGCTGGCCGCGCTGGCTGAGTCGATCGACATCGCGTTTTGCGATGGTCGCGTGGTCGTGGATGGCCGTGATGTGTCGTCGGAGATTCGCACCGAGCGGATCACGGAGGCGACGCGTCCGGTTGCCGATTCGCCCCCCGTGCGCGACGCGATGAAGCGGATGCAGCGGCGGATGGCGCAGGGGATCGACGTCGTCACCGAAGGCCGCGATCAGGGCTCGGTCGTGTTTCCTATGGCCGCGCTCAAGGTCTTTCTCACGGCCTCGCCGGAGGAGCGAGCCCGGCGCCGACATCGGGAGGAGTCCCGCCGCGGGAGCGGCGTGTCGATCGAGGCGGTGCTCGCCTCGCAATCCCGCCGCGACGAAGGGGATCGCGTGCGTGCGGTGGGAGCGATGAAGCCGGCTGACGATGCGGTGATCGTCGAGACCGACGGACTCTCGGCGGAGCAGGTGGTCGATCGGCTCGTGGCGATGATCGAGAGCCGCCGTCGCGAACAGGGCGGGGCATGACCGTGGCATCGCAGCATGCGAAGGACGATGGTGGCCAGCCGCAGGGGGGCGGCCACAGCCTCTTCGGTCGATGGCTCTATTCCGCACTCTGGATCATCTCCCGCACGGTCGGCGTGTCGGTCTTCGGCTTCCGGTGTCGCTTTGTCGAGCCGCTGCCGCGGCAGGGCGGTCTGATGGTGCTCTCCAGCCATCAGAGCCATCTCGATCCCTTGCTCTTGGGGCTCGCCACCGACCGGCGGCTTTCGAGCATGGCCCGCAGTTCGCTCTTTCGATTCAAGCCGTTCGGGGCCGTGATCACCGCGCTCGATGCGATCCCGATCAACCGGGAGGCATCGACCGTGCAGGCGATGAAGACGGTCATCGAGCGGCTCAAGCGGGGCGCGGCGGTGGTGATCTTCCCCGAGGGGGCGAGAACCCACGATGGCCGTCTCGGCGAACTGAAAGGCGGCTTCACGCTCATCGCGAAGAAGGCCGGCGTGCCGATCGTGCCGGTCGCGATCGTGGGGGCGTTTGAATGCTGGCCGCGGTCGCGGTCGTTTCCGCGGCCGGGTCGGATTCGGCTCGAGTTTGGCCGGGTGATTCAGGCGTCGGAGGTCGAGTCGCTCGACGACCGCCAGCTCTTCGACCTGTGCGCCCGCGAGATCGAATCGCTCGACGCCAAGGCGCGGATCACCCGCCGCTGCGGGCGCGTTTGAAGGGATCGACCGTGCCGCCGCCGGGGCCTGGAGGCGGGGCGTTGGGCGAGCTGAAGGGGAGCAGCTTCGGCCATTCCACATTCATGCCCGGCCAGGACGAGGCTCCCGCCGTGGGCGAGGCGTCGGGATCGGGAGGCGGCGTGCGGCGTGGCGATGGCAATGGCGGCTGGGGCACCGTGCCCGGGCCGAGCAGTTCATCGGGGCGGGCAAACCCGGGATTCGACGGGCCGCGGGGAGTCGTCGAGACGATGCTCGCCGGCGTGCCGCCACCGTCGCGTTCCACGACCCGCACCGCCACGTCGTCGATCCTGGCCGTCCCCAGGCCCGTGAGCGCGAAGGTGACGACCAGCGGCTCGGTCGTGTCGGCCGGTGCGATCC
>JBJTDB010000372.1:0-1058 GCA_046092145.1 Planctomycetia bacterium | reverse complement strand
ACGCAGTTGATCGGTTCCGGCATCGATCCGGTGATCCGCGTGCAGGGCCCCTCGCAGGCCACGCTGCGGAGTTTCCTGGTGAACGGCGGCAACGGTGCCGTCGGCATTCTCGCCGAGAACTGCGATCAGGCCGGCGGCCGGGTCTTCGGCGAGCCGCTCAACGCGGCGGGGTTTGCCTACGGCTGCGTGAGCGACGGGCTCCAGCAATCGCAGGTCGAGCTCCGCGATGCCGGGCATAACGGGATGCAGGTGGTCGGCGGTGGACCCGGCACGAACGCGTGGGTAACGCTCTTCTCGGGGGCCTCGAGCCGCCACCGGCACCACGCGCCGGGCATCCATCTTTATGACGTTCAGAACGACGGCCGGCTCTTCGTTCGCGACATCTGGTACGAGGGGGATTCATGGAGCCTGATGAACCTGACCGGCAGCGGCGAATTCGCCTATCACTGCGGGTTCGTGGCGCCCGCGGATCCCAACCACCTCGACAAGACGCTCGACTGGGAACGGGACGTTCGCACAAGCGTGGCGGCCCTGCAGCTCGACGGCTTCAAGGGCAAGCTCGCGTTCACGCTCGTCTCGTCGAACGGCGGCAATTTCCGGGTCGTGCCCCCGAGCGATGGTGCAAAGCTCTTCCTGCTCGGCTTCCTCACCTACGACGGCCGGATCGACTACGGCGGTGCCACGCAGGGCCAGGTGGTGGCCGAGCACATGAAGGCCTTCCGCAAGGAGCCGACCGGCCTCGACTCGATCGACGGCAACGGCAAGGCGTCGCCGGAATTCATCCGTGAGATGCTCGTTCCGCTCCGCACGGTGAAGCCGCAGCCGCTTGCCGACGCGAACCGCGACGTGAGCGACCTGCGGTTCTACCGCGTCTGGGCCAACGGCAAGAACGGCGTCCGCCTCCAGAAGTAAAAGCGGGCGAAGCTTTGTGCGGTCTCAGCAACCGGCTACCTCTGCTTTGCCGGGAAGCCCGTGGCGGGGGCCGCGGGGCAGGGGGGTGGAGCCGGGCGGGTGAGCGCCGGTTGCCAAGGCAGGCGCCCACGGGGTGGAAGCCATCG
>JBJTDB010000371.1:0-2536 GCA_046092145.1 Planctomycetia bacterium | reverse complement strand
CTGTACCATTCATGTGCGGTTGGGAACGCTCCCGGTATGGACCGTGGCGAAGGCTACGGTTATCGACGGTCGCGGTCTGGATTGCAGCCACGTTGGCGTGGTCGATCCCGCTCAACGGCGAGGAGCCGGTTCCCCTTCCTTCCGTTGACTGGGGGTCGTCCGTGGAGTCGCTGCCGCCCCCGGAGGCGCCGCGATCCGCGACCACCGCCGCATGGCCTGAGTGGATGGGCCCCAAACTCGACTGGGAGTCCTTGCGATGGGACTGGGGTGCCCTGTCGGAAGTGCCCGCCGGATCCACGCCCTATGTGGTCGCGGAAGCGGTCGCCTTTCAACGCAACAACCAGGCAACCGACACGCCGCTGGTGATCGACACGCTCACCAATGAACCCGTGCTCTCCGCCGGCGATCTGGGCATGCCGATGGGCTATGGAGTCCGGGCATTCGTGGGGCTGCGCCGCTGCGATTCGTGGGGGTATGAAGCGGGCTATCTGGGCGTCTACGGCATGGGCACCACGCGATCGGTCTCAGGCCTTGAAAACCTGCAGCTGGCGGGGCCGTTCGCGAGCCTTGTTCCTCTTCCCTTCTTGGTCGCGGATCACGTGGAGGCGACCTACTCCTCGATCTTTCAGTCGGCGGAGATCAACCTGTTCAAGTCGTGTTGTGTCGATGGGCGGAGCGGGGCTGGGTGCTGCAACGGTGGGGGCGGTGACTGTCCCACCGGCAACTGCTGCATCGATTGGCTGGGTGGCTTTCGCTACATGAATCTCACGGAACAAGCCGGCCTCACATTCACCTGCTGCACAACGGAACCGGTCGGGCCGTTCACCAGTTCCTACGACGTGCAGACCTCCAACAATCTGTTCGGCGGCCAATTTGGCGGGCGGGCTTCGAGAACGTGGGGGAATTGGGCCGTCGAGGGCTGGGCCAAAGCGGGGGTCTTCGCCAACGTGCAGGAGCAGTCCCAGGCGCCGATTCTCGATCCCGCGAATTCGGGCGCGATCGTGCGCGAGGCCAGGTCGGCCAGTGGCGTTCAGCCGGCCATGCTGGCCGACCTCAATCTCTCGGTCGTCTATCGTATTGGCAGAGTGTGTGGCCTGCGGATTGGCTACAACGCCCTCTATGTGGGCAATGTGGCCCTGGCCCCAGACCAGTGGGATTTTGGCACATCCGCGACCAGCGGCACCGGTCTTGCCGGAAATGGCGGACTTTTCCTCAACGGCGTCAATTTCGGTATCGACGCCTACTGGTGAGGCTGGGTAGCCGACCGTCACCCCGTACCCGAGGGGTTTTTGTCGTTTTTTGCGGTTGAGCGCAGTGCAAAAAAATTGCACTGTCTGGGGGACCGGGTAGGATTTCCTATACTACACGCACGCGTTCCACCTCTGGGGGCGACCTCATTGGCTGGTGCTGCGTATACCCAGAGATCGCTTTTGCTGTCGTCGTGGACGGTTCGTTCCCAAGCAAGATAGGCGGGCTGCTCATGCTTCGTACGATCTTTCGACCCCTCCGTCGGCTGGCACGATTGGGTCGGATGGCTCTGTTCATGAATCCATTCGAATCGCGGCGGAGCCGGTTCGGCTCGCGACGGCGTGGCCGCGGGTGGGCGGATGACGGGCCGTTTGGGCTTGGCCTTCTCTCGGTAGCCGGGCAGGCGCTCGAGGGCCTCGAGCGCCGGCAGTTGCTGGCGTTCACGACGGATGTAAGCGACCCGTCGATCCAGGCCGCGGAAACGCTCTGCGTGTCGGCATTCAGTCCGATCGTGGACACGACGTCGCTGGTCACGGTTGCGCCGTCGCAAGTCACAACGGTTGGTGCCGAGGCGCTCGATGCCGCAAGCCAGGCGACCTGGCAGTCGGCCGTGTCGCAGGTCGAGGGGCTGCTCGCCGCGCTGCCCGATCGCAGCGACTATCCGCTCATCATCAACGAGGTGTTCGGCCGCGCGGGCACCGACGTCGATCAGTTCGTCGGTCGTCGCGAGGCGCTCGCGACGCAGCTGCGGTCTGGCCTGGGGATCTCGGTGGAATTGCGATCCGGCACCGAGCTGCAGGGCAGCCGTGGCGCCTATGCGGCGGCTGCGCCGGGTGGCGGCGAGCGGATCTATATCAACGCCGACTGGGTGGCTGGGGCTTCGGCTGACGACGTCGCGGCCGTCCTTCTCGAGGAGATCGGCCACGCCATCGACCAGCGGCTCAATCCGGGCCTCGATTCGACGGGCGACGAGGGCGAGCTGTTCTCTGACGTGGTCCGCGGGCTCCAGCTCAGCGACGAGGAACTGGCCGCGATCGAGGCCGACGACGATGGCGGCCTGCTCACGATGAATGGCGCGCGGGTGGCCGTGGAGTTCGCCACGTTCACGGGCGACGCCAACGCCAACACGCTCACGGGCGGTACGGGCGACGATTACTACGGGGAGCATCCAATAGTTGACACTTGTCAGCTGGCAGCCGCCGCGTAGCGGACGTGGTCTTCCTGGAAGAAGTTGCGAACGATGTCGGGCTGCTTTTGACGGCGACGGAGATGAGCCCGGGTATTCGCC
>JBJTDB010000370.1:0-3403 GCA_046092145.1 Planctomycetia bacterium | reverse complement strand
GAGCGGATCGTCGCCACCATCCGCGCGGCCGTCGGAGCGTCGACCGCATGAAGCCGTTCGTCATGCCCACGCTCGGCGCCGACATGGAGGCGGGCACCGTCGTCACGTGGCACAAGCGGCCGGGCGACCCGGTGCGTCGCGGCGAGACGATCGCGGAGGTCGACACCGACAAGGGCGTGATCGACGTCGAAATCTGGTGCGACGGCGTGCTCGATGCGATCCTCGTGCCGATGGGCCGCAAGGTTTCCGTCGGCACCGCGATGGCGATGATCCGGGAAGCCGGCGAGACCGTGGAGGCCGGCACGATCCCGCCGGTGGAGACGGGCGAGGAGCGGCCCGCGGCCACGGCGCCCGAGCGGCAGTTGCCGGCCGTCGCCACCGCGCCGCCGGTCTACGGGCCCGGCCTGGCGACGGCGGGCCGGCTGCGGATTTCGCCCGCGGCCCGTCGGCTCGCTCGGCAGCGGCAGGTCGATCCGGCGACGATTGCCGGCACCGGCCGCGGTGGCGCGATCACGCTCTCCGACATCGAGCGGGCGGCGGCGCGGCCTGCGGCTTTCGCCGGCCAAGCGGCCCCCACCGGCCGCCCGGGATCGGGCACCGCCGCCGACCGCCTGCAGCGGATGCGGCAGACGATCGCCGCGGCGATGGCCCGGTCGAAACGGGAGATTCCCCACTACTACCTGGCCACGACGATCGATCTGCACCGCGCCGTCGTCTGGCTGGCGGCGGAGAACGAACGGCGTCCGGCCGAGAAGCGGCTGCTCCCCGGCGTGCTCCTGCTCAAGGCGACGGCCCTGGCGCTGCGGGAGGTGCCGGAACTCAACGCCGTCTGGGAAGGGGGGATGGTCGTGCCACGGGAGACGGTGCACGTCGGCGTGGCGATCTCGTTGCGACAGGGGGGGCTCGTGATTCTGGCCCTGCACGATACGGCGACCCGCAGTCTCGACGGCCTCATGGATGGCCTTCGCGATCTCACGGCGCGGGCCCGGGCGGGGCGGATGAAGAGCTCGGAACTCGCCGATTCCACGGTCACGGTCACGAGCCTGGGCGATCGTGGGGTGGAGAGCGTCTACGGCGTGATCTAGCCGCCGCAGGTGGCGATCATCGGCTTCGGCCGGATCGTCGAGCGGCCCTGGGCCGTCGACGGCGGGCTGTTCGCGAGGCCCGTGGTGACGGCGACGCTCGCGGCCGATCACCGGGTGTCGGACGGTCACCGCGGCGGCCTCCTGCTCGAGGGGATCGAGCGGCTGCTCCAGGAGCCGGAGAAGCTATGAGCGACGGGGCGAACGACAGGGCGGGGCGGGTGCGCGACGCGGTCGCGAGCATCCTGGCGGGCATCGCACCGGAGGCCGACCTTTCCACCGTGCCGCCCGACGCGAACCTGCGGCGGGAACTCGACCTCGACTCGATCGATTTCCAGAACTTCGTCATCCGGCTCTGCCGGGAACTGAAGCTCGACATTCCCGAACGCGACGCGGCGAAGCTCACGACACTCGCCGGCTGCGTGGAGTATCTGTCGGCCCGGCTGTGAGCGGCGGAATCACGGATCGGGCGACCCGTTGCCGTCACCCAAAAGCCCCTCGCGGCAGCAAGGGGATGACGCCCTCCATCACCAGCCGGGTGTTTTGTCCGATGCGGATGGGCGACGCGGGCGCGTCCGTGAAAAGGGGACTGGCTCGTTTTGCGTAGCAAAAGGTGCCTGTCCCCTTTTCTGCGCGTCATCCCCCGGCTTCCGCCGGGGGCTTTTGGGGAGAGGGGCACGCCCGCCTACTTGGATTTCCCCTGCGCGCTTGAAAGCTCGAAATCAAACGTGTTCTTCACCCCGCGTTTCACCTCGACCGAGAGCGGCGTGGTGGCCGCATCGCGGAACACCTTCGGGATGTCGGGCCGGACCGGCTCGGCCGGAGCCTCCGAGGCGTCGCCGATGGCCGGAACCCAGGGAGCGACCATCACCTTGCATTGGCCGATGAACCCGCCGTCTCCCGGCTTGCGCGTGGTAAGGCGGTAGCGGCCGTCCGCGTCGGTGCCTCCCGCCGCCATCGGCCGGGCGTCTTGAAGAAACCGCACCACTGCCTGCGGCACCGGCTGGCCTTCGAATGTGACGCGGCCCGCCACGGGCACGATGTCGGACTGCCTGCAGCCGGTGGCTGGCAGCGACATGCCGACGCCTGCCAACACCAGAGCGAAACGAACGGAGCGACCGCTGTCAGCCCACCGGGCACGTGCGGCGAGCGGATCGTGATTCAAGCGGCGGGTCATCGCGAATAGTCCTTCACAGTCGCCGTGTCGACGATGGCCAGCCGCTGGTAGAGGGTGAAGTCGATACCCTCCTCGATCCACGACACGCTGCCATCGCCCCACGTGAACTGTGCACCCGTCCCGTGCGCCGAGCGGAACGCAGCGGTGACGTCGAGATTCGACACCACAGGGTTCGGCCGGGTGGAGCCGATCAACGGCCTGCTGCATTCAAGCGTGCCGAGAGGCCGGGCGACGATCGTGGAGTTCGCAACGCGGCTTGCTGCGTCACTGGCCGCGCCGTGAGCCCATCCGAAGCAGCCGGACGCCCGGCAGCGGCACTGCACAACGCCGCCGCTGCCGTCAGGCGCCCATCCGAAGCTTGACTGCTCGCCGATCGCGATGACTTTCGAGAGGCCGTCCGCCACTTGCTGGGGCTTGCGGCCGACCTCCGTGTAGGCGGAGGGATTCGTTGACCGAAACGACGGTCCATAAAAAATACCATTCGTGCATGTCCCGTCATCTGTGCCAACCGCTCCCCCGCATCGATCCGGATTGGCCGAGTTCACAGTCCTGAAAGCCGTATCACTCGCACCGGCCACGCCGGAATAGCTCGGGTCGAGATGGCCTGTGGCCGTGTCGTAGCAATTTCTGGTCACTGAACTGATCGGGCTCGACGGGCAGATGAATACCGAGGCCCGCATTCTCATGACCGCGGTCTGGTTCGAAGTGCTCCCTCGGTTGTCGTATGCCATCTCGAGGTACCTCGTCCCCTGGGAGCCCTGCGGGCTGGATGTCCACCAGAGCCGGATGTCCGACAACATGGACGGAATCAGCGCGTAGTCGGTCTGGTCGTAGAATCGCTGCTCTTCGAGGTAGGGCAGGGCCAGCAGCATCCATGAGTAATTGGCGTGCATGGTGTACCGGGCCGGAAAATACTGCTTGACGTCGAGGTGGTTGTGCATCGCCAGACCGAGCTGCTTGAGGTTGTTGCTGCACGCCGTTCGACGCGACGCCTCTCGAACTCGTTGCACCGCCGGCAGGAGCAGCCCAACCAGCACTCCGATGATCGCGATTACGACCAAAAGTTCGACAAGCGTAAAACCGTGTAGGGGCCGGAAGGAGGGTGTACCCTCCTTCAAAGCGTGAAGTTGTTTGCGACCCCTGA
>JBJTDB010000369.1:0-4164 GCA_046092145.1 Planctomycetia bacterium | reverse complement strand
TGGAACAGATTCGCGGTGAACGGTTGCCTGCCGATCACGCGAGGTTCGGGGCGGCCCGTGCCGTGAGAGCCGGCGTATGCTGACAAGCGCAGCCATGGATGGCGGAGCGCCGTCAGCATCCGAGTGAGCGGAGGGCTGGATGCCCGACGCGAACGTCCGGCTCTCACGGCACGGGCCGCCCCGAACCTCGCGTGATCGGCAGGCAACCGTTCACCGCGAATCTGTTCCACATGAAACGCGGCGATCTCACCCTCGCCGCGGAAGCGGGAACGGCCGCCAGGAAGGCGGCCGTTTGGAGGGTGAAGGAAACCTCGCGCTTTCCTTCACCCGGCTCCGTGGCTGCACCGGCCATGGATGGCGGCGCAGCCACAGCACGTATCGAGCCCGGAGGTGCGAGGTGTCGGCCATCCGGGCACACCTTGGCTGTGCCCGCGATGGCCCAAGCGAAAACGGGCAGGATGCCCGTGTTTCGCGTGAAGCTAGTAGCGGTAATACTCAGGCTTGAACGGCCCCTCGACGGGCACGTGCAGGTACTCGGCCTGCTCCTTCGTGAGCTTCGTCAGCTTCACGCCGAGCTTGTCGAGGTGCAGCCTGGCCACCTCCTCGTCGAGCTTCTTGGGCAGCAGATGCACGCCCACGTCGTACTTGTCGGTCTCGTTCCAGAGGGCAAGCTGCGCGAGCACCTGGTTGGTGAAGCTCGTGCTCATCACGAACGACGGGTGGCCGGTGGCGCAGCCGAGGTTCACGAGCCGGCCCTCGGCAAGCACGATCACACTGTTGCCGCTGGGGAGCGTGTAGCGATCCACCTGCGGCTTGATCTCCACCTTCTTGATGCCCTTGGTGGTTTCGAGCCAGGCGACGTCGATCTCGAGGTCGAAGTGCCCGATGTTGCAGATGATGGCATCGTTGGGCATCTTCTCGATGTGCTTGCCGAGCACCACGTCGCGGCAGCCGGTGGCCGTCACGAAGATCTGGCCGCGGCTGGCAGCCTCGTCCATCGTGGTCACCTCGTACCCCTCCATCACCGCCTGAAGGGCGTTGATCGGGTCGATCTCGGTCACGATCACGCGGGCCCCAAGGGCCTTCATCGCATGGGCGCAGCCCTTGCCCACGTCGCCGTAGCCGGCCACGACGACCACCTTGCCGGCCACCATGACATCAGTGGCCCGCTTGATGCCGTCGGCCAGGCTCTCGCGGCAGCCGTAGAGGTTGTCAAACTTGCTCTTCGTGCAGGAGTCGTTGACGTTGATCGCCGGGAGCTTGAGCTCGCCGTTTTCGTGCATCTGATAGAGCCGGTGCACGCCCGTGGTCGTCTCCTCGGAGAGGCCGCGGATGCCGCCGATCAGTTCGGGATACTTCTGGTGCACCATGGCGGTGAGGTCGCCGCCGTCGTCGAGGATCATGTTGAGCGGCTCGCCATCCGGGAAGAAGAGCGTCTGCTCGATGCACCAGTCGAACTCCTCGTTGGTCATGCCCTTCCAGGCGTAGACCGGGATGCCGGCCTTGGCGATCGCCGCGGCGGCATGGTCTTGGGTCGAGAAGATGTTGCAGCTGCTCCAGGTTACCTCGGCGCCGAGTTCCTTCAGCGTCTCGATGAGGACGGCCGTCTGGATCGTCATGTGAAGGCAGCCGGCGATCCGGGCTCCGGTGAGCGGCTTCGAACGGCCATACTTCTCGCGAAGCGCCATGAGCCCCGGCATCTCGTTCTCGGCGAGCATGATCTCCTTGCGGCCCCACTCGGCAAGGGAGAGGTCGGCGACTTTGTAGGGCAGGCGGGTTTCGACGTGGGCCACGGAGATCCTCCTCGGGGACGGTTGACGATTGGGCGTGCATCGCCCAGACGGGCGGTGTTCAAAACACCCCAATCTTAGCGATCAGCCGCAAATCGCACAGGTGGCATCACGGCCGGCCACAACGGGCCTCAGCCGTGTCCCAAAGCCCGGCGTGCAGCTTCGACAAAGGCCCGGACCATGGCGGGATCCTTGCGGCCGGGAGCCGCCTCCACCCCGCTGGCCGTATCGACGGCCCGCACCCCAGTCGCCCGGATGGCCTCGGCGACGTTGTCGGCGTTGAGCCCGCCGGCCAAGGCCGTTGGGATGTCTAGCGGCCTGGCCCGCGCCAGTGCCTGCCAGTCGACCCGAGCCCCCGTGCCGCCGAGTTGCCCCGGTGCGGTTCCACGCGAAACGGTCGCATCGATGATCGCCATGGAGGGGGCGTGGCCGAGCCGTCGAGCCTCCTCGATCCATCGCCGCCCGGCGGCAAGCGGGTCTGCCTCGTCGGGCGACTGGAGCCTGAGAGCGCGGAGGATCCGCAGTGGCGATAGATCACGGCACCGCTCCGGGGGATCGCCCGCCGGGTGATCGGCATCGAGGTGGCCGTGCAACTGGATCGCGTCGAGGGCCACCATGCCGGCCACCCGCCGGATTTCGTCGGATGGCATGCCGGCGAACACGCCCACGGCGAGCACACCGGGCGGCACCGCGGCGCGGACCGCGCGGGCCGCGGCGATATCGAGACACCGGGGCGACCCGGCGACGAAATTGAGACCGATGGCATCGGCACCGGCCGCCACGACGAGCCGGGCGTCGTCGTCGGTCATTACGCCGCAAATCTTCACATGAAACATCGAAGTTGGCGAACGCCGCTAGATTCGTCGCCACCTGCCGTGGAAAGCGTGGTTTTCGGGATCCGGAAAGTTTACGCCGCCCGCAGATGGTGCAGGAAGGCGGTGCCTCCTGTCGAAACCAATTCTTGTCGGGCGACCCACCGGGACCGCCGCCATCACTCCTTCCGACGCAGGGAATCAGCAGACCTGATGCGCACCACCCGCCGTCATCCCTCGAGCCGCCCCTTCATGGCCGCCCCCCGGGTGGACTTCTACCATCCGGCGCGGGAGATCGACTCCGCCCTGCATGGGATCGAGCGGGCCATCCGCCGGGCGGAGGGCATCGGCCTTGTCGTCGGACCGGCCGGCACCGGCAAATCGCTGCTCTTGGCCAAACTCGCCGAACATCTTCGCGACGACTTCGACGTCACACTTCTCTCGGGGGCGAGGATTTGCACGCGGCGGGCCCTGTGGCAATCGATCCTGGCCGAGATCGGCGAGCCCTATCGCGGTCTCGATGAAGGGGAACTGCGGATCGGAATCGTCGAGCGGATTCGCGGTCTGGCCGCCACCGGCTCTGGGCTGGTGATCCTCGTCGATGAGGCCCACACGCTTCCGACGCGGCTTCTCGAGGAACTGCGGCTGCTGACGAACGTCCCCACGCCGATGCCGTCGGTGCATGTCGTGCTCTCCGGCACCGCCGAACTGGAAGAGATGCTGGGGTCGCCGAAGATGGACGGTGTCGCCCAACGGATCGCGACCCGGCATTACCTCGAACCGCTCGATCATGCCGAAACGATGGCCTACCTGCGGGCCCAGGTGAAGTCGGCCGGCCAGTCATGGGAGTCGCTCTTCGAGCCCGGGTGCGACGACGCCGTCTTCACCGCCAGCGAGGGCGTGCCCCGGCTCATCAACCAGTTGTGCGACCACGCGCTGGTGCGGGCCGGCGAGGCGCGGCGATCGAAGGCGAGCGCTGCCGACATCGCCGCCGCATGGCGAGACATCCAGCGGCTCCCGCCGCCGGCGGCGCTTGCACGGGCCGAAGCCGCTGCGCCCGTCGCAACGCAGGACGGGGCCAGCGACGCCATCGAGCGATTCGACGGCGATGGTGCGATCGAATACGGCTTTCCGTCCGACGTGGCCGCCGTCGAGCGATTCGTGTCGGCCGACGAGGGAGAGGGGGGCGGCGTGATCGAGTTTGGCGCATTCGAAGACGACCCGATCGCCGAAGCGGTCATCGAACCGCCGAGAAAGGGCATGGCACGGGATGCGCGGCCGGCCGATCCCGTTTCCGGGCCCGAGGTCGAACTCGTGTTCGACGGATCGGAAGACCCGTTCGAGGAATTTTTCGCGGAGGGCAAAAAGATGGTGGAGCGAGTCCTCATGCACGGCCCCGACGACTTTAGCAGCCACCGCCATGTCGCCAGCCGCGAGGGCAAGGCGATGGCCAGGCAGCTTGGCCCGTTCGAACTGGCAGCTCCCGTCGTCAGGGAGCCCGATCCTCCGGCGGCCGGTCGGATGCCGCCCCATGGGGAGCCTGCCGTCGCCACTGCCGAACC
>JBJTDB010000368.1:0-6119 GCA_046092145.1 Planctomycetia bacterium | reverse complement strand
AGGCGTTGGCCGACATCGCCGAGCGACGGCGGCTCGTGCTGTGCGCTGATGAGATCTACGACGAGATGCTCTACGACGGCGCGGAGTTCGTGCCGACGGCGACGCTCGCGCGGAACGGCCTGTGCCTGACCTTCGGCGGCTTGAGCAAGATCTACCGGGCCTGCGGCCTGCGGGTGGGATGGCTCGTCTTCTCGGGCGAGCGGAAGCACGCCCGCGACTTCATCGATGCGGTCGAATTGCTCGCCTCGTTGCGGCTGTGCTCCAACGTGCCGGGGCAGTATGCCGTGCAGACGGCGCTCGGCGGCTACCAGTCGATCCTCAACCTGACGCGTTCCGGAGGGCGGCTCCATGCCACGCGGGCGGCGATGCTCGAGGCGGTGCATCGCAGCAAGTATCTTTCGGTCGTGCCGCCCCGCGGGGCGATGTATGCGTTTGTGCGGGTTCATGCCGAGCGTCTGCCGGGAGGCGTGGAGGCGTTCAGCGACCAGGCCTTCGCCCTCGACCTCCTGCAGCGGAAGCATGTGCTCGTGGCGCCGGGGTCGAGCTTCAACGTGCCGTACCGCGACCATTTCCGAGTCACGCTGCTTCCCGATGCCGAACAGATGGCCGATGTCTTCGCCCGCATCGAGTCTCTGCTCGACGACTACGCGATGGATGGGTGAAGTGGTCCCCGGGGTCGCGCCGCCGTGCTGCAGCCACGCATCCTGATCATCGACTCCGAGGGGATCGAGGGGCTCCCGTATGCCCGGCTGGTCGCACGATTGCAGCCGATGGAATTGCGGGTCGAGCCGACGGTGGAGCGGGCGATCGACATGCTCGCACGCGACAGTTGGGATGTCGGCATCCTCACGCCGCGGTCCAAGGGACAGGCCGAAGCGATGCGTGTGGCGGTGGCGGAGGCCGATCCCCAGCTGCCCGTCGTGGTCGTCGATGCGTTTCCCAGCGTCGATACGGCCAGGGCCTGTCTCCGGGCGGGCGGTGGCGACTATCTCGACATCGCGCGGGCCGAGGCTGATCTCGAGGATGCCCTCGTGCGGCTGCTTGGCGATTCGAGGCGGCGCGCCGCCGAGGAAGTGCTGCGACGGGCGGTCGAGAAGCCCTATTCGTTCGATGATTTCCTGGGGGCGAGCCCGGTGATGCAGCAGGTCTACGCCATGATCGACCGCGTGGCGGGAAGCTCGGTCGACGTGCTGATCACGGGCGAGACGGGCACCGGGAAGGAACTGGTCGCTCGCTCGATCCACCGCCGAAGCCGCCGTGCCGCCGGGCCATTCGTGCCGGTCGATTGCGGTGCGATTCCCGACGCGCTGCTCGAAAGCGAACTGTTCGGGCATGAGCGGGGCGCGTTCACCGGTGCCGATGCCCGACGCATGGGGCTCATCGAGTTTGCCGACGGGGGCACGCTCTTTCTCGACGAGGTCGGAGAACTGCCGCCGTCGCTCCAGGCGAAGCTGCTCCGCGTGCTCCAGGAGCGGCGCATTCGGCGGGTAGGGGCACGGGTCGAAAATGCGGTCGATGTCCGCGTGGTGGCGGCGACGTCGCGATCCATCGACCAGATGGTGGAGCGGGGAGAGTTCCGTCGCGATCTCTTGTACCGGATCAATGTCGTACGGATCGACCTGCCACCCCTGCGGGCCCGCGGTGACGACATCGGCCTGCTCGCCGAGTCGTTCGCGTGTCGGGCGGCCCGTGAGATGGGGCGGGGCACCGGAGCCCTGTCCCCCGACGTCTACCAGGTTCTCAAGGCCTACTCGTGGCCGGGCAACGTCCGCGAACTGCAAAACGCCATCCGAAGGGCGGTCGCGATGACCGACTCCCCGACGGCCGGCGTGGATGATCTGCCGGACGAGATCGTCGCGGCCGCATGCCCCGTGCCGGCGGATGCGGCCGGTGATGCCGTCCCCGAGGGATTCATCGCCCGTCGGGCCCGGCATGTCGCCCAGTTCGAAAGGCACTATCTCGTCGATCTGCTCACGCGGCACGCCGGCGATGTCTCGGCGGCCGCGCGAGAAGCCAGTCTGCCGCGAGGCACGCTCTATCGCCTCATGAAAGGGCACGGCCTCGACGGCGCCAGCTTCCGCAAATAGAGCCGATCAGAAGCGACGATTGCATCCGCTCAGAGCGGCTTGATCCAGACGTTGCGGAACCGTGTCGGGCTGCCATGGTCCTGGACGAAGAGCGGTCCTTTGCCGGTGGCGATCAGCCGCTGTTCGATGCCGCGCAGGTGATCGGTCACACCATGCCGATACGGCGTGAATGGCGACCTGGGTTCGGCAAACCTGATGCCGTCCTGAACCAGCTCGCCGTTGAGCCAGGCGGTGATCGTTCCTTGACGAATCACGCGGCCGGATGCGTCGCGACGCGGCGCGATGAAGCGGATGTCGTAGACCTGCCACTCGCCCGCGGGCCGCGACGCATTGACGAGCGGCTTGCCGAAGCGATAGAGGGCCCCCTCGTCCTGCTCGGTCAGGGTGGCGGTGCCGAGCGAATCGTAGATCTGCATCTCGTAGTGGCCGTGGATGTAGAGGCCGCTGTTGCCCTGCGCTTCGGGCGACACCATGAACTCGGCGTGGATGTCGGCATCGCCGAAGGTCTCCGTCGAGACGATATGATTCGCATGGCCGCTGGTCGTGTTGACCACGAGACTGCCGTCGCGAATCGCCCAGTCCGTCGCCCCCCCGGCCATGCTCGTGAACTTTGGCGGCCCCTCGGATCCATCGCCAAAGAGGAGGATCGCGCCTGGGGGCGGTGGGACCGGCAGTGGCCGCTGCACGGGTTTGAAGTCTCGTGCCATGGGTGCCGGGTCTGGAGCCGCCACTGGCGGCAGGTGACGGTCGGCGAAGTCGGCGAACCGCATCCAGTCGTACTCGATCAGGTCGTGCCCGCCCGAACGCACGTGGTAGCCGATTCGTGAGCCGACGGGCGTGTCGGCCGCCGGCCAGTCCGACGTGCCAAGGCCGGTCATTCCGAAGAGCTTCCATGCGGGCTCGGCGGCCACGGCGGCGAGAAATTCGCCCTTTGGATCGGCCCATCGGTCGTCGATCGCGCTGGCCACGTAGAGCGGCCGTGGGGCGGTCATCGCCAGAAGCGTGTGGGCATCGCAGGGCATGTCGTCTTCACGGCCGGCGTAGGTCGCGTAGGCGGGGCAGAACCAGTGCGGGAAAAGATCGGTGATGACAGCGATCGTCTCGCCGTAGTTGCGTCGCTCGATGGCCGCTCCGCCGCAGCCCGACTCGTTGGAGACGACCATCGCGAACCGCGTGTCGTGGGCGCCGGCCCAGAGGGCGGCCTTGCCGTTGCGGGAGTGCCCGACGACGATCACGCGGGTCGAGTCGATCTCGGGCTGCATCGACAGCCAGTCGAGGATTCGCGAGAGCCCCCAGGCCCACGCGGCGATCGCACCGGGTTCGTCGGCGGGGAGCGTGCTTGCGGAGCGGCCGTCAGGCCGGTCAGGAAAGATGTCGCCATAGCAGGCGGTCGCCATGCCATAGCCGCGGGAGAGCATCGCCTCCACCGGCCAGCGACGGGAAAGCGCGCCCCGCGATTCCTCGGTGGCCCTGTTGTTCACGATGTGGGCCTTCTCATCGTTGAGCACCCAGGCGCTCGAAAGCCGGATACCCGGATCGGGATGCTCCGCCTGGTTGCCGCGAAAGTTGAGATTGAGGAAGACCGGAAAGGGGCCCCCTTCGGCGGGAAGATAGAGGAGCAGATCGACGAGCGGGGCTTTCTCGCCTTCGCCCATCCGAAGCCTCGCCTGCAGCCGTGTGGCCCGGATGCCGCCGGAGAGCGTCACGGCCGCCCGCTCGACGTCGCCGTGGGCAAACGTGAAGGCATGCGGGAGCCGCCGCCCGTAGATGGAGGTTTCGAGCAGATGCAGCTGGTGCGGTCGCGCGATGGTCCACCATGCCTCGGGCGTGGCTGCCCGCACGCCATCCGGCCCGGCCAGCACGTCCGGGAGCGAATACCGTCGCACCGCCGACTCGTCGTAGTTGGTCCCGGGTGCTTCGGCGCGGGCCCAAAGCGATGCGATCGCCAGGGCGACAGGGAGGAAGAACACGATCGCCGGCTGCTTCACCATGATCGGGGCCTCTCGTGTGGCAAGCCCTACGAAACCCGCTCGAGCTTTGTGACGCGGCCGGTGGCCACCCACTCGGCCACGAAGATGTCGCCCGCGGGCGTGAAGCAGGCGTCGTGCGGATGGACGAATTCGCCGTCCTTCCACTGGTCGGGCATCTCGCGGAGTTTCTTGACCTCGTCGAGCCGCTCGACGGCCCGGCCGAGTTGAACGACGGGCTTGTTGTCTTGGTCGAGCAGCGTCACGCAGGCCTTCAACTCTGGCACCGCCATCAGGTTCTTCCAGGTGTCGAGATTGGCCGGCAGGCCGAAGCCCGGGATCGTCTCTTTGTAGACACCGTCCATCGTGAAGGTCTGGAGCGTGCCATGGGCCCGATCGCAGATCACGATCGAGGGATCCTTCGCCGAGCCGTCGGCGGCGGGGCGGCGATCGATCCAGATGCCGTGCGGCGTGTTGAACGTTCCCTTGCCGTCGCCCGCCCCGCCGAAGCAGCTCAGCCATGTCGCGTCTTTGTCGTAGCGATGAATCTTGAAGCTGCCATAGCCGTCGGCGAGCAGAAAGCCGCCGTCGTCGAGAAAGGCGAAATTCGTCGGCAGGAATCCCTGGCGGGTCCAGTTGGGCTTGGTTGACGTGTTTTCGCCTTCGGCGTAGGCCCCCGACTCCATCGGCGCCTTGCGGAACCAGACGATGTCACCCTCGGGAGTCATCTTCGCGAACGACTTCACGCCCTGGTAGCCGCACACATACAGGAAATCCTCGGAGCCTTCCTTGCGGATCTCGATGCCGTGGCCTCCCCCCTGAAACTCGCTACCGAACGCGCGGATGAACGCTCCTTTCGGATCGAAGACGAAGATCGCCGGATGGTCCTTCTGGTCCTTCCGACCCTCGTGGATCACGTAGAGGTTGCCAGCCGAGTCGACGGCCACGTTGTGGGTGGTCTGCCAGGTGAAGCGTTCGGGCAGCTGCGGAAAGTTGTGGCGAACGCGAAAGCGATGGGCCCCCTCGCCGATGATCGTCTCGTTGCCGAGGCTGCGGGCGCGGGCCACGGTGGGCCGGGCGAGCAGGGCTGTCGTGGAAGCGGCGGCGAGGCCGGCGAGCGCCCGGCGGGAGAGGCGAGGCGGGCGGGTGCCTGGAAGCTGGTTTGTGCCGGGAGTTGGGGCGGTCATCGTGCTGGGCCTCCGAAAGTGTTCCACGAGAGATTCAGGCGCGTCATGGGCCGGCCTGCGGCGCCGCGCAGGCGCGACACCGCTGAAATCCGCGGAGTGTAGCAGGTTCATCGAGTTATGGGCCTTTGAACGGGACGGCGGCGCCTCGCCGGCGCGACAACGGTTCTTTGCCACCCCAGTAGAATGCGAGGAAATCGGTGGTGTCATGTTTGGCACGAGGTGTGCATCACCATCCGCCAGTCGGGAGTCGATCGGTCGATCGGCTCCCCAGAACTGTCACGGGAACCATCACGAAACGAGAGGATTCAGCCATGAAGAAGATCGAAGCCATCATCCGCCACTTCAAGCTCGAGGAAGTCAAAGACGCGCTCAACGCGATCGGCGTGAAAGGGATGACCGTCACCGAAGTCCGTGGATTTGGCCGGCAGCGGGGCCACACCGAGACCTACCGAGGCGCCGAATACTCCGTCGACTTTCTGCCGAAGGTGAAGATCGAGGTGGTGGTCGATGATGCCGAGGCGCAGAACGTCATCAACAAAATCATGACGACGGCTCGCACCGGCCAAGTCGGCGACGGCAAGATCTTCGTGACGCAGTTGGCCGAGGTCGTGCGGATCCGCACCGGCGAAACAGCGACAGCCGCCATATAACTGCTGCCGTAGCCCTCAAGACGGGCGGTCGTGCAGCAGGCGTCCATGCGAGGGCGGGCGGGGGTGGCCCCGCCACGTCTCCGGACGTTCGCGACGGCCTTCCGGGCCGCCGCTCACAGCATGTCCGCTTCGCTCCGCCATCCATGGCTGCGCACGCTTCCATAGCCCGGAGACGTGGCGGGGCCCCCCCCCCCCTCCCACGCAATGAAGCCAGCTGCACCACCCCCC
>JBJTDB010000367.1:0-1278 GCA_046092145.1 Planctomycetia bacterium | reverse complement strand
ACGACGAAATCCCAAGGGACCAGATCACCGCCGCAATGGCACGGCTCCTGACATCCCCGGTCGTGGCGGCTGATGTCGTCGTCGATCTCACGCGGCAGCAGGCATGGGATCATGCCGAAGCCGTCGCCGCCCTGTGGGAGCCTCTCGGGAAAGACGATCCGCTCGTCCGACGTGCGGTGGCCGGGTATCTGACGGCCTGCCCGGCCGACAAGTCCAGGCGTCTGCTCGAAGGCATTCGCCAACGCGATCCCGAGCGGCTCGAGGCCGCGATCAAGGCGGCGCAATTCCCGCGGTAGCGTGCTGGTCGGGCGTGCCCCTGCCACGTCTCCGGACGTTCACTCCGGCCTTCCGGGCCTACGTTCACTGCACGTCCGCTTCGCTTCGGCATCCATGCCTGCGCTCGCTTCCATAGCCCGGCGACGTGGCAGGGGCACGCCCTCCCGAATCCTTGCGACCAAGAAATTCCATGGTGGGGCTCGGGGCAGCCACTCGCTGGGTTTTCGGTGTGCGAGGAGGCTTTACCGGGATGCCGGAGGTGTTGGGACGAGTTCGGGTGCGGATGGGGTCGAGATGCTGCCCGGGGCGGGCGGCAACGCGAGCGTTGTCGGCTCCTCCCGAGTGGCCGGATCCCTCGGCGGTAGTTGGATGGCCGGCGCGTCGGCCCCGATGGCGGAGAACTGCTGCGTGATCGGACCGCGGCTGAAGACACCCGGTCGCGAATGGCCGTAGTCGAGATAGATGCTGGCGTCACGCTGCCGGGCGCGGCGGTGGGCGTCGAAATAGGCCTTCCCAGGCCACGGACCCTCGGCGAGGAAGACGCCGTTGTATTCCAGGAGCGAGCCCTTGCGGTAATGGAGCTGCGAAATCGAGCGGTTGTAATCGACGAGCGCCCGGGCATACGAGCTCTCGGCATCGGCCCGACGCCGCTGGGCGTCGAGAAGCTGGTCGAATGTCACGGTGCCGGCGTCGTAGGCCGCCTGCACCGCTTCCACCTGTCGTTCGGCGGCGACACGGCGATTGAAGTTGGTCTGCGTGAGGGCGAAGTTGGTATCGACGTTACGAACGGCTTCGACCAGTGCGTGCGATGCCTCGAGCTCCTCGTCCTGAAGCCGGGCTCGTTCGCGGGCGAGCTGGAGTTGGTGATTGCGGACGGTCGAGAGCTCGCGGCGGAACCCGAGTGGCATCTGGAACTGGGCCCCAGCCTGCCACTCATAGAAATTGCCGCTCAAGAGCGTGGAGTACGCATTGGTGCCCTGGATTGTCTCGGAGCCTGGGATT
>JBJTDB010000366.1:0-7270 GCA_046092145.1 Planctomycetia bacterium | reverse complement strand
CGGCCCCCCGCCCCTCGCGCCGCGTCCCGCGGCGCATCGCTCCGCGCCCCCCGTCGGCTGACGCCGAGGTCGTCCTCGGGGGCGGCGGCACCGCGGCCCGCGCCGACCCGCGGGGGGTGGTGCCGCCACGCCAGCGCCAGCACTCGCATCGCGCGGCGGGCCATGGTCCCGGCCGTTTCGAGGATCGCCATCCGGCGTTCGTCGGTGAGTGGCACGATCATGCCCTCCGACTGCTCGGCCGTGCAGCCCCGCAGGATCGCCTCCGGCGCGCCCTTGGAATACATGACATGCGTGCCGTCGGGGCGTTCCACGACGACCGACATCGTCGTCCGCTCCGGGTCGAACGGGATCTCGAAGAGGAGACGCTCCGACGATTCATCCCGCGCCACGCCCGCCTTGAGCGCGGCGACGACGAGCGCCCCTTCCGTCGGGTCGCCGATCACCCGCCATGCGGCGTCGCCCCCCGGCTCGATCGATGCGTTGGTGCAGGTGGCGGCGATCACCAGCAGCCGCCGCAGATCGGCGTCGGCGGCGGCATCCACGGCGATTCCTGAATCGCTTTCGGCGAGAAAGTCGCCATGTGGCGCGTAGCCCGTCCCGGTGACCCGGTAGGTTCGACCGCCGGCGACGATTTCTCGGACGGTCATTTCGTTTCGGGTGAGGGTGCCCGTCTTGTCGGAACACACGACCGTCACCGAGCCGAGCGTTTCGACGCTCGGGAGCCGGCGGACCAGCGCGTTGCGGGCCACCATCCGCTGCAGGCCGATCGCGAGCACGAGCGTGACGACCGCCGGCAGCCCCTCCGGCACGGCCGCCACGGCGAGGCTCACTGCCAGCAGCGACACATCCCAGAGGCTGCCACCGCGGCGGATCTCGAAGCCGACGATCACCGTCACGATCGCCAGGCAGATCACGATGAGCACGTGGCCGAGTTCGGTCAGCCGCCGCTGCAGGGGTGTGGCCTGCGCGGGAGCCCGCTGGAGGAGGCCGGCAATGCGGCCCAGTTCGGTCGCCATCCCGGTGGCGACCACGATCGCATCACCGCGGCCGCCGGCGACGACCGTACCGGAGTGGAGGATCGTCGCCCGATCGCCGAGCGGGGCATCGTCGGCGACGATCGCGTCGGCATGCTTCTCCACAGGCTCCGACTCACCCGTCAGCGCCGCCTCCTGCACGCGGAGGGCGTGAGACTCGACAAGTCTCGCGTCGGCCGGCACTCGGTCGCCCGCTTCGAGCATGATGCGGTCGCCCGGCACGATGTCGCGGGCGGGAGTCAGGCCGCGGCCGCCGTCGCGAATGACGCGGGCCATCGGTGCGGAGAGTTTCGCGAGCGCCTCGATCGCCCGCGTCGCGCGTTCCTCCTGGAAGAAGCCGATGAAAGCGTTGACCAGCACGATGGCGGTGATGGCGGTCGTGTCGGCCCACTCGCCGAGTGCCGCGGCGATGAGGGCAGCCGCAATGAGGATCCAGATCATGAGTTCGCCGAACTGGCGGGCGACCCGTCGCCAGAGCGGGACCGGGGGCGGCTCGATGAACGTGTTCGTGCCGTCGCGCTCGAGCCGGTGGGCCGCCTCGGCCGCGGAGAGCCCCGCGACCGTGTCGGCGCCGAGCGTCGCCGCCACCGTGGCGACCGGGAGTGCATGCCACGCATGACGCATGGGGTTGGATCTCGAAGGGCTGTGGTCGATGCCCTCCGTGGCCAGGGATCATACGCCCGAGCTTGCTGCGAGACGGGACCTGCCGCTCGAGGAGCGGCCACGGCACAAAGAAATGCGTCTTCCGCGGTTCCCGGCGTCAACGACGCAGATCGATCACGCCTACGGCGAGCCGCCGATCGGTGTGGTAGGCGTCGCCACCGCCGTTGCGTCCCTCGGCCTGCACATGGAACTGATCGACCCAGTAGTAGCCGTCGAGCATCCGTGCCGCCAGGGTGTCGGCCAGGATTTTGTTTCGCTCCCTGTCGATGTCGGGGCCGATCTTGTGCGTGACGCCACCGGTCGTGCGGCTGATTTCCACCCGCTCGTCGAACGTCGCGGCGCCCAGCCACAGCGGCCGACCCCGCTCATCGAGCTCGCGCGACCGCCAGAACCGAACATGGTGCCGCTGCGCCGGGCTGTTGCCCACCGGCTGCTTGAAGGCCGCATCCTGGGTGCGACCCCAGAGGTAGAGATCGCTCACGGGCGCATGCGGATAAGGCTTCCGCAGAACACAGTCGGCCGCGATCCGGATGGAGGTCTCCAGCGTGATCGGGTCGGCCGCATACCAGCCGGCTGCCGCGAGTGTGCGGTGGAGATCATCCTCGGTGCCGATGAGGGCCACGTTGACCGCATCGCCCTGATGGCCGCGTGCCGTGGTCGTGTGCCGCGGTGACCGGACGAGCGCGGGATGGCCTGGGATCGTGCCGGTTGGCGATCGACCGAGTGGGTCATCGGCACGACCGGAGCAGGGGGCCGCGATCGCGGCGAGCACGAAAAGCAGCGGCGCGGCACAGAACGCCAGGGACCGACATGCACCACGCCGGGCCGTTGCCATGGCTGGGATCTCCGAGGGTGGCGGACGGTAGCCGATCCTCCGGGGTGGCCTCAAGGTCGATCGGCCCCGACGAAACGGGCCGCAGCCATGATCCGCCGGTCAGTGGGTCAGCGCGTAGAACAGCCAGTTGATGCTGAGCTGATAGACCTCTTCGCGGCCCTTCTGCACCGTGGGCGAGGTCTCGCTATGGGCCGCGTTGCCCAGTGGGTTGAGCGCCGTCGGCGGCGACGACACCTCCCAGTAGCAGCCGTAGTCGTTGGGGCAGACCAGGATCGCCGGCCGGCCGTTGAGCGACGCCGCCTGAAACGGCTGCATGAACTGCTCCTTCAACTCCGGCATGCCCTCGAGCTTGTACACGAGGTCGAACAGCCCTCCGAACTCCTTCGTGTCCTTGAGCATGAGCTTGAGCTCGGCGCCGGGAATGATCCGCTGGACGTTCACCGGCACGGCATCAACAAACGGGCCGGAGCCCGTGCAGTCGTCCAGGAGCAGCGTGCCCCCGCGGGCCAGGAACTTCTTGAGATTGTCTCGCTCCTCGTCGCTGAACAGAAACGGATAGTGGCTGGTGAAGTAGATGATCGGATGCTCGAAGATCTCGTCGCCGGTGAGCTCGATCCCCTCGTTGTCGAGGTAGACGGGGAAGCGGCCCTGGGTCCGCTCGCGGATCTGGTAAAAGAAGTAGGGCAGGGCGGTGGGGTCGGTGTTCCAGTCGCTCTTTGCCTGCGGCTTGATCCGCCGCACGATCACCTTGCCCCGCCGATCCTGCTGCAGATCCTCCTGGCCATCGGTACCGGTGCCGTCGAACGTCGTGATCGTCTGATTCGCCGCCTTGTCGAGCCAGTTCTCCTGGGCGGTCGCCGCCTGCGGGACCGCTTCCAGAATCGGCACGAGCAGTGCCAGCAGCCACGAAAATCCCGTGCGGTTGATCATCGGATGGCCATGCATGTCATTTCTCCGCCGGGGTGCCGGGCTTCGCGCCGGACGTGAGCACCAGTTTACCGTCCACCCAGTTCGCGAGGTCGTGGCGATCGCCGTCGCCGGCGTCGGTGACCGAGAGGATCAGCCGATCCGCCGCGCCGAGGCCGTCGACCGTGAGCGACTTTGCCGCATCGAAGCCGTTGACGACGCCCGTGTCGGCCCGCAGCTTCCCATCGACGTAGACGCGAAAGACGACGCTGCCCCGCCCCTCGGTGCTGCCGTCGATGCCGCAGGTCGCCTCGAACCGCTCGAACTGACCGGCGAGCGGATACTCGATGAACGACGTGGCATGGGTGCCGATCCCGTCGTCATAGGTCGTCTTGCCGATCGAGAACGGCGCGCCGGAGGCGTTGGCGTGGTTCAGGAATCGACCGCGTGATTGCCGCGCGTTGATCGCGCCGAGCCGCACCAACGGCACCTCGCCGCCGGCCAGCGGCTCGATCCGGTAGCCGGAGGCGTTGACCGGGGCGTCGGAGCGGACCGACACGACGTTCTCACCCGCCCGGCATCCCGATAGCACGAACATCGTCTCCCGCACGCCGGGGGCGTTGTCCTGACCGGGCCCGAGGTTCCACCGCTGCTCGGCGCCACCGTTGATCGACACGTGCAGCACCTGCCCCGTGCCGTCGAAATACCATCGTCGCCGCAGGAGCGCCGTGCCCGCCTCCGGGGCGACGAACGTGAACTGCTCCTGCCGGATTCCCTGCACGAACGGCTCCCGCACCGTCCGCGAACCCGGCAGCTGGCCGGCATGCTCGGCGAGCGTGAGCTGCCCCTGCGCCTGGTAGCGGCACCGGGCGCGGCTGTCGTCCGCAGCAAGGTGCAGATCAAGCCACACCGGATGGCTGCCATCGGCCGCCGGCAACCGCCGCAGGTCCTCGAGCAGGTCTTCAAGCCGATATCCGGCGGGCAGCGTGACGAACAGCGGCAACGGCGTCACCCGCAGGCCCGCGGTCACGTCGGCCGGCATATTGAACGCATCGCGCACCTCCGCCCCGCTCCAGGCGGCCGGCACACGATAGACCCGCTCCCCGGGGACGGCCCGCCAGACCACCGCCGCCAGCCGCTGCTGACCGTTTCGATACACATACGCCCGCTCGTCGTCGAGGCTGCGATCGGCGAGGGCCACGCTCGTCACATACTGCCACTGCGCGAGGAATCCGCGGGTCTCCATGAGCGCGAAGGCGGCCGGCTTCGGCACATAGGACGGCTTGAACGCCTGCAGATCGCCGGAGTTGCCGTAGGGAAGGCGGTAGAAGACGCCGTAGCCGTCGAGCGAGAAGCCGGTGTTCACGAGCTGAAAATGGTGGGCTGCCGCGGCCCTGGAATGGAGCAGCAGCGCGGCCCGGGAATGGTAGGCCGCCTGCTCGACAGGCGACACGAGCGGCCCGATGCCCCAGTCGAGTTCCGTGATCGCGACGGTGCGACGGGTTTCGCGGAGCCGGAGCAGGTCGTTGAGATCGTCGAGAAAGCCTTCCATGTCGGCCTTCTCGGGAGAGAGCTCGCCGAGGTTCACCTGCATGGCGATCTCGTCGAAGGGCAGGGTGTGCGGATCGGAGATCTTCTTCAGGTAGGCGAGCGCCTTGTCGAAGTTGAACCCGCCGGCGATCACCCGCGACCGCGGATTGTAGAGCTTCACCCAGCGATGGAAGATCTCGAGCAGCGGCCGGTAGCGTTCCGGCGGGATGTTCTGCGGCGCCTGATCGAGGTCGGGATTCTCCCAAAACACCCAGCGGTCGAACCGGCCGCGATACTCCCGCTGCAGCTCCCGCACGAACAGGCTCCAGTCGATGAGCCGCTCCGGCACCTGGAGAATGTTCGGGATGTAACGGGTGTAGACACCCTTCGCCAGCGCATCACGGGCTTCGGGGCCGGCCCAATCGGCGCTGAAGCCGACGACCGGGTCGAGCGTGAGCGAGTCGGGAACGGCCAGCCGCTTGCCGGCCTCCTGGTCGAACCAGGTGAAGTGCCGCACGTAGGGGGCCGGCTCGACATTGTCCCAGTCGAGATAAATCCGCTCGTTGGTCAGGCCCAGCTTCCGCCGCAGCGCGAGCGGATCGGCGAGCACCGTCTCCGGCGTGGGGCCGAAGAAACGCTCGGCCGGCAGGACGACGAGCGGGCCGCGGAGCGGCTGCGGGCCGATGCCCGCAACCTCGAGTTCGTAGACCCCCGCGGCCAACCCGTCGATGAGCGTCACGTGGCGGCGTTCCCCGGGCTCGATCTTCAAGGGCAGGGAGCCCTCGCGGGCGATGAAGCCCTGCGCGTGCCGCAGCCGAAACGCGACGTCGAACGTGGCCGCCTCGCGGCCAAAGTTGGTGACGATCGCCCTCAGCGGACTGCCAGGGGCGAGCACGCGGCTTTCGTCGGGATACTCGATCTCGACTGAGTGCCACGCGTCGCGGGGCAGGTGCGTGACCGCCCGCACGTCGTCGAACCGCACCTCGACGGGCCCATCGCCATCGGTGCGGGCGTCGAACGCGAGGTTCAGCGGATAGGCTGGCTCGAACAAAAACGGTCGCGACTTCTCGGAATACCCCACGGGCACGGGCGGGCAGCGGATCGTCACCTTCCGCCAGCCCTGCCAGTCGACGGTGATCGGATCACACCAGAAGAGGTTGTGCTTCCGCAGCCAGACGCCCGTCACCGCCGCGTCGATGAGCCATGGCTGGAGCGTGACGGGCCGGCTGCCGCCGTGAATCATCAGCTCCACCCGGTCGAGGACGCCCGGCATCGCCGGATGGAGGAGCACCGAGTTGCCTGTCTGACCGGGCACGACCGACAGCGCCAGGGCCCGCGGGCTGCCGTTCGCCCCACCCTCGACGACCGTGGCCCGCGACGTGGTCACCGCGCCGGGCTGGTAGCCGCTGTAGGTCTCGCGCTGCTCGAAGTCGTGCACCACCGCGGCCTGCAGGGCGCGCTTCCACGTCTGCCGCCCGGCGATGCGGGCTCCGGGCACGGTCGCGTCGGCGAACGTCACATCAACGTCGATCGGCCCGTCCACGGGCTTGCCGGCGAGTTCCTTGAGCGGCACCTCGACCGACGTGAACTGCCCGGCCTGCGCCGGCAGATCGAGCGTGTGCGTCCACACGGGCCGTCCCTCGGCATCGCGGGCGGCGAGGGAGAGCCTGCCGCGGCCGAGGTCGACGCCCCGGCCGTTGCCGAGGCTGACGAACAACGACGCCGCGTCCGTCAGATCACCGTCGGCGGTATTCGAGCCGAGTTCGAGCGACAGCCGGCCGTCCTCGGCCGCCTGCGTCTGCACGGAAAGGTCGTCGAGCCATACCTGCCGCGGATCGCCCGCCTCTTGTCCCTTGGCCACCGTCGTGCGGACGGAAAAGGCGAGGATCTTCACCGGCGCGTCGATCGCGGTGGTCGAGCCCTTGCTTCCGGTGGACTGCAGCCCCGCGCCCAGCACGGGCACGGTAAACCGCCGCCAGCCGGCGAAGTCGAGCGTGCAGACCTTCGCTTCGGAAAAGTTGGCGTTGCGCTGCCAGGCGGGCAGCGAAAAATTGATGTGGTCCTCGAACGACACGAACAGTTCGTCCGGCGTCTCGTTGCCTTTCACCCAGACGCCGAGCGCCGTCGGCTTGCCCGGCAGCGTCTGCCGCGACCAGACGTTGGCCGGCTTGCCGCCGTCGTAGCCGATGCGGAGCGACTGCCGGCCGGCATGTTTCTCGGCGGGGTCGTAGCCGATCCGCGGGTAGTCCCGCTGCTGGAGATCCTGGAGATGGCCCGAATAGTAGAACTGCAGCGAGCGGTA
>JBJTDB010000365.1:0-13353 GCA_046092145.1 Planctomycetia bacterium | reverse complement strand
AAACTATTACCAGCACAACCAGCATTTCAATCAGCGTAAACGCAGCGCTGCTACTGTGTAAGCGAGCCGCTTGCAACAAAAAAACGCAGGTTTTGAATCGGGCAGTCATGATGGGCCATCCCACCTACGGCGATGTTCTTTTCTAAGAACCGCCCAGAGCCAACTTATATTGCCCCCAGGTCGCAGGCCACATATTCGAGAGGTCATCATCGGTGAAATACTCACCGTCGAGTCCAGCCGATATGATCTGAAAGGTTTCTGGGTTGAAATAACCAGCACTGTTCGTCAATGGTCCGCTTGGCGCATTTGTCGCTGGGCTGAACAAGACGTCGTTCCGCCAGACAAACCACTGCCCAACTCCCGCAACGCTTTGCGTGTCGATCGTCTGGTATCGGGAACTGTCCAGATAAATGAAAGGTTTCCCTTGCCCGTATGAAGGACTGTACTGCCAAGTTGTCTGATCAACCCGAAGCATGTCGAATTCGTACAGCCGCTTGCGATTTGGCAGAGGATCAACTGGGCTCGTGGCATCGCCGGTGTACCCATTGAGCCACACACTCAAAGCATTGTTGGGGGTTAACTGCAGAACGACATTGTTCTTGTTTGTGAGAGCAAGTTGAAGCTGGGCCTGGGGGTTCGCGCATCTCGCAAACAGCCGCCTCATGTGCTTAACACCATTGGAAGTATCAAAGCATGGCGGGTACGCACCGTATTCATTTCGGTAATTAATGATTGCCATGTGGAGCAGATCGATTTCGGCCCGAATCGCGGCGTTCTTTGCGGCAACGCGCGCTTGAAATACAGCCGGTACCAGCAGCGCCATCAGCACTGACACAATGCCGATCACCACCAATAGTTCGACCAGCGTGAAGCCGCGACGGAAAGCGTTGCGTGGTTGCATGGTTTTGAGTGCCTGATTAAGTGGTTACGACAGGTCGAAGGTTTCGATTTGTTTGACAGCTTGGAAAGCTGTCTTACTTTACGTCAGCGTCTGGATGAGTTTGATCAGCGGCAGGAAGAGGGCGATCACGATGAAGCCCACGGCACCGCCCAGAAACACGATGAGCAGCGGCTCCATGAGGCTCGTCAGGCTCTCCGTGAGCACCGCCACTTCCTCGTCATACACGTCGGCCACCTTGTAGAGCATCGTGTCGAGTTCGCCCGACTCCTCACCCACGTCCACCATGTTGATCACAAGATCGTCCACGACCGGCTTCTTGTATTTCATGAGATAGAGCAGCGCGCCGGCACCGGGCACGAGCAGCGTCCAGAAAAAGAACGCCCCGAAATTGAGCGGCGGCACGGAATAGGTCTTCAGCGGCTTCGCGATCGCCTCGCCATCCCGGATGGCTTCCGACACTTTCGTGAAGAGCCGCTCGAACATCATGTTGCCCGAGGTCTCCTTCGTGATGTTGATCGCCTCGAGGATCGGAACACCCGAGGCCAGGAGCGTGCCGAGCGTGCGGGCGCTGCGGCTCATGATGTTCTTCTCCACGAGCTGGCCGAAGACGACGACCTTCAGCGAGAAGAGGTCCCAGCCCATCCGAAAATAGGGAATCTTGCAGATCAGCTTGAGGAAGATCCGAAACCCGAACGGGATCAGCGGGATCGACCACCAATAGGACGCCACCCAATTGGAGATGTCGATCAGGAACTGCGTCATCCCCGGGAGATCCGTGCCGAAATCGTCGAACATCTTTTTGAACTGCGGCACGATCTTCAGCATGATGAACGTGAGGATGCCGACGGCCACGCTCACCACGACGATCGGATAGACCATCGCCCCCTTCACCTTCCGCTTGAGCGACTGGGCCCGCTCCATGAATTCCGAAAGGCGGCGGAGGATCACTTCGAGGGCACCGGCCGTCTCACCCGCGCGGATCATGTTGCAATAGAGCCGGTCGAACGCCTTCGGGCATTTGCTCATCGACTCCGAAAGCGTGGCACCGCCCTCGATCTCGTCGGTGACATCCATGAGGGCATTCTTGAGCGGGCCGGGCTTCTGCATCTCCGCAAGCACCTTGAGGCTTCGCATGATGGGAAGGCCGGCGTCTTGCAGGATCGAGAGCTGCCGCGTGAAGAGGGCGACATCCTTCGACTTCGCCTTGCCGAAGCTGAAGGCACGGCTGGGCTTCTTCTGGGCCGCCGCTCCCGCCTTGCCCTTCTTGGCCACCTTGATCTTCGTGACCAGGTAGCCCATCTGCCGGATCGTCGTCTGGGCTTCGGCCTCGGTCGCGGCGTCGATGACGTCGCGAACCTCCTTGCCGGTCGTCGCGTCGATGGCTTCGAATTGGAAGGTTGGCATCGGAGTCGGCTCAGGCTTCGAGGATGGTTTCGCGGATCACTTCGTCGGCCGTCGTGTTGCCCATGAACATGTTCGCCATGCCGGAATCGCGGAGCGTGACCATGCCATGCTTGCGGGCCACCTCGCGGATCTCCTCGGTGGAGGCGTTGCGGGCCACGAGATCCCGGAGTTCGTCGTTCATCACGAGGAATTCATAGAGACCAAGGCGGCCCTTGTAGCCCGTTCCCTTGCAGACGTCGCAGCCCCGGCCGCGATAAAACTTCTTGCCGACGGCCTCGTCGCTGGAAAGCTCGAGGTCGTGCAGCATGTCGGCATCGGGCTGGATCTCCTCCTTGCAGTTGCCGCAGATCCGGCGGACGAGCCGCTGGGCCATGATCGCCTCCACCGTGGCCGTGATCAGAAACGGCGGCACGCCCATGTCGCGAAGCCGGGTGACCGTGGAGGGAGCGTCGTTGGTATGCAATGTCGAGAAGACCATGTGGCCGGTGAGGGCGGCCTGCACCGCGATCTCGGCCGTTTCCGTGTCGCGGATCTCGCCCACCAGAATGCGGTCGGGATCCTGGCGGAGGATCGCCCGCAGGGCCGCCGCAAACGTCACGCCGATATCCGCATCGATCGGCACCTGCACGATGCCCTCGATGTCGTATTCCACGGGATCTTCCGTAGTGATCAGCTTCTCCTCGGGGTCGTTGAGCTCCGTGAGGGCGGAATAGAGCGTGGTCGTCTTGCCCGAGCCCGTCGGGCCCGTCACGAGGATGATGCCGTTGGGCCGCTTGATCATCTCGCGAAACTTCGAAAGGATCCCCGCATCCATCCCGAGCTTCTCGAGATTGAGCGACACCACGCCCCGGTCGAGCACCCGCATCACCACGCTCTCGCCGAAGAGCGTCGGGAGCACGCTCACCCGAAACTCGATCGGATTGCCCCCCGCCATCAATTCGATCCGGCCGTCCTGCGGCAGCCGCCGCTCGGCGATGTCGAGATTCGAAAGCACCTTGATGCGGGTGGTGATCGGGAAGGCCAGATGCGGCGAGGGATCGGGAATCTCCTGGAGCACGCCATCCGCCTTGATCCGGATCCGAAACTTGTCTTCGAAGGGCTCGAAGTGGATGTCGCTGGCGTTTTCCTTCACCGCCATCAGGAGGACCATGTTCAAAAGCTTCCGCACGGGCGCGCTCTCGGCCAGGGCCTCCACGCCGGCGATATCCATCTTCTCCGGCGCGATCCGCGCCGCCGAGATGAGATCGCTATCGCTATCGGCCTGCTCGATCAGGCCGACGATGCTGTCTTCGTCTTCATACTGCTTCTTGATGACCTTCGCGATGTCGGGCTCGGTGGCCACCACCACGCGGATATCGAGGCCGACGAGCACCTTCAGCTCGTCGGCGATGTGGAGCTTCTGCGGCTCGTAGCTGGCGATCGTGAGCACGTCGCCATTCCGCTCCAGCGGCACGATCCGGTAGAGCTGGGCCATCGCGTTGCTCACGAGATCCTTCACCTCGCGATCGATCTTGCGATCCTCGATGGTCACGAAGACCGTATTCCACTGCTCGGCGAGCGCCTCCCCGAGCTGCTCTTCCGAGTAGTAGCCCAGCTGCACGCCGATCCTGCCGAGCAGCTGCCCATCGCGGGTCTTCTGCTCTTCGAGCATGTTCTCGAGCTGCTCGTCGTCCACGAGGCCAAGGTCGAGCAGGATCTTGCCGATCTTCTTGATAGCCATGGGCTACTCCTTGCCGCCCTTGCGGGCCTGCTCCTCAGGAGATTCGAAGACGCCCTGCTTCGCATTCTCGATCCGGGCGGCCAGGTCGGCGGGATTGGCACACTTGGCCAGCACGTTCTCCTCGCTCACCTTCCGCTCGTGCCAGAGCCGGAAGAGATGGTCGTCGAGCAATTGCATGCCGAGCTTCGCGCCGGTCTGGATCGCCGAGTTGATGCGGAAGGTCTTGTTTTCGCGGATCAGGTTGCCGATGGCCGACGTGCAGACGAGGATCTCGTAGGCCGCCACACGGCCGCCGCCGATCTTGGGGAGGAGCGTCTGCGAGACGACCCCGATGATCGCCGTCGAAAGCTGCGTGCGCACCTGCTCCTGCTGGCTTGTCGGGAAGGCATCGATGATGCGATTCACCGTGCCCTGGGCGCCGGTCGTGTGGAGCGTGCCGAAGACAACGTGGCCCGTCTCCGCCGCCGAGATGGCCGCCTCGATCGTCTCCAGATCGCGAAGCTCGCCCACGAGGATGATGTCGGGGTCTTGCCGGAGGGCCCGCCGCAGCGCCTCCGAGAAGCTCGGGACGTCGGTGCCGATCTCGCGCTGGTTGACCGTGCTCTGTTGCGACTTGGGATAGAACTCGATCGGGTCTTCGATCGTGATGATATGGTGCTCGAACGACGCGTTGAGATAGTCGATCAGGGCGGCGAGCGTGGTGGACTTGCCGGAGCCCGTGGGGCCCGTCACGAGGAAGAGACCGCGGGGCCGCTCCACCATGCTCTTCACGACCTGGGGCACGCCGAGCTGCTCGGGCGTGAGCAGTTTGTTGGGAATCTGACGCAGCACCATCGCGATCGTGCCGCGCTGCTTGAAGATGCTCACACGGAAGCGGGCCATGTCGCCGAAGGCGAAGCCGAAGTCGGAGCCCCCTTTTTCGGCAAGCTCGAGCTGGCACCGCTCGGGCGTGATCGCCTTCATGAGGCCGTTGGTATCGTCGCCCGTGAGCACCTTCGTCTTCTGCGGCCGCATGTGGCCGTCGATGCGGAAGACGGGCGGCAGGCCGGCCGTGATGTGGATGTCGCTCACGCCATTCTTCACGGCGGCCGTGAGCAGCTTGTCGATGAGCACCGTGCCTTCGGCCGCCTTGGGCATCGCGAAGGTCTCGCCGCCGGCCGCCTCGGCCGGGGCGGCCGCAGCCGAGGGCTTTTCATCCTCCTGGATGTCGAGCTCCAGCGGCATGTCGCCACCGGAGACCGCCGATGGCGGGGGAGGAGCCGCCGGGGCCGACCGTTCGGCCTGCCGCAGGACGAGCAGCTTCGTGCCCTGCACGTCGTGAAGGGCGACCGCATAGAAACCAAACGACGACTCATACTCGAACGACGCCGGACTGCCACCGGGGGGCAGGATCGCCGCCGTCATCGCCAGCACCTCTTCGGACGGGATCGGGCGGGTCTTCAGCGGCACGAGCTTGTCGTTGATCCGCAGCATCGGCGAGGTACCGCCGGCAAGCCGCAGCTCCGTGGCCTTGTTCTCAGCGGCCACCTTCAGCAGCTTCTCGACCTGCGCGACGATCGGTGAGGGAGCGGCCGTGCTCATGCGTGACACCCCAGAAAACGGGAACGATCAGATCCGACGGACGACTGGCCACGATCATATTGTGCAGCGTGTGCCGGAGTCATGTGCGTGATGAAGCCGACCGGACCGGGCCCCTGACAGCCGCCGACCGTCTCCAACTCCATTATGGACTCATTCGGCCGAAAAATCCCGAAAAATGCAGCGAACCGCCTCGCCGCCCGGAGGAGCCCTACTCCTCGACCTTCTTGGCCACGCGGAAGACCTCGTCGATCGTCGTAACCCCCGCCAGGGCCTTGCGGATGCCGTCCTTGAACATCACCGACATCCCGCCCGCCACGGCCGCCTGGCGGATTTCCTGCGTGGGAGCCCCCTGGAAGGCCAGCTCGCGAATCCTGCCATTCATGACCATCAATTCGAAGATGCCCTGGCGGCCCTTGTAGCCCTTCCGCTGGCAGAAGGTGCAGCCCCGGCCCCTCATGAAGTTGGCCGTTTTCAGCTGCTCTTCCGTGATCCCCGCCGCCTCGAGCTGGACATCGGTCGGCCGGAAGGGCTGCTTGCATTTCGGACAGTTGAGCCGGACCAACCGCTGGGCCAGCACGGCGATCACGCTGGAGGCCACGAGATACGCCGGCACGCCCATGTCGATCATCCGGGTGACGGCGCTTGGGGCGTCGTTGGTGTGGAGCGTGCTGAAGACGAGATGCCCCGTGAGCGAGGCCTGGATTCCCATCTGGGCCGTTTCGGTGTCGCGCATCTCGCCGACGAGGATCACATTGGGCGCCTGCCGCAGCATCGCCTTGATGACACGGGCGAAGTCGAGGCCGATCTGGTGCTTGATCTCCACCTGGTTGATGCCGGTGAGGTAATACTCCACCGGATCCTCCGCCGTGATGATCTTCGTGTCGGGCTTGTTGAGCTCGTTGAGCGAAGCGTAGAGGGTGGTCGTCTTGCCCGAGCCCGTGGGCCCCGTCACGAGGATGATGCCGTTGGGCCGGCGGATCAGGTTCTTGAACTGTCGAAAGTCGTGCTCGGAAAGCCCGAGCTGCCGCACGCCGACCTTGATGTTGTCTTTGTTGAGGATCCGCATCACCACCGACTGGCCGTGGTTGGTGGGGAGCACGCTCACGCGGAGGTCATACGACTTGCCGTCGCCGGCCGTGATCTGAATGCGGCCGTCCTGCGGCCGGCGCCGCTCGGCGATATCGAGCTTGGAAAGGATCTTGAGGCGGGAGAGCATCGCGCCCAGGAGGCGGCGGGGCGGGCTATCTCGCTCCACCAGCCGGCCATCGATCCGGTAACGCACCCGGATCCGATCCTCGAAAGGCTCGATGTGAATGTCGCTGGCCCGCAGCTCGACGGCCTCGGAAATGATCAGATTCACGAGCTTCACGACCGGGGCGTCGGAGGTGTCTTCGATCGCGGCCTGCCTGGCCTGCTCCTCCACGGTCGTTTCCGTGAAGTCGATCTGCGTGTTGGTGAACTCCTGCAGCATCGAGTCGCCGCTCTCGCCGTCGTTCATGCCGTAGTGGCGATTGATCGCCTCCACGATCTGCTCGCGGGACGACACGGCGAGATCGACATTCATGTTGAGGATGAAGCGGAGCTTCTCCACGATGTCGAGATCGGTGGGATCGCTCGTCACGATCCGGATGGCATCTCCCTCCTGCTCGACGGGGAAGATCGTGTTTTCCCGGGCCACGCTCTCGGGCAGCCGGTCGATCACCTCCTGCGGCACTTCCAGCCCCGCCACATCCATGAAGGGAACGCGATGGGCCTTGGCCAGGGCCCGCATCACCACATCCCCCTTGGCGTAGCCGAGCCGCATCACCTCGTCGTGGAGCTTCTTGCCCGACACCGTCGCGGACTTCACCGCATCGGCGAGCTGCTCGTCGCTGAGGATGCCATCCCGGACGAGGATCGTGGAAAAGACGTCGGCAACCATGCGATTCAGAATAGCAGACCCTGGGAGCCCCCGGCTCAGTCCTCGGCCTCGCCGGCTGAGCGGCCACGGACGACGAGCTTGATCGGCACCTCGCGAAAGGGCGTCTCCTTCCGCAGCACGCCGAGCAGGTAGCGGCGGTAGGGCTCCGAAACGCTCCGGGGCGCACTCGTCGAAAGCATGATCGTGGGCGGGGCCGTCTCGGCCTGGGTCGCATAGAAAATCCGCACCGGACGGCCACGGGTGTCGGCCGGCGGCTGGTTCTGCTCGATCGCCCTGCGAAGGATCGAGTTGAGCCGGCCCGTCGTCACCCGCTCATGGCTCTGGCGAAAGAGCCGCTGCGCGACGTCCACCACGGCCTTCACGTTGCGGCCCGACGTCGCCGTCACGAATTTCACGGGCGCCCAGGGCATCGTACGGAAGGTGTCGCGGAGATACTCCGTCCACTCCTTCTTCCGCACGTCGGCCGCATAGAGATCCCACTTGTTGACGACGAGGACGACGGGCTTGCCCGCCTCCACGATCTCCTCGGCCAGCTGCTTATCCACCTTGCCGATCGGCTCGGCAGCATCGAAGAAAAGCAGCACCACATCGGCCCGACGGATGCTCCGCTGCGCCCGGTGTGTGGAATAAAAATCGATGTCGGTCGTGCGGCTCTTGGTGCGACGCAGGCCGGGCGTGTCGATCGCCAGAAACGAGTGGCCATCCACCTCGAATCTCACGTCCACGCTGTCGCGGGTCGTGCCGGCGACGGGGCTGGTGATCACCCGCTCCTCGTGGGCGAGGGAATTGACGAACGTGCTCTTGCCGACGTTGCGGCGGCCGACGCTCGCGAGCTTCATTTCCGGAAGGGCGGCCGCCTCCGGCTCCTCCGGCCAGGCCTCGGGACGATGCTCCACGATCGCATCGACCAGATCGGACCGGTTGCGGTTTTGCCGGACGCTCACCGCCAACGGCTCGCCGAAGCCGAGGGCGTCGAATTCATGAGCGTGGATGTCGAACTTCGGATCGTCGGCCTTGTTGGCGACCAGGAGCACATGCGGCCCCGCCTTGCGCACCCGCTGCGCCACCTCCCGATCGGCCGGCAGCAGGCCGCTTCGAACCTCCACGACAAACACGATCACCGCCGCCTCGGAAAGCCCCGCCGCGATCTGCCGATCGATCTTCTCCGTGAGGCCGTCGGGATCGTCGAAGCCCATGCCGCCGGTATCGACCAGATCGACGATGCGGCCATCCAGATCGACCCGCTGCACGAGACGGTCGCGGGTGACGCCGGCCGTCGGATCCTCGATCGCGATCCGCTTCTCGATGAGCCAGTTGAAAAGGCTCGACTTGCCGACATTGGGCCGCCCGACGATGACGACCTTCGGAACGATATGGGAGGGGAGGGATGCAGACACTGGGGCCGGCCGGCGATAGGGGGAGCCTCGGAAACACCACCCGATCGGGCCTACCGAACGGCTGCCGTGGAACCGGACGCGGTCGAGGGAATCAAGGACTCGAGCAAGGATACCATTTTTTCTGCGCTGATCGGAATCTGCAGCAGGCGGCGGCGGTCGTCGAAGTTCGCCGCCTCGAGCACCTCTTTTTGATTCGTGCCGGCGATCAGGATCGCCGGGATTTCGTTGAGGAAGCGGTCGCTCGTGAGCCTGTTGAAGGCCGCCACCGCCTCATCGCCCAGTTCCTGGGCACTGATGACGAGGCAGTCGGCGGGCGGGGGCTGGGATTCAAACCGGGTGAGCGCCCGCTGCGGGCTCTCCGTGACCAGCACACGATAGCCGAGGTTTTCCAGAAACCGGCGAAGGCTCTCCTGCGCCTTCCGCGACTTTTCGACGAGCATCACCGTGGGCTGCGAGCGAGGCCCCGAGAGCATCACGGGCTGCCGCGGCGGAGCGGGCCGCGCGGCATGCGACGGCTCCTCCGGTTCGGCCACCGGAACCTGGGGGGCCGATGGCGCGGAGGCAGCCACCGGCATGGCCGCCGACGGCTCGCGGGAGCCGCCCGGCTCTGGCGACGCGTTGCCCAGCTGCGAGAGCAGCGCCTCGATGGCCCGCCTCACATCGCTGGCGGTCTGCATCCGCTCGGATGCGTCGAGGTGCATCATCTTCGCCACGACCTGCACCACCTCGCGAGGCACGCGGGGCGCCGCCTCGTTGAGCGGGATCACCGAAAGATACCGCTGCGGATCGGCGCGGACGGATCGATCGCGTGAGTCCATGAGCGCGGGAGTTCCCGCGAGGGCGAGGTAGGCGAGCGTGCCGAGAAAGTAGATGTCGCACTTCACGGCGTCGTTCTGGGTTTTCGAGACCTTCTCGAGCGTGGCGTAGTCGAGCGTGCGCGGCATCGCGGTGGCCAGCGCCTTGTCGGTCGCACCGGCCACGCCGGCAAGCCCGAAGTCCACGAGCTTCGCGACGCCCGACGACGATACGAGCACGTTCGACGCCTTCATGTCGCGATGCGTCACTCCCTTGCCATGGGCAAACTCCAGGCCCGTCGCGATCTGCTTTGTCAGCTCCAGCGCCCGCGGCACGTCGAGCGCCCCGCGCAAGCGGATCAACTCGCGGAGGTTCTGCCCCTCGACGAACTCCATCGTGATGAAGCTGAAGCCATGCTCCTGCCCCACGTCCTCGATCCTCACGATGTTGGGATGCTCGAGGAGACGGCCTGTCGCGCCCTCGCGCTGAAACGCGGCGCGGCGGGCGGTGTCGTTGGAATATCGATTGCGGAGCACCTTCACCGCGACGATCGAGCCATTGACCCGATCGACCGCCCGATACACACGGGCGAACGACCCGGCCCCGACCTGATAGAGCACCTTCGCGCGGCCGTAGAAGAAGCCGTAGCGATCGCCCTTGAGCATCCGCTCGACCTGGTAGCGGGTGAGCAGCTCACGGCGAAGCAGGGCCTGGCAGTAGGTCTCGAGCGGGACGTTCGTTCCCCCCAGCTCACCCCAGATCCGGTTCAGGCTGATCGGGTCGATCAGGTCCAGATCCAGGAGCCGGGTGGCGGCTTCTTCAGCGGTGGTGGGAATCAGGGTGCTCATGGCTCGCTCTACCATCATGCAATGTGCAGGATGGCGAGGCCGCCGCAAGGGGGAAATCCGGCGAAGACTGGGCAAAATCGGCAAAAAAACGGCATGGTGGTCTGGAGCCCGTGCGGGGGGGGCTGCTACAAGCCGCCCCGAGTTCCCGTGTCGGTGGCCCGCCATGCTCCCCTCCCATTCCACAGCTGCGGATCGCCTGCGCCCACGCATGCGGGCGATGGCCTGCCTCGGGTGGATCGCCTGCGCGACTGTCGGGATGGCCGCGACGATCGACGACGGCTGCGACGGGCCTCGCACGACCTGGGCACCGGGCGACTCCGACGCCAGCCCGCGGGTGATCGCCCACGAGCGGAGCGGCCACCTGCCGCGACGGGGCCAGGCGAGCGAACGATTCGTGATCGACGCCACGGCCGGCACGACACTCACCGTGCAGGTGCCGATCGGCCGGGCGGCGGTGATCGACGAACTGCGGGCGTCTGTCTGGGTGCGGGCCAACCGTCCCGACATCCGCATCGCCGTGCGGGTGATGCTTCCGGCATTCCCGGCAGCCGGGACCGGCCGGCCCGTCGAAGTGCTGATTCCCGGCATGAGCACCGACGACATCGATCGCTGGCAACGGCTCGTGGTCGGCGACGTGCCCGCGACACTCTTGCGACAACTGCCGGCACTGCGGGCCCAGCACGGCCCACAGGGCAGCCTCGAGGGAGCCGTCGCGACGCATGTCGTACTCGAACTCTACTCGTCTCCCGGCCGATACGAGATCTTCGTCGATGACCTGCTCGTCGAAGGAGTGATCGAAAGCACCGCCGCCGCGTCGGCCGCCGGCCGCGGTCTCCCGGCGCCGGTACGCGATGCAGCCGCCGCCGAGCCGATGCACGCGCCGAGCCAGGCCCCCGCCGATCCGCCGAGCGGGCTCAATCGCGGCGTATTCGAGGTGGCGGGGCTTCCCTTCGTCCCGCGGGCTCTCGACCACAATGGCGAGCCGCTCGAACGCATCGCCGGCCTGGGGTTCAATTCCGTACGGCTGCGGGAGCCGGCATCGGGTGAACTGATCGAGGAGGCTCGTCGCGCGAATCTCTGGATCATCTGCCCGCCGCCAGCCCTGCCCGAAGTCGATGTCCGCGATCCCGACTCGCTGCCGATCTTTTCCTCCAACTGGGATCGCGTGCTCATGTGGGACATGGGCAGCGGCCTCATGGCCGAGCACGAGGAAGAGCTTGCCGAGCGCGGACGACGGGTCCGCGCCTGCGATCAGCGGGCCGGCCGACCGCTCATCGCCGCCGCCGATTCAGGACTCCGCGCGATCTCCCGTCACGCCGACATGCTCGTGGCGCGCCGCACCGTGCTCGGCACGAGCCTCGAACTGCTCGACTACCAGACATGGCTCCGCGAGCGGCCCAGGCTCATGCGGCCCGGCACGCCGCTCTTGGCGATGCTCTCGACCGAAATCGATCCGCAGACGGCACGACAGGCGGCGGCTTTGGCAGGCATCGGCGGCACCGGGCTGGCCGTCGATCCCGAAAGCCTTTCGCTCGCCGCGACGGCGGCCCTCGCCGCGGGCGCCAGGGGCATCCTCTTTTCGTCGTCGCGGCGGATCGACGGCAGCGATACCGAATCCCGCACGCGGGCCGTGGCGGCGCAGGCCATGAACATGCGGCTCATGCTCGCCGAGGCATGGGGAGCGGCCGGACGATTCGCCTCCATCGGGCAGTCGAGCGATCCGGAGGTGCAGACGGCAGTGCTCGAAGCAGCCCGGGCGAGGCTCGTGCTCGCATGGCGATGCGTGCAGGGATCACAGATCGTGGCCCGCCACTACCACGGCGACCTCCCGGACGACGCGACGCCCCTCACGATCCTCGTGCCCGGCATGCCCGAAGCCCACAAGGCGTGGGAGGTCGGCCCCACCGGCCTGCGGCCGCTCAAGACGCGTCGGGTCACGGGCGGTGTGTCGGTCACGCTCGAATCGTTTCACTCGCAGGCGATGGTGCTCGTGAGCGGCGAGCCGGCTGTCACCGCGCACATTCAGGAACGAGTCCGCTCGCTTGCGCCCTACACGCTCGCTTCGGCACGGGCCCGGGCGGCGCTTGTGCTCGCGGCCGGCGGCGAACTCCTCGGCCGGCTGCCCCCTGCCGCGCTTGGCACCCTCCCCGCCACCTCGATGCTCGCCGCCGCCCAGCGCGACGCCGTCGATGCCGAGGCGCTGGTGACGGCGGATCCCGCGGCGGCCGTGATGAAGTTCCAGCGTGCCATCGCCATCGGCAGCCAGCTCGAACGGCTGGCCTGGGAACGGGGTGTGCTCGCGACCGGCTCGATGGTGGCCAGCCCACTCTCGGCTTCCGATGCCACGCTCGCCGAACACTGGCGGTTCATCGACGCCCTCACCACGACCTCCCGCGGCCCGTCGCTCCTTCCCGGCGGCGAGATGGAACGCCTCGACGAACTCGCTCAAAACGGCTGGCGTCACTTCGCCGTGAACGACGCCACGATCCGAACGGCTGTCGAACTGACCCGGACCGAGCCCTTCGCGGGAGCGGCGAGCCTCACGATCCGCGCGGCGGCCGCCAACCCCGCCGAGCCGCCGGTCGTCGTCGAAACGCCGCCGGTCTGGATCACCACGCCGCCGGTACAAGCCCCGCCCGGCAAGCTCGTCGAGACGATGCTCGCCGGCGTGCCGCCACCGTCGCGTTCCACGACCCGCACCGCCACGTCGTCGATCCTGGCCGTCCCCAGGCCCGTGAGCGCGAAGGTGACGACCAGCGGCTCGGTCGTGTCGGCCGGTGCGATCC